>NZ_OZ026472.1:955722-1274296 GCF_964019805.1 Candidatus Lariskella endosymbiont of Epinotia ramella | reverse complement strand
CAGAATAGTAATATTAAAAAAAGTAATATAACGTTTCTCATACCAACTCATCAACTAAAATATAGCAGGGGTTAATAGAGAGTTGGGGATATCTGCTTTACCTCTTTCTCTGTTTCCTCTGCTGCGCTTTCTATTATATCGACAACTATATCATTATTGCCTAGCAACAGCACATACGATTTGTTGTTATAATCTACTATAAGTAGCTTTTTCTTAATATCAATATTCAATACTTCTTTGACGTGTAATTTTTGCTCTTTAGTAATGCGCCATAGATTAACCTTTCTTATTTTTTGGAGGAAGATGGCTAAAATTCCTATCAAGGCTAAAACTAAAATTAATGCTATTAAAATTTGCATATTAAACAATATATTAATACCTTGTTAAAAGTTGATATTTTGGTTGTTATAAGTAATTTTATGAATTTAAAATTGAATTGTATATAAGTTGATTTATATAATCTTTGGTTATAAATAAGTTTGCATCTTAATAAAACGAGTTCCTAGTTAAATATTTACAATACAGCTATACAAAAATCACTAAATTAGAAGGGGCAATACAGAATATAATGAATTAACTTGTAATCACAAGATCATACATAAATTGGTTATTAAACCATGTATATTGTCTCTTTGCGTAATTTCTTGTTTTCCGCTGCGCTTTTTCTGCGGCTTCAGCCATAGACAAAGAACCATTTATATAGCTGTGCAATTCTTCAAAGCCAAGAGCTTTATGGTACTTTATATTAGTATAACACTTCAGTACACTTTCAACTTCGGCGACAGCGCCATTCTTCAGCATTTGAATAAAACGCTCGTCACATCTTTTATATATAATATCTCTTGGAGGATTAACAAAGATCATAAAATGAGGAAGATTTGCATCTATTCTACAAACCTTATTGCTTTTACATTGCCAAGTAGAAAGTGGAATGCCAGTTTCTTCAAAAACTTCAAGTCCTCTGACTATGCGTTGTATATCATTACTATGTATTCTTCCTGCAAGAATTGGATCATGTAGCGAAAGGAGAGCATGAAGGCCTTGTGGTGTGTTGCAATTTACTAAATAGTTGACTCTTGATTTTGCTTCTTGAGAAATATTAGGTATTTTTGCTATGCCAAAGAGTAGTGTCTTAATATAAAGACCTGTTCCTCCAACTATAATCGGTATCTTCTGGCTTTCTAAGCATTTTTTTATTTCATCTTCAATAAGTTGTAGCCAAATTGCAACAGATGACTTTTCAGTGCAGTTAATTACACCATATAGTCTATGTTGTTGAGAAATGGTATGTTGTAACGTAGGTTGAGCAGTGAGTATTGGGATTTCCTTATAAAGCTGCATAGAATCTGCATTGATTATAACTCCATCAAGCTTAGATGCTATCTCAAGAGCAATCAAAGATTTACCAGTTGCAGTCGCGCCGCATACAAAAATCATGCTATCTCTTGGTAGATCAGATATGAAACTGCAATCCATAAAACACCTACACGACCTAAATTGGAGGCCGAGGTCAGAATTGAACTGACGTATAACGGATTTGCAATCCGTTGCATTACCACTTTGCTACTCGGCCTAAATAACGACGTTGAGAGATGCATGCTATCATATAAGATATATCTGGGCAAATACTTTTTCCGTCCTAAGAATGTGTCTATGTATTGAAAGCAGGGTACTTGAGCATATGGTTAATTCTTTTATCGCGGATAGACTCAAAACATGATTTTTATGCTTATTTTGATGTCATATGTGTTGCAAAACAGCAACTATAGCACTGATGAAGGTAGTGCCAACTAATCAGGAATAGCATTTTTATATTTAATAAAATTCCTTACTTCCATGATGTCATAGTCTTTGCCTGCTACAACAAGCTTAATTTTTTCCCAAGGTTAATCTTGCCATAACTCTTCTACTGCATTACAACACTAGACCTATTTCGAAACTCTACTTATGACAAGAATTTGTGCGTCGATTTTGTGTTCGCAGCTCCTCATGTATACCAAATATACTCTTGTCTTGCCGTATCTAAATCTTCTACTACTTTTTTGCCAGAAGCTAGTTTCGAAAGAGGTCTACTGCCTTTGGTTAGGAAATAGCTTGTAATTTATACATGAATTTTCGCACACTAGCTAAGTGCATCACGGTACCAAGGCCTCGTCTACCTCTAACATATTGCTACGTTATCTAGCGATAAACTGTATCAGCACATATATCAAACACAATAGTGGCTTCCTTCTTGCTGACTTCTGGCGATATATAAGATATAACCTTCTTTCTTAAATCTATAGAATAATAACGCCCCATATCGAATAATATGTATTAATACTTTTTACATCTTATATAATTATTTATTAATCAATCAATTAGGAAAATACTATAATTGATAAAACTGAGATCAAAAACAGAAGAATATTTTGTAGTATTAAAATCTGGATGTAAACTAACACAAATTGTTCATCATTTTATAATTATAACTTGCATTAGATATTGTATTTACAATGCAATATTGTATCTTTAATAATAGTTATATATAATGCTGGTTGAATAAAATAACTTATTTTTAACTAAGCATCATTTTATAGAAATAACCAAATAGCTTTTTGTGCAGCAATTTGTCATAAAAATTCAAATAAAACTTGCAAGCACGAGGTTTATTAAACTAAATCTTTTATTAAATACATTATTATAACTTAATTGTGTGATGGTTCTATGGCAGTATGTCCTTGTTGTGTTCCAGCTGCAACTGCAGCAGCAGTTACTTATGGTGTTTTAACAATGTTCGGGATAACATTTGATAAAAAGTGGATTATTTACTCAGCACCTGTGATATCTTTCTCTGTCTTTGCAGGGTATAGTATTTACAAGTTTAGCAAAAATGACGATAGTGAGAAAAGTTGCTGTACAATGCAAAAGAATGTAGAAGAAAACTTGTTGTATAGTACAAATTTAATTAACAATAATACAGATGTTTGCTATGCTACAGATTATTATCCTATAGATGAAGAAAGTCATATTGTAGATAATTCTCTTCCAACTATAAAACCATCTTCTGACGTTTAACTTCTCTAGAACAATTTATCATTGTTGTTGAAATTCCTTGAGAATTATAAGTCTTATACGCCGCAGATAATAAAAATAGAGTTGGTCTTTCATTGTGAATATATAAGTTAGATTTTAAAAAGAGACTAGGAAGTCCGCGCGCAAAAAGTCTCAGAAGCTGCATAAAATGATGTTTAGAGTGTCAAAATAGTGGTTTTAATCCGTAATAAAATGTTATAAAAGGCACAAAAACCTTATGGATTTTGTTAAATAGTATTTGCTAGGGACAGGACAAATTATATATCCGAAAATTAGTGCTGGGGTTTTATGCTTGTTTTTGTACATTTAATTTTCAGCAAAAATTTTATTTGCGCAGCAAATCAATTTTTGGCGGATAGACTGCATAACTTAACATAGAAATTGCAGTGCTTTACTCAAGCAGAAAGATTTAAGATATTTTTTCTATGTTGAGATTTAGGAATTTTCATTGATTCCCTGTATTTGGTAACAGTACGCCTAGAGATTTTGATGCCTTGTGATTGTAGTGCCGTACATATCTTTGCATCTGACACTGCTGCTCTTTGGTCTTCAGAGTCAATTAGTGCTTTAATTTTGTGTTTGATCACTTTATTTGAGTAAACATTCTCTGAAATAGCAGATTGTATAGCGGGAGTCAGAAAATATTTTATACTGAACGTTCCAAATTCCGTGCGTATAGTTTTATTCGATATTCTGCTGATAGTAGACTCGTGACACTCTAAACGTTCAGCCAAGCTCTTAAGTGTCATAGGCTTTATATATACTGGACCTTCAAGAAAGAACGCATATTGTTCTTCTAATATAGCATTTGTCACTTTAATTAATGCTTTATTACGATTTGATACTGCAAGTAGTATTGCATTTGCGCGTTGTATATTGTTCTTACAATATTCTTTTTCTGTTTCGGAGAGGTCTTGTTGTTTTATAATATTTATATATTCTCTATTTATTTCTATAGATGGAAGAGATTTGTCATTTAACACCGCAGAAAAGCTATTGGATATTTCATCGCGTATCACGATTACATCTGGAATAAGAGTTTGTACCTTGTTGCTAGAAAAATTGCTCCCTGGTTTTGGGTTAAGCTTGTTGATAAGTTTTATCTTATTTAATATATCGCCTTCACTTGTGCCAATTATAGTTTTCAGCTTTTTCAATTCAGATTTTGCTATTAAATCTAGATTTTCTAGGATTTTCACCATGATATCATCTAATATCCCATTTTCTGCGCACTGTATTTTGAGACATTCTTTTAGATTTCTTGCATATACTCCTGTTGGCTCAAGAGTTTGTAATTTTGGCAAGATTGCTTCAATATCCTCGATGCTTTTTCCAATCTCTAACGCGATATTTTCTATAGATTCTGTGATATAACCATTCTCATCAACATATTCTGTAACAGCATGCCCAAGCACTGCGTTTTCATTTTGCCCTTGGAAAAGCAGATTTATTTGTCCTTGTAGATGTTGTTGTAATGTAACTTCTTCTGTTTGGCTGAGAATTAACTTTTCTTGACTATTTAACTTTTCTTCAGGACCTTCGTTTATTTCATTATTTGTGTTTTCCAAATCTATAAACGGATTTAACTCTGCCTCTTGCACGAGATAATCAGATAATTCATGGGAATGCATCTGTAATATTTCAAGCGATATACGCATCTCTTTTGTAATTTGCAGAGAATGTGTTTGCACATTAGTAATTTTCTGACTTACTGCATTTCTTGCCAACATACAAATCTTACAAATGGATTGTTTAGTAGTTCGCGGCCGCAAAGATGAAGTGATAGCTAAAGTAGTATAAAATAGGTGTGATATATTTTGGAATAAATTTTTATTTTATTTCAGGCAAGAGGCTGATTTAAAATTTATCAAAAAGATAAAGACCCGCATGCCAGTTTTATACTGCTTTAACTGTAGCGCTGCCTTAAGTAAGTGTACACGCGCATGAATTTGAATGACATGATTTTTTTAGAGTACCAGTTTAACTTCTAAGTCAAATATTATATATATTTGCGAAGAAATTAACGAAGTAATACTTTAAAAATCAGGCCAAAAAGATCAGCGCATGTGACTTATGAAGGCAGTGCCATATACCAAAGCTCGCAAATAATAGAGCACTTTAGCTTCGTCTTTCTTAAAAATTTAAGTGCGCTCTTTGCCGGCAGTGCCTAGTACAGCTAACTCAAATCTCATCTTCAAAGTCTTATCTTAAATTTTTTAAGAAAATACGCGGCGATTACATGCTGTGATTTGGTATGATACTTCAATAAATTTATTTGATGTTATCACATGGAATACAACTTTAAAAGGAGTTACAAGCGATAAAGATGTAAGAGTTTTTCATAAAGCTATATAGTATTTCTGTGAAAACCAAGCAGCAGTAAGATTACAAAGTCAAATACTTTAGTTGGCACTATAAATTCCAAGATTAAAATCAAGAAATTTATTTATATACTTATTATACTTTTCAAAATTGACGCATCTTAAAAAGACAGCTCGTTATGTATTGATTATATATGCCACTCGCATTCTTTCTAGTTCTTTGTGCGGTATAAAGAGTAGCAAACACCCTAGAATTTAAAACCTCTCTAGTTTCCAAATCCATCATAACATGAAATTTACGATAACGTTTTAAGCCTTTATATTTTTTATCTGTAGTAATTCTTTCATGCCAATCACTGAAATTATAAACGCTAATTCCTTTGCTATCCACGGCAACAAACATAGGAGAAGTCTTATCTCTTACATAACTTTTTGCTTGCGATCTAAAGTTTTTATTCTTCTATGCATAGTAGTATAGTCAGGAATTTCATCTAGTATTAATTTCTGCCGATCTCATTTAACCCTTCAAAACTACAAATCGAATCTATTTGCTCATGAAAAGGTGATAATTTGTCGTCTCTAAATGGAGATAATAGACCTCTTGCATAACCATATAAATTGATTAAAATCCTTGATTTTATCAAGGATAACATGAAGTTTGAAAACATCAAAGATGAATACGCAGAAGAGTTTCGCAGGCTTACTGGCATTAAACGAGGAACGTTTGAAGTTATACTAAGTATATTAAAAGAAGCTGAAGCTATTTTAAAGTCTCAAGGTGGAAAACCCAATAAATTGGCTTTAGAAGATCGATTACTCATGACGCTTGAGTACTTGCGTGAATACAGGACATATTTTCATATTTCCCGCAGTTATGGAATAAGTGAAAGTGCCTGTTATCGTAATATACGTTGGATTGAAGATACTCTAATTAAAGATAAACGATTTTCACTACCTGGACGTAAAGCATTACTAAAAAGCGATTCTGAATACGAACTTGTGTTAATTGATGCTACTGAAACACCGATAGAACGACCTAAAAAAAACAGAAGCACTTTTATTCGGGAAAAAAGAGGCGACATACTCTAAAAACTCAGCTTATTGTGGATAAAAGGAAAAAAGAAATCATTTGCACTAATTTTTCTAATGGCAAGCGTCATGATTTCAGGTTATTTAAAGAATCCGGAGTTCACATCCACCCTGAGATTAAAGTTCTTACAGATACTGGTTATCAAGGCATTGATAAGTTGCATTATAATTCAGAGTTACCAAAGAAAAAGACAAAAAAGCGACCACTAAGCAGGAAAGATAAAAAGAAAAATCGTCAATTGTCTAGTGAACGTGTTTTAAATGAAAACGTCATAGGCATGATCAAACGATTTAAAATTATCGCTGATCGTTATAGGAACAGAAGAAAACGATTCGGTTTAAGGTTTAATTTACTTGCTGGTATCTATAACTTTGAGCTTTAAATAGGTTATGCAAGAGGTCTAATGTATCACATTGCTTTGCAATGGTCGTTAAGTAATCAGGATCATAAAAATTGTTATCTCGTATATCAAAACGTGAAATTCCCTGCACAGGTTGCCCCATTGCATTGGTACCCTTCCACAGATATTCAATTGAATAAGTATCTAACTTTTGTATCTCCCAGTTACAAGTCTTGCAAAAGGTTTTCATATTAAATTCTTTACAATGATCATATTGCTTATTAAAACATTCAATGGCAGTATTACAATAATATTTAGCGCCAATAGGAGAAGACCCATACATAATATACTTGTAAGATTTACCTGTATTTAAGACAAGACCTAGATTTAAATCCTTCATTAATTGATCAAACTTTACATTTTCTCCTGCTAAATAGTGCTTGCTTTTATTAAAACTAAACTGCTCCAGCCTCTCTTTACTTTGCTTAATAAAATTACCTAAGCCACTTGAATTATTAGAAATCTTATTTTGCATTTCTTTAAGGGTGTCTATAGCACTAAGAACAAATTTATCTACATTTGTATGATCTAGACTCCCATCTATGCCAGGTGCCCATAGATCTTTTTTCTCCAGCTCAGGCTTTAAATCAATATTGGCAGCTTTAGCCAATAAATTTGCAGCCGTATTGCTATTTTGAACATGACAAATCGAATTAGGACATCCCGGTATCGGAAGTTTATAATCATAATTACCTGAATTAATCTGCTTGCCAATCTCCCACATCTTCTCCATCTTGCGCTGGATTTCTTCATCTGTTCCGGTGATTGTGTAGACTTTTACCCTATTTTTAGAGCTCCAATCTTCTCCTAATAAATTTTCATTTTCTTTTATGTAATCAGTATAAATTACTTTAAGATCATCTGTAAGCATTCCAGTACCTTTATTTGTCTCAGGTCCTGCCCTTAAGATCTTTTTGTGACCTTGACTATCGCTACTTACAATATAAAGATGCTGAGCAAAGCTAAATGGTTGCTCTACCGGTCTTGCAAAAAATTCAATAGTTGATGATTTCATAATTCGCTCTAATTAACTCATTGTTAAAAAATATCATAATATTATGTAACTAGCTTTGGGGTCTTCGCTCCCCCAACATATAATAACTTATAATTTTTATCCCCCATAATCCATATTATATATCCTCCAAGAGGATCAAAACTAAGCCAATCACTGCTATATTTGCACCAATAAACTAACCCATATTTTTCTACCTCTTCTTTCAACTGCTCTTCACCCGATCTATCTTCACACTTTGCGCCAGATTGCTCAAATAATTTCATCATTTCCCTCATATCAGAACCAAGCGGAAATTTCTTTTGTAGATCTGCCTTAAATTCTTTACCATCTTTATAGCGCTCGAATTGGATAGGCCGAGTATCTATAAGCTCTTTAGCATATAAATACAGGAAAAAAACAGCTATGGCCATTAAAAACTTTTTCATTATTCAATCTTTAATAAATAGTTGAGAAGAATGCCATGGCAATAAGTGGCTAGGCGCTTAAAAAACTTTATTATATTCTGTTTTTACGCAGCAAGAGATAAAATTGCTTTAATAAATTGTTAAAAATATCATAATATTATGCAACTAGTTTTGGGGTCTTCGCTCCGCCAACATGTAATAACTTATAATTTTTATCCCCCATAACTGATATTATATATACTCCAAGTGGATCAAAACTAATCCAATCACTGCTATATTTGCACCAATAGATTATATCATATTCCTTCATATCACTTGGCAGACCTTCTTCACCTGATATATCTTCACACTTTGCACCAGATTGCTCAAATAATTTCATCATTTCCCTCATATCTGAACCAAGAGGAAATTTCTTCTGTAGATCTGCATCAAATTGATCACTATCTTTATAGCGTTCGAATTGAATAGGCCGAGTATCTAAAAGCTCCTTAGCATATAAATACAGGAAAAAAACAGCTATGACTATTAAAAACTTTTTCATTATTCAATCTTTAATAAATAGTTGAATAGAGCGCCGTGGCAATAAGTGGCCAGGCGCTTAAGAAACTTTATTATATTCTGTTTTTGCGCAGCAAGAGATAAAATTGCTTTAATAAGTTGTTAAAAGTATCATAATATTATGTCACAAGTGCTGTAGTTTTCACTCCGTCAATATACAATAACTTATAATTTTTATCTCCCATAAACCATATTTGATATACTCCAAGAGGATCAAAACTAAGTAAATCACTGTTATATTTACACCAATATACTAAGCCATATTTTTCTACTTCCTTTTTCCAAATACTTACATGTGATACATCTTTACACCTAGCACCAGATTGCTCAAATAAATTCATCATTTCCCTCATATCAGAACCAAGCGGAAATTTCTTCTGTAGATCTGCATCAAATTGATCACTATCTTTATAGCGCTCGAATTGAATAGGCCGAGTATCTAAAAGCTCTTTAGCATATAAATACGAAAAAAAACAGCTATGACTATTAAAAACTTTTTCATTATTCAATCTTTAATAAATAGTTGAATAGAGCGCCGTGGTAATAAGTGGTCGGACGCTTAAGAAACTTTATTATATTCTGTTTTTATGCAGCAAGAGATAAAATTGCTTTAATAAGTTGTTAAAAATATCATAATAATTATGTAACGAGTTTTGGGGTCTTAAATCCAGTAATAGACAATAACTTATAATTTTTATCCCCCATAAACCATATTTTATATCCTCCAAGTGGATCAAAACTAATCCAATCACTGCTATATTTACACCAATAGATTACATCATATTTCTTCATATCACGCGTCATATCTTCTTCATTTGATCTATCTTTACACCTTGCACCAGATTGCTCAAATAGCTTCATCATTTCCCTCATATCAGAACCAAGCGGAAATTTCTTCTGTAGATCTGCATCAAATTGATCACTATCTTTATAGCGCTCGAATTGAATAGGCCGAGTATCTAAAAGCTCTTTAGCATATAAATACGAAAAAAAGACAGCTATGACTATTAAAAACTTCTTCATTATTCAATCTTTAATAAATAGTTGATGATTTGTTGCGTTTATAATCAAAGATGTAAGTTAAGAGGTTGTATGAATAGTATAAGACTATGCTAGCATTAAGATACAAAAGTCTTCAAAAGTAGAAGAGCTATTTGAGGCTTGGTTATTCTTTTTTTGTGCAGCTAGTAGATAAAATTGTTCTAATAAGTTGTTTTAATGCTTTTCTGCAGCTTAGCAAAATTAGTCTATTCGCCAAAAATTGATTTACGGCATAAAGAAATTTTTGCGGAGAAGTTAAATGTGCAAAAATTAGCTCTGAGATCTGTCCTCTGCTAATTTTTGGATATATTAATTGCCCCTGCGCCTAAAAACACTACTTTCACAAAATCCGTAAGATTTTTACTAACTTATAACATCTTCTTACGGATTTAAAGCGCTATTTTGACACTCTAAGTGCTATTTCATGCCTCTCCTGAGACTTTTGGCGCGTACTATCTCAAGCGCTATAATTTCTCGAACTTTTCATCAACGTAATCGCAGATTATTTTTTTAAAATCTACAATTATATTCTCTCCTCTCAAGGTTGCGATCTTTGATCCATCCACGAAAACAGGTGCAACTGGTGCTTCTCCTGTTCCTGGGAGACTGATTCCTATATTTGCATGCTTGCTTTCTCCAGGACCATTCACTATACAGCCCATAACCGCTACTTTTAGAGATTCAGCGCCTATATAACGCGTCTTCCACTCCTGCATCATTGAAATTAGAAACGATTCAACATCTGATGCTAGCTGTTGAAAATATGTGCTAGTGGTACGGCCACATCCAGGACACGCAGAAACTTCAGGAACAAATGTGCCAAGCCCTAAACTCTGAATGATTTCTCTACATAGCAAGACTTCTTGAGTTCTAGATTCGCCAGGCTTTGGTGTAATTGAAGCGCGCACTGTATCGCCTATTCCTGATTGCAGTAATATTGCAAGCGCGGCAGAAGTAGCAACAGTGCCTTTAGTGCCCATTCCAGCTTCAGTGAGACCTAAATGCAATGCATAGCTTGATAGCTTCGCAAGCTCCGTATAAACCGCAACTAGATCTTGTAGCCTGCTGACTTTCGCAGAAATTACTATTTTGCTAGGAGACATTCCGATTTTTTCTGCATGAGCAGCGCTATTTAAAGCAGAATTAACAATCGCGCTTCGCATAACACAGTCAGAAGGATCTGGCGTATTTTTTAGATTATTAGCATCCATAAGATTTGCCAGCAGATCTTGATCTAAGCTGCCCCAATTCACCCCAATCCTGATTGGCTTATCGTATTTCAAAGCCATTTCTATGATGCTTTCAAATTGCTTATCTCGTTTTGCTCCAAAGCCTACATTCCCAGGATTTATCCTGTATTTATCAAGCGCACTTGCGCAAGTGCTATATTTCTCCAGAAGGTAATGCCCATTATAATGGAAGCAGCCGACTATTGGTGCAGTTATATTTAACTCATGCAGCTTCTCTTTTATATATGGAACCGCTCTTGCAGCTTCGTCATTGTTCACTGTAATTCTAACAATATCGGAACCTGCTTCTACAAGTTCAGCAATTTGATTTGCAGTAGATGAGATATCTGCAGTATCAGTATTTGTCATGCTTTGAATAGCAATAGTATTTCCACCACCGATAATAACATTTCCGATTTTTACAGAATGCGTTTTTTTTCGATTAATTAATGGCAGTGCTACCATAATGAATACTCAAATTTTTTGTGTTCAAATTACTTGTGAGCAGAGATTATAAGACTCTTTCCAGTCATATCATTTGGCGTATCTATGCCCATCAATTGCAGTACTGTTGGAGCTATATCTTTGAGCTCTCCGTCTTTCAAAGCTATATTAGACTTCTTGCATAACTCAATTTCTGATGACGCCTGGTGCATCGCATCAATGCTAAAGGTCATATGTATATTAGAATACACGCCTTCTTTGCCCGTCTCAACTCCTACCACCTCCTCATCACAAATAGCTTCTGCAAGAGATTTATTATAATTGCCGAAATAGACTAATGGAACTTTGTTCATTGTGTGGGCAGTATGCCGCTGATTGCTAGTCTTGTCAAACATCTCTTCGGCATTGCCGTGATCTGCAGTGATGAGCAGGTGCGCCCCGTATTTTTGGGCTGCTTGCATTATTTCTCCAATACAGCTATCTATGGTTTCGCAGGCAATTTTTGTTGCTTCGAAATTTCCTGTGTGGCCTACCATATCTGCATTTGCAAAATTCACACATATGAAATCATAATAATTCTTTTGTATGTTTTCAACAACAGCATCTTTGACTTGTACTGCGGACATTTGCGGCGCTAAATCATAAGTCGCAACTTTTGGAGACGGAATTAAGACTCTATCTTCATTATTATACTCTTTTTCCCTGCCGCAGTTTAGGAAGTATGTTACATGCGCATATTTTTCCGTCTCTGCGATTCTTATTTGTCTTTTTCCTGCGCGTGCTATAACATCGCCCAAAGTGTTTTGTACGGATTCTCTAAGAAACATTGGGTTTATATATTCTGCTAGTTCATTTGAATACTGAGTCATAGATGTCATATAACGAAATGATGGATTTCTTGTATCCGCTAGCATCTTAGCAATTTGTCGCATTCTATCCGGCCTAAAATTAGCCATAAACAACGCATCATCATCACAAATTCCTTTATATTCTCGCAAGATAGCAGGGGGAATGAACTCATCGTACAGAGAATTTGCGTAACAATGCTCTATATACTCGATCGGATCTTTAAAATGAGCGTCTACCTTTCCAAGCATTGCACTAAAGTAGCGCTCTGTTCTATCGAGCCTCATATCGCGATCCATTGCAAAATATCTTCCAGAAATTGTAGATATTTCGATATTATTATCTATAAGCTTTTGTATATATCGAAGCGCGCTTCTAGGAGACGTATCCCTTCCATCTGTGATTGCATGCAGCAAAACGTTAGTTCCAGAATCTTTTAGTATACTGGCGCACGCGACTATATGATCTATATGAGAGTGCACACCACCATCTGAAATAAGACCTACTAGATGACATCGATTGCTACCGCCTTTACAATTCGCAAGCAGATTCTGAAACATAGGATTAAACATAATGGATCCATTTTCAAATGACTCACTTATGCGCACAAGATCTTGTTTTATCACCCTCCCTGCGCCAATTGTCATATGTCCGACTTCAGAATTGCCAAACTGTCCATCAGGAAGGCCTGCTGCTTTACCACTTGTGTCTATTAAGGAATGAGGCATGCTCTTAAATAGCATGTCGAAGTTTGGTGTATGTGCGGCAAATATTGCGTTATGCTGCATATTTTGTGAATAACCCCAACCATCTAGTATACAAAGTATCAACACGCCTAAAGCTCTGCTAATTTTTTGGTACAATCATCGCTAATTAATGGATCTATAATTGGATCCAACTTCCCCTCATTTAACATCTCATTCAACGAATGTACCGTAAGGTTAATTCTGTGGTCTGTGACTCTACTCTGTGGATAGTTATAAGTCCTGATCCTCTCAGAGCGATCACCACTGCCTATTTGATCTTTTCTAATCGCCGCTCTTTCACTAGCCTTCTTTGATCTTTCAGCATCATATATTCTAGCTCTGAGAATTTTGAATGCTTTAGCCTTGTTTTTGTGCTGTGATTTCTCATCTTGTTGGCATACAACTAAGCCAGTTGGAATATGTGTAATTCGAACTGCACTGTCTGTAGTATTAACGTGCTGACCACCGGCTCCGCTTGCCCTATATACATCTATTTTACAATCTTTTTCATCAATTTGAAGATCTACTTCCTCAGCTTCTGGCAGCACAGCAACAGTTGCAGCTGATGTGTGTATTCTTCCACTAGACTCCGTTTCTGGGACTCTTTGCACTCTATGTACGCCTGATTCAAATTTCAGCCTTGCAAAAACTCCCTTACCGCTAATACTAGCTGAAGCTTCTTTATACCCATCAAGACCAGTTGAGGATAAAGATAGTATTTCAAACTTCCATTTGCGCTGCTCTGCATATTTTTGATACATCCCAAACAGTACTGCAGCAAACAGTGCAGCTTCCTCACCGCCAGTTCCAGCCCTGACTTCAAGTATTACATCCTTATCATCATCAATATCCTTAGGTATCAGCATCACTTTTATCTTGTCAGACAATTTATCTATTTTTCTTTGAAGCTCATACTTTTCTTCTTTTGCTAGATCTTTAAATTCTTGGTCGTACTCATCGCTCTCCAGTATTTCAGATAACGATTTATATTCGTTGCTCGCATCATTATATTGACGTATGACAGATACTATATCATCCAACTCCGCTCTTTCTTTGCTAAGTTTAATGAATTCCTGAGAGGAGAGTTTATCACTGCTCAGCAACTTTTCTTCTGTCTGTTCATATCTTTCAAGTATCTTCAACAACTTTGCGCTAAAGTCCATATTCTCCTAATCTAAAACTCTTAACATCTTTATATTCTCGTCATACTTTTCAAAATTAGTGCCTTGTAAGAATGCTACCCATTAACACTTGCGCCTAAATTTTTCCTAGCTCTTTTTGTAGTCTAACTTTATATGTGCACAAGTAAAAATCTTCCCAAATTAATGTATGATATTTGACTCAGAAATTCATTTATACTCTAAAAAGTCATACCATTAAAAATCCGCGTGCATACACTTATGAAAGTAGTGCCTATAACAATGCCTGGCGCCATCATAGCATGATTGTAACAATTTTTATAGTGGTTATCAGAATTTTGTTGTACAATCCTCCATGCCGCTTAAATAGCAGCAAGAATTTTGTTGTTTAGTTTCTTGCTACCTTTTTATATACAGATCATTAACAGGCGCTTGGAATTATGTATGATGATATAATTTGGAACAATCTTTCTTTAAGTGCAGCGCTGACTATGGAAATAAAGGTGCCGCTAAGCGCTACTGGGATCTCAATTGATAGCCGCAAAAGTCAACGCGGTAATATATTCATAGGTATATCTGGAGAAAATTATAATGGCGGGATTTTTGCAGATGAAGCTATCGAGCGCGGTGCATCATTTGCAATTGTTGATAATGATGCAAAAAGCCATATAAAGAATCTTGATAAAATCATAGTTGTAGAAGATACGCTTTCTGCACTAAACAGAATGGCCGAACATAAGCGCTCGATTATAAGCGCAAAGGTAGTCGGCATTACAGGAAGTGTTGGAAAAACTTCAACAAAAGAAATGGCGAAAATTGCTCTGCAAGAAGATAAATTTGATGTCTTGGCAAACGCTGGGAACTTCAATAGCAAGTATGGCATGCCGCTATCCTTGGCAAGCATGCCAGATAATTTCGATTGCTGCATCCTCGAAATTGGTATGAGTGAGAAAGGTGAAATTGAAAAATTAACAAAACTTGCGCGGCCTGATGTCGCAATTATCACAGAAATAGGTCCAGCACATCTTGAATTTTTTAGTTCAGTTGAGAAAATAGCTGACGCAAAAGCTGAGATTTTCCTTGGGATGAAAAGAGATAATGGTGTTGCTGTTTTAAATGCAGACAATAAGTATTACGATAGACTAAAAAAGCATGCAGCTGCAAGTGGCCTCAAGGTAATAAGCTTCGGTAGTGCAAATTTTTGCGATCTGCAACTTATCTCAACTTCTGTAGAACGTGCCTTTACCGATATAGAGGTGATGTGCCACGGCAAGAAACTGCAATATAAGATATCTACTATTGGAGATCATTTTGTAATGAACAGCCTTGGGGTGCTTGGAGCTGCTCTTGCACTTGGCAGGGATATATCAAATGTTGCAAGTAATATGCATAAATTCTCCCCAATCAAAGGAAGAGGAGAAGTGCATTTAGTAAAAGGCGACATTATAGTAATAGATGAGTCATATAACGCAAACCCCATCTCAATGAGGGCTGCTATCTCGAGGCTTGGAAAGCACAAGAAGTCCAATAATAGACTCATAGCAGTAATGGGAGATATGAGAGAGCTAGGAGCAGGCTATATCAAGATGCATGAAGCATTGTTAGACGATATCATCAAATGCAAAATAGATAAGGTTTTCACTATTGGAGATTCTATGAGTAGTTTGTTTAGAATATTGCCAGGCAACATAAGAGGATCACACTACGTATCTTCAGAAATTGCCAAAGAAGATATAAGAAAAATTTTGATGCCAGGTGATGTTATTATGATAAAAGGTTCATTTAGCATGAATATGGCATCGATAGTTAGCAGTATTATTGGATATGAAATGATAGGCGCGCCAAAAGTCTCAGAAGCGGTATAAAATAATGTTGAGAGCGTCAAAATAGCGTTTTAAATCCATAAGAAAATATTATAATAAGCGCAAAAAACTTACGGATTTTGTGAAAGTAGTATTTGCAAGGCATAGGAAAATTAATATATCAGAAAATTAGCGCATGGCAGATCTAAGAGCTAATTTTTGTACATTTAATTTTTCGAAAAGATTTATTTGCGCAGCAAACCAATTTTTGAGGGATAGAGTAAATGATAAGCGCTATAAGCTTGCAAAAGGTTTTTGACAAACTCCAGTTGCTTTACGGCCGCAACCTGAAAGCAAAACCAATGCGTTGTTCTATAAAGCTCTGCATCACGCCACCGGTATACGTATTGCCCGATTACGCTTGTTAGCGCTTCTCTTTTCCACGCGAATTTATCATATTCCAGAATTGGACTTCCTGAATATTTGATCGCTATTTTTGAATATTCAGCAATTCTATTTCTTCTTTCTCTAGCACTAAAAAATCTCTGCGTGCAATGCGTATTCCATATTAGACCTCTTGCATAACCATATAAATTGATTAAAATCCTTGATTTTATCAAGGATAACATGAAGTTTGAAAACATCAAAGATGAATACGCAGAAGAGTTTCGCAGGCTTACTGGCATTAAACGAGGAACGTTTGAAGTTATACTAAGTATATTAAAAGAAGCTGAAGCTATTTTAAAGTCTCAAGGTGGAAAACCCAATAAATTGGCTTTAGAAGATCGATTACTCATGACGCTTGAGTACTTGCGTGAATACAGGACATATTTTCATATTTCCCGCAGTTATGGAATAAGTGAAAGTGCCTGTTATCGTAATATACGTTGGATTGAAGATACTCTAATTAAAGATAAACGATTTTCACTACCTGGACGTAAAGCATTACTAAAAAGCGATTCTGAATACGAACTTGTGTTAATTGATGCTACTGAAACACCGATAGAACGACCTAAAAAAAACAGAAGCACTTTTATTCGGGAAAAAAGAGGCGACATACTCTAAAAACTCAGCTTATTGTGGATAAAAGGAAAAAAGAAATCATTTGCACTAATTTTTCTAATGGCAAGCGTCATGATTTCAGGTTATTTAAAGAATCCGGAGTTCACATCCACCCTGAGATTAAAGTTCTTACAGATACTGGTTATCAAGGCATTGATAAGTTGCATTATAATTCAGAGTTACCAAAGAAAAAGACAAAAAAGCGACCACTAAGCAGGAAAGATAAAAAGAAAAATCGTCAATTGTCTAGTGAACGTGTTTTAAATGAAAACGTCATAGGCATGATCAAACGATTTAAAATTATCGCTGATCGTTATAGGAACAGAAGAAAACGATTCGGTTTAAGGTTTAATTTACTTGCTGGTATCTATAACTTTGAGCTTTAAATAGGTTATGCAAGAGGTCTATTGTTATTAAATCTTGTTCAATAATTTCCCATTCAAGTATGAGATTCTGCTTACTAATGTTTGGTTTCTTTACCTCAAATAGTATAGAAAATAGACTAAAAGCAGCTTCTAAAAATCTTTTATTATTATCTATTTTAGGATTCTTTAATCTTGGATCACACCATTTTCTACATAGCTCATCAGGAGCAGACATAGCGTCAGCATGTCCTATATTTGGTATTACAATAGATTTGATATCTGAAAAGCCATTAAAATCATCCATAGTTCCAGTGAAATTTTGATGTGCCCATGTGTCTAAAAATGCATGAGTTGCAATGCCTATCCAATATAAATCACCGCTTTGCAATGCAGAATACATCAATATTCTCGATGGCACGCTTCCTGCTACAGTCATCATATGGTGTTTCTTTCCATCTTTTCTATGCATATCTGTACTGTGACTTTGCGAAGAAAAACCTGGAATAAAGTGAAACGCTATATAAATTTGATGCATAATGCTTTTAGGAAGAGTAATATCATACGTTTGTGTTATCATGCTTCTATAAACAATTGCGCCGCTACCACGGCTTTTAACATATGCTTGAGCAGTGTTGTCGTCCACATATTGAGACGCATAAGCTATTATTTCCGCCTCATTTTTGTTAAAGCCTGCTTTAATATAAACTAGATATGTAACGTAATAGTGAAATTCTATATCCATTTTTTGATTGATATGTTGTGTTGTTGTGGTATAAAGAGTGGTCATCTGTCGTTATCAGGCATCACTTAGATGTTTTGCTGTTTGTGGTATTTGATGTGCTATTCACATATATGCCTCGGGCTTTGTATGTTATACGTGTGTGCTTTTTCTGAAAAGCTAGTTTTTGTTACTCTTGCTTATTATAGCTTTTGCAATTCATCTTCAGGAAGTTTGCTTCGAAGCTTGCTATGCATGTTTTGAGCCACATCTTAAGGTAACAGAGAGGATATAGAAATTTAGGCTTTGCAAGCGGACTCAGTTAGCTCGTTTTGTTTACTTATTTATGCTTGGTTTAAGTATGACGCAGATTATTTTTACATGATGTTTAATCTGTGGGTGTAGAGTTTTCTTCGAATGAAGAGTAGCCAGATGCATTTTATTACTTACTCTGTTATGTTTAAGTATCGCTGTGTCGTCTGCTAATTACGAGCTTTTCTAGTCCGTTCGTCTAGGTGGACTTGTTAAAGGGTTTGTCTTTAAAAAGCTTTGAGAGAGTAAATTTTGGAGCTATGTGCACTTTTAAGCGCATAAGTTTTTAAGGTTTGTGACTGCTTGCAGCTCTGATTTTAAATTGATATTTTGATACCTGGACTATAAATACGTGAGGTTTTATTTTTATGACGAAAAAAGGAGTGATACAAGTTAAGCAGATACGAGGCTCTATAGGATCTGTACAGGCACAAATTGCCACCTTAAAAGGGCTTGGATTGAATAAAATCAATAAAGTATCCACACTTCAGGATACTGCAGCTGTGCGTGGGATGATACAGAAAGTTAAGCATTTAGTAGCTGTGCTATAATCAATATCAAAAATAAATATGGAAAAAGTATGCTAAATATTTTAAAGGACAGCAAAGGTGCCAGAAAAAAGTCCAAGAATCTAGGGCGTGGTATAGGTTCTGGAAAAGGGAAAACTTGTGGTCGTGGTGGTAAGGGTCAAACAGCTCGTAGTGGTGTTGCATTAAACGGCTTCGAAGGTGGGCAGATGCCACTATATAGAAGAGTTCCTAAGCGTGGTTTTAATAGCTTAAATAAGTTGCGTTATCAGGTTGTGACTCTTGCTGCAATCGATAGACTTATAGAAGATAAGCGTATTGATTCTTCTTTTGTGACATTTGAATCTTTAAAAGGTGTTGGGCTTGTTAAGGGCCATGACACAAAAATTAAGGTGCTTGCTAGTAAAGATCTCAAAAATTTACCTATGAAGATAGAATTGCATGCTATTTCTAAGAGCGCTCTAGATGCGATAGAAAAGAACGGTGGCAGCGTTGTAATTTTGGGAACAAAATAGCTTAAGATCTGACATTACATCTGCTTCTTATATTCAGTATGCCAGAAGTAGTTTTATGATGTCTGATGGTTTTGTAGTTTGCTTTTTAGTATTTTTAATAATTACTTGATATTTGTTGATGCTAGCACCGAATTTAAATCCTACGTCCAGTGCACTTGGGGCTTTAGGCAAAAAGTTTTTGATGGTTTTTTTTATACTTGTGGTATACAGGGTAGGTACTTATATACCGCTACCAAGTGTTGATTCTGCTGCATTATCTGAAACTTTTAACGGCCATGTAGGTGGTATACTTGGTATGTTTAATATGTTTACAGGTGGTGCGCTTGGCAGGATGTCCATATTTGCGCTCAACATCATGCCGTATATTACGGCTTCGATAGTAATGCAGCTTCTTTCTGCTGTTTCTCCCTCACTTGCAAACCTTAAAAAAGAAGGGGAATCTGGTAGAAAAAAGGTGAATCAATATACAAGATATTTAACTATCTTGTTATCTATTTTTCAAGGATATGGTGTAGTTGTTGGAATAGGCAATGCAGGAGCGTCTGTCCAGGGAATTTCTAGTGTTTACCTTATATTCATATCTATTATCACACTGACTGCAGGTACAGTCTTTGTGATGTGGCTTGGTGATTGTATAACACACCAAAGCCTCGGAAATGGCGCTTCTTTCATAATATTTACTGGGATAGTTGCTGAGTTGCCATCCGCACTCGTTTCGCTCTTTGAGATGGGCAAGGTTGGCTCTCTTTCTGTTTTTGTGCTTATTCTTTTGTTGGTCATGATGGCCTGCATCATAGGCTTTATAGTGCTCATGGAGAAGGCTCAAAGACGGTTGTCTGTGCAATATCCAAGGCGTCAAGTGGGAAATAAGATATTCGGAGGAGAATCCACACATCTGCCATTGAAACTAAATGTATCTGGCGTCATTTCTCCAATATTTGCAAGCGCTATACTTCTATTTCCAACGACTATCATTAGTTTTTTAGGTTATAATAATGATAGCGCCATCCACCAGTTCATAGCAAGCAACATGGTGCATGGTAAAATACTATACATGCTTCTATACTTAGCTTGTATAGTATTCTTCTGCTTTTTCTATACATCTATAGTTTTTAATCCTGTAGAGACTGCTGATAACTTGAAGAAAGCTGGAGCTGTGATACTTGGTAGAAGGCCTGGCAAGAATACTGCTGACTACTTAGATCATGTTCTAACCAGAATAACTGTCATAGGTGCCGGTTACATAGCTTGTGTTTGTATAATACCGGAACTTATTATGTCCAGATATTCAGTCCCATTTTACCTAAGCGGCACTAGCCTTTTGATTGTAGTGAATGTTGTCATAGAGCTTTTTACTAATGTACAAACACATATTATCAGCAATCAATATCATGGATTACTGAAGAATAATAAAATGATTAAAAGAGTGTAGATGTATGCGGTTCATTCTTTTAGGTGCTCCCGGAGTAGGGAAGGGAACACAAGCGGCAATGCTTGCAGAGCATTATGGACTCGTATCATTGTCTACCGGTGAGATGTTAAGGCAAGCTGTGGATTCAAATACTGAGCTTGGTACAAAGGTTAAAAGTGTGATAGAATCTGGACACTTAGTTGATGACTACATAGTGGAACAGATAGTCAAAGAAAGGCTTATGCAAAAAGATTGTGGTAATGGATTCATTATTGATGGGTTTCCTCGTACTGTATCACAAGCTGTTGCGCTTGATGATATATTAAAGCGGCTACATAAAGATGACGTATATGTCATCTTTATTGATATGACAGAAGATGACTTAAGAAATAGGCTACGAGGAAGAATATTGTGCGCGCAGTGCAAGTCTGTTTACAACACTTTATTCTTCAAAGCTGAAGAAGAAAATATTTGTCCTAGTTGTGGTTCACGTGAATTTGTACATAGACCTGACGACGATGATGATGCAGTTCATAGGCGTTTCGTAGCATATCGTGAGAAAACAGCACCTGTTGTCGATTTTTACTCGAAACATCCAGGGTTTATAAGAGTGAATGGTGCACTGAGTATGGAGCAAGTTTTTAGGTCTATAGTTGATAGGATATCAAAAGTGATGTTGACTTTTGTGTAAAATTTAATACTATTGTGGACTGTTGGAGGATTGGGGTTGCTGAGCTGTTTTATTATAGCCTTGGTTTAATCCACCTTTAGTGCTTTGCTACAGGCAGGTATTTAGAGGCGGCAGCATTCTTTTGTCCATTCTCTTTTGCTTCTTGTATTTTTGCAGTTGCGAGAGGCTTGCGTTATGGTTGTTTAATTTTATTCTAGAATGCGAAGAGTGAGGTGTTAGAGTGGCGCGTATTGCGGGTGTAAATATTCCAGCTAGTAAAAGGGTAGAGATTGCGCTGACATATATATATGGAATAGGTCGGTTTTCTGCTCTTAATATATGCAGTAAGGCCAATGTGGACTTTAGTAAGAGAGTACATAGTCTATCTGAGGATGAAGTCAGTAGATTAAGAGAAGTGATAGATTCTGCTTATGTTGTTGAGGGCGATTTGAGGCGTGAGGTCTCTGTAAACATAAAAAACCTGATTGACATGAAATGTTATAGAGGGATGAGACATGTTAGAAAATTGCCAGTAAGAGGGCAAAGAACTCATACTAATGCTAGAACTAGAAAAGGTAAAGCTATTGCAATAGCTGGCAAAAAAAAGGTGACTAAGTAGTAATTTATGGCAGTTATGAAATCAAATAATAAAAAGAAAAAAAATGTTGCTGTCGGGGTTGCTTGCGTGTCAGCTACTTTTAATAACACCATAGTTAGTATAACTGATTCTTATGGAGATGTTTTGGCTTGGGCGTCTGCTGGGAATAGTGGTTTTAAAGGTTCTAGAAAGTCCACACCTTATGCTGCGCAGGTTACAGCTGATAAGGCTGCGAAAGCTGCTATGGAATTTGGGCTCAAGACTGTTTCAGTTAAGATGAAGGGACCTGGTGCTGGTAGAGAATCTGCTGTACGTGCTTTGGCTGCAGCTGGGCTTAACATTACAGCGATAAAAGATATAACACCTGTTCCACATAACGGTTGTAGACCTCCAAAAAGGCGTAGGGTTTAATCACTCAAATTCTAGATGAGTGATTGTACTTTGAGCCTTAGTTTATGGAACGCCTTATTATCTATAAGCTTACTATTTGAGAAGCATTTTGACAGAATTTGTAACTCATAATTACATGCTTCTGTTTATTGTTAGATATAATTTGTATAGTTGAGGCTATACTTAACTACCTTATGCATTCTCTTTATGTAAGTCTTGTTGTGTATTTGTCTTGATTGATGGTGTGTTGTGGAAATTTCATTTAAGTGTCTAGCTTATAATGATGGAAGTGGAACTGTATTGCTCAGCTGTGATACTTATCCTTTAGCTTATTCCATCATAGCCTTAGCTCTAGTTGCTTTCGGAGTGTTTTTACACCGTTACACGATATGAACACGCAAATGAATATAAATAACTTGCAAAGAGGAGAAAGTGGAAAAAGCTAATAAAGTCTTATCTACCAACTGGACATCGTTGGTTAGGCCTGCTGAGTATTTTTTAAATAGTATAGATCAAAATACTGCTGTATTTCGTGTCGAACCACTCGAGAGAGGTTTCGGCGTTACGCTTGGTAATACGCTACGTAGGATTATGTTATCTTCATTGCAGGGCGTAGCAATAGCTGCTGTTCAAATTGAAGGTGTCAGCCATGAATTTTCGACTATCCCTGGAGTAAGAGAAGATGTTACAGAAATAGTTCTAAACCTAAAGTCTGTTTTTATAAGATATCATGGTTATCAAAATAAAAGAGTGACACTTTCTGCCACTGGTCCTGCTGTTGTGACTGCTGGAATGATAAAAGTGGTTGATGATATGGAAATCATGAACCCTGATTTTGTAATATGTCATTTGGACAGTAATGCTACACTTAATATGGAGCTTATAATTGCTGTTGGAAAAGGCTATGTTACCGCATCTGAGCAGCTGGAAGATGACAAGGTTGTGATCGGTTTAATACCCATAGATGCTATATTTTCTCCTGTACGCCGTGTTGCTTATAAAGTTGAAAACAGTCGTGTTGGAGCAAAAACCGAATTTGATAGACTATTTCTAACTATCGAAACAAATGGTACACTAACGCCAGATACCGCTCTTGCGCTGGCTGCTAAGATCATGCAAGATCAATTGCAAATCTTTGTTAACTTCACCGAAGTAGAACAACTGAAAGAGCCGGAAGAATCAGCTCTTCCTTTCGATCCTATACTATTGCGTAAAGTTGCGGACCTTGAATTGACTGTGCGTTCGGCTAATTGTCTCAAAAGTGCTTGTATAAAATATATAGGCGATCTAGTGACTAGAAGTGAAGCGGCTATGCTACAAACTCCAAATTTCGGAAGAAAATCACTCAATGAAATAAAAGAGGTTTTGGCTTCAATGCATTTGCGTTTTGGTATGGATATTCCTTCTTGGCCACCCGAAAACTTGGATGAACTAATTTCTAAGTGTGAAGAAAGTTAAGCTATAACATTATTTCATAAATATAGTGTGTATTTAACTTACGTACATGCAAAGTCATACTTTATAGTATTTTCCCAATTGATTAATAAATGATATATAAGATATAAAAGGTATTAATATATTATTCGATATGGGGCGTTATTATTCTATAGATTTAAGAAAGAAGGTCATATCTTATATTATCGCGAGGAAGTAGCTATTGTGTTTGATGTAGGTGCTGATACTGTTTATTGTGGTATGCGTAGCAATAGGATTAGATCGTTTTGCGCGCACTATAAAAGTCTCGAAAGTGCGCATGAAATGGTGCTTGGAGCGCGAAAATAGTGCTTTAAATCCGTAAGGAAATGTTATAAAAGACCAAAAAACTTTACGGCTTTTGTGAAAGCAGTGTTTGCAGGGCATATGAGTAATAATATATAAAAAAATTAGTGCAGGGGTGAATCCTGAGCTAATTCTTGCACATTTAACTTCTCCACAAAAATATTTTTGGCGGATGGACTTTTTAAACAAGCGTAGCTTTATTGAGACAGCTATAGAATAACTGAAGAATATCTGTCATATACAGCACACAAGACGTAAATCCACAACTAATTTCTTAGCAAACCTATTTGCTGGAATCATTGCTTATACTTTAAAAACAAACAAACCAGCAGCATGGAAAAATATAGCCAATTAACTATAAAATAGTTATAAAAGAAGGAAAAAGGAAATGTTAAAAAGATGTCGTATTCATTAGATTTTCGTCTAAAAATTGCTCAATTGATGAACTGTTCTCTATAATTATTTTATAGTTAGTTGGCCATAAAATAATAAACTTAGCTCTTATATCAAACTGAGGTTATTCATCCAACAAAGCTAACAAAAGATTCAGCTTAGAGTTCAGAGTTGTGGAGCGTATCATTTGTATTACTATGCTCAATAACAGATCCGCTATTAAATTCATCCAGTAAGTGATCTTGCAAAGTCTGATCCACCTCTTCTGATCTTTCATCTATAACATTGTTATGAGATATATTTGATTCCTTTATGGCACTATAAGATTGCAGCACTTCAGCTAATAATAATTCTTCTTCATCATTTAGGATATAAGATTCTTGAGTAATGTTATTATCTAGTAAAGCTTGGGATATTAATTCCTCTTCTTCAGTATTAAGATTATTATAAGTTAGAGTTAACTCATGAATGGAAGTGCCTTTCACAATCTCCACTACTGCTTTTGCTCCATCGTAGCTCATATTGCAAGCATCGAAAAATATTCCTACTATGTTGGAATTATATTTCGATGCACTAGCTACGGCTTTTGCTCCTTCATCGCCAATATTGTTCAAACTAAGAAACAACTCGCCAATATCAATATTATTTTTCACAGCTTCAGCTATTGCTTTTGCTCCCTTAGGACCAATGTTGTTTTTAGATAGGTCCAACGCCGTTATAGAAAGAAAAGTATTGTATTTTAATGCCTCAGCTATTGCCTTTGCTCCTTCGTCACCAATGTTGTTCACACCAAGCATTAAAATTTTCACACCAATATTATCTTTCAAAACCTCAGCTATTGCTTTTGCTCCCTCAGGACCAATATTGTTTTTAGATAAAAATAACCCTGTAATAGCAGAATTATTCTTTAAAGCTTGAGCTAGTTTTTCTTTTACTCCTTCATCTCCAAGATATTGATTAGATAGATTATAATGGCCCCAAGAAACGAACCAGAAAAAATAAAACAACCGATTTTTTGATAGTAAAATGAATCAAAAATAGGATTAAGTTAGTAGTATGAGTAAAAAGAAAAATTATACGGCTGAATTTAAGGCAAAAGTGGCTCTAGATGCCATACAAAGTCAAAAGGGGAAAGCTGAAATATGTAGTGAATACAAAATTCCTGCAACTAATTTATATGACTGGAAAGATAAGGCTATCAGGGATTTGTATCAGCTTTTTATTCCAGAAAGTGAGTATACAAAAAAGCAAAAACTCTCTGAGCAAGAAATAGAAAAATTGCATAAAATTATTGGCGAGATAAGCATTGAAAATAATTTTCTCAAAAAAAAATTGCAGAAATAAATTATGAAGAGAGAAAAAATATGTTAGAAATTTGTGCTGATATTTCTATAAGAAGACAAGCTGAGTTGCTGAATATTCCTAGAACTAAGTTGTATTACAAGCCAGTGATAAGTGATGAAAGTGAGATTGCAAATCTCATTAGGGAAATTTATTTATTATCAGATTGTAGATACGGGTATCGCAAGATAACAGCTGATTTGCATAACCAAGGTAAGATCATCAATGCTAAAAAGGTACTGAGAATAATGCAAGAAATGGAGATAGAAGGCTTATATCCTAAGAGCTATAGAAATACTACTATAAAGAATCCTGAACATAAAATTTATCCTTATTTACTATCAGGAATTGAAATCAATAGGATAAATCAAGTATGGGCAAGTGATATTACATATATAAAAATTAATGGCAAGTTCATGTATTTCACGGCTATTATTGATTTACACAGTAGATATATTATAGGCTATGATTTATCATATTCTCTGGAAGCAGGATTTTGCATAGCATTATTAGAAAGGGCATTGGCAACAAGAGTTCCAGAGATATTTAATACTGATCAAGGTTCGCAATATACCAGCAGTGAATTTATACAAAAATTACAACTAAAAAATGTAAGCATCAGTATGGATCATGTTGGCAGGTGTTTTGATAATATATATGTAGAAAGACTTTGGAGAACTTTAAAGCAAGAAGTGATCTATTATTATAGACCTGATGATATAGGCAGCTTGGAAAAAAGGATAGAAGAATTTGTACCTTGGTATAACAACACAAGGTTACATCAAGCTTTAAAATATAGAACACCAGCTTCTATATATTTAAGCTAATTTTTTGCTAAAAAATCGGAGCATTTAAAACAAATGGTTTGAATTAAGGGTGCAGTATATATATTCTTTATCTTTCTCTTTATCAACGATCCATAAAACATTAAAAAAACATAATGTTGGTGACCTTTTTTTGAAGCGTCATTATAGAAAACAAACAAAACGCTACAACTGTAAGTATCCTGGGGAGCGTGTACAAATGGATGTATAGTAAATTAAGTTGCAGTTTGCGCATATATATAGATGTGTATTACACTCAAAGGAAAAATGCCATCCTCATACAGCGAAGATTTTCGGAAAAAGTAATAACATATGTATGCTTTGGTTCAATTCTTTAATGCGTAAACCTCAACTTAATTTACCACATGTAAGATAGCAGCAGGTCTTTATCAGTATACAGCTATTGATGATTGTACTCGCTACAAGGTCATTGCTTTATACAGCAGGCGTACGTCAGCAAATACTTTAGACTTCCTAAATAAATTGCGTGAGAGGATGCCATTTTGCATACAAAGGATCCAAACTGATAGTGGCAGAGAATGCAGTTCAAGATAGACTAAAAGAATGGAAGATTAAATTTCGACCTATCAGGCCAGCTTCGCCACATCTTAATGGAAAAGTCGAGAGATCTCAAAGAACTGACTTAGACGAGTTCTACAGCAGCATTAACATTAAAGATGCTGATTTATCCGCAAAACTTCAACAATGGGAAGAATATTATAACAGACACAGGTCTCATAGCTCATTAAAAGGAAAAACTCCTTGGGAAACTTTTCAAACTCTACAAACTCTTGCTCACTCGCAAGCAGAAATAGAGGCAGCTTACAATCCTGCTAACAAACCATATGCGCTTCAAAACTACAAATATGAGCAAAAACTAACAGTACTTAAAAACAAATACAATGCTGGAAAGTTACAATTAAATCTGACAAGTAAAATGTAACAATGTCTACGAATCACACATCTAATAAACAATTACGAAGAGTTTTCAAGTCCATCCGCCAGAAATGTGCATTTTAGCTTTTGAAATTCCTTGGTATAACTTTATATTGTGTATTTTATTGCTCGGCTGATGGTATCTGTGTCAATTTGTTGTGATTTTTTAGCTATAGATTCTAATTCTTCAATCAAATGACTGATGTTTCTTAGCTTTACGCATATAAAACCCTGTACCAGCAGGAATCAAACGCCCAACTATTACGTTTTCTTTTAATCCAAGCAATGGATCATCTTTACCTGCAACCGCAGCATCTGTTAAAACTCTGGTTGTCTCTTGGAACGAAGCAGCAGACAAGAATGATCTTGTTTGCAATGAAGCTTTTGTAATACCTTGAAGAACAGGCACAGAAACAGCTGGAGAATAACCATCTTGTACTGTTTTACGGTTCACTTCTTCAAATTCATCCTTATCAACATATTCACCGACTATGAAAGTAGTCTCTCCATGATCAACAATCTCAACCTTTTGCATCATCTGCCTTAATATCACCTCGATATGCTTATCGTTGATATCAACACCTTGCAGCCTATAAACCTGTTGGACATCTTCAACTATATACTTAGCAAGTGCCTCAATCCCCATAATTCTAAGTATATCATGTGGAGAAGGGTTCCCCTCGATCAACATATCACCCTTGGAAACATAATCTCCCTCGTTCACCGTAATATGACGTTCCCTAGAAATCAGATATTCCACAGCAGACTCTTTGTTGTCCACAGGTCTCACTATAATACGCCTTTTCGACTTATAATCCTTACCAAATTCAACATATCCATCAATCTCACTGATGATAGAATGATCTTTTGGTTGGCGCGCCTCAAATAATTCCACAACTTTAGGAAGACCACCAGTAATATCCTTACTTCTAGAAGACTCTTTAGGAATCCTGGCAATAACGTCACCAGCATGTACAGAATCGTTATCAGATATATTTAAGATCGCGCCAACCTGTAGGAAATACTTAGCTTCAAGACCATTAGATAGTGTGAGTACTTCCCCATCATCACCTTTTACTATAACTCTGGGACGTAGTTCATTACCTTTAACATACTTTTTGCTATCAATGACTACTCTATTGACTATACCAGTCACATCATCTTGAACTTCCTTCACTGATACACCGTCTATTAGATCGAGCAACGAAACTATACCTGTTTTCTCAACTATAATAGGAATTGTAAACGGATCCCAAGTAGCAATCTTTGCACCAGGTTTAATTTCCTCGCCATCATCGATCAATAATTTAGCACCATAAGGAATCTTATAGCGTGCTTTTTCAACATTATTCTTATCTACAACTATCGCTTCACAACTTCTACTCATTACAACTTTTCTGGAATCACTATCCAACACCACATTATGATGTACTAAGCGTAGTATACCAGCATAAGATGCAATAGCAGCAGATTGAACAGAAGCACTCTGTGCTGCACCACCAATGTGGAAAGTTCTCATGGTTAGCTGTGTTCCTGGTTCACCTATCGACTGAGCTGCAATCACTCCAACTGCTTCACCAACACTTATCAGCTTACCAGCAGCAAGATCTCTACCATAGCATTTAGTACATACACCCATTTTAGATTCGCATGTAAGCACAGATCTAACTTTTATCGAATCAATACCAGCTTCCTCTATATCAGCTACCATTTTTTCGTTCATCAACTCACCTTTGCGAACAATGATCTTATCTTGAGTAGAATGATAAACATCATTAGCAGCAACTCTTCCAAGTATGATAGAAGAAAGCGGGACAACAACCTCACCACTTTCTATGACTGGCCGAACGACAAGACCCCTGTCAGTACCACAATCTTCTTTAACAACTATACAATCTTGCGCAACGTCTACAAGTTTTCTTGTCAAGTAACCAGAGTTAGCAGTTTTAAGCGCAGTATCTGCAAGACCTTTACGAGCACCGTGTGTCGAAATAAAGTACTCAAGTTCTGAAAGACCCTCTTTAAAATTTGAAACAATAGGAGTCTCAATAATAGCACCAGATGGCTTTGTCATCAAACCTCTCATTCCAGCGAGCTGTTTAATCTGCGCAGTAGAACCCCTAGCACCTGAGTCCGCCATCATAAAGATATTATTTACCCCTGTATGTCCAGCACCAACAGACTGAGTATTTGAAATCGCTCTCATCATATCAACAGCAATTTTATCTGTACAACGAGACCAAGCATCAACTACTTTGTTATATTTCTCACCAATTGTTATCAAACCATCTGCATACTGATTCTCATACTGCATAACTTCAGTTCTTGCTTCGCTTATATGCATCTCTTTGCTCTTTGGAATCACCATATCATCTTTTCCTATAGAGATCCCAGCTTTGCATGCATAAAAGAAACCTAGCTGCATCAATTTATCTGTGAAGATTACAGCACTCTTCTGCCCGCAACTACGGTAGACTAAATCTATCAAACGTGAAACTTCCTTCTTTGTCATAAGCTTGTTCACCACCTCAAAGTCAAGATTAGACTCATTAGGCAATAGCTCTGAAATCAATATACGCCCAGGATTAGTCTCAGCAATAAATTTTACTGGATTTCCATCAACATCTTTGATCGTACAATAATACTTGATCTTAGCGTGCAGAGAAACTTTATTAGCATTTAACGCATGCTCTAGCTCACCAATATTATTGAATACTTTACCGTGCCCTTCTTCATTATCAAAGATCAAACTCATGTAATAAAGTCCAAGAATTATATCTTGAGTAGGAACTATTATAGGCTTACCGTTGGCAGGGCTCAAAATATTATTTGTCGACATCATAAGCGCTCTTGCTTCAAGCTGCGCTTCTATAGAAAGCGGCACGTGCACAGCCATTTGATCACCATCAAAGTCAGCATTAAACGCTGCACAAACAAGCGGATGCAACTGTATTGCTTTTCCTTCTATCAAAAGTGGTTCAAACGCCTGAATTCCAAGCCTATGGAGCGTAGGTGCACGATTCAATAGTACAGGATGCTCCCTAATCACCTCTTCTAGCACATCCCATACCTCAGGCCTCTCTGCTTCAACCATCTTTTTCGCTGCTTTCAATGTAGTAGATATTCCATACATCTCAAGTTTGGAGTATACAAACGGCTTGAATAACTCAAGCGCCATTTGCTTTGGAAGACCACACTGATGTAGCTTTAATTCAGGCCCAACAACAATCACAGAACGCCCTGAGTAATCTACCCTTTTTCCAAGCAAGTTCTGTCTGAAACGTCCCTGCTTACCCTTCAGCATATCAGCAAGCGACTTAAGTGGACGCTTATTAGAGCTCTTTAGTGTTTTTCCCTTTCTGCCGTTATCAAATAATGCATCAACAGATTCTTGTAACATACGCTTCTCGTTACGTATGATAATCTCAGGTGCTTTTAACTCTATCAAACGTTTTAGACGATTGTTTCTGTTGATCACTCGTCTATAAAGCTCGTTTAAATCAGAAGTAGCAAATCGCCCACCATCCAGCATAACAAGCGGTCTTAAATCAGGTGGAATCAGAGGAAGTACCTCAAGCACCATCCACTCAGGTTTGTTGCCAGATTCTATAAATTGTTCAACTAACTTTAGGCGCTTTACTATCTTCTTTCTTTTTACTTCAGAAGTCACACTTGTTAGATCGGAACGCAAGCTTATTCTCAAAGCTGGCAAATCAAGATCTTGAAGCATTTTCTTTATAACCTCAGCACCAGTCCCAGCTTCAAAAGAGCTCTCACCAAAATTCTCCTGTGCTTCATAATACTCATCTTCAGATATCAGCTGGCCATATCTAAAAGTAGACATACCAGGCTCAGTGATAACATACGACTCAAAAGCGAGTACTTCATCTATAGACTTAAGCGGAAGATCTAGAAGCGCACTAATCCTGGAAGGAAGAGATCTTAAAAACCAAATATGCACCACAGGAGTTGCAAGCTCAATATGCCCCATTCTCTCACGACGCACCTTAGAAGTAGTTACTTCAACACCGCACTTGTTGCATATAACACCACGGTGTTTCATACGCCTATACTTTCCACAAAGGCATTCATAATCCTTAACTGGACCAAAAATACGAGCACAGAACAACCCACCATTCTCAGGTTTTATAGTTCTATAATTAACTGTGTCTGGCTTCTTTACTTCACCATAAGACCAAGATCTAATCCTTTCAGGACTAACTAAAGATATCCTGATTTTACTAAAATCGTTTATATCTCTGAGCAGACCTAAATAATCAAAATTTGCTGAATGAGCTGCTGTATTGGAAGATTTCTGAAATAAATCTTCGCTTTGAGTATCCAAATCATTCACAATTTCTTCATCTCTAAAATCAGCCATACAACCTTTATTCACTAAATTTACACAACTAGCACTGCGGCAACAACTACCAACAAAAATATCTAGACCATCGGCATAACATGACTTGAATCCAACCTATACATTGCATGATTTCATGCTAAAACCACAGAAATCTACATCAAGCAGGCTATGCCTTATTTACGCTACACGTATATCAACAAGATTAATTCCAAATAAGAAATTAATAACTTATATACACAAAGAATTAATATTACTTGATTAGTAAAATCACTCCATTTTCTAAAAGGTATATATCTTAATAAGTCTGCACGTCAAAAATCGATTTGCTGGGCAAATAAATTTTTGCGGAAAGTTAAATGTATAAAAATTAGCTCTTAGAACAGCTCTGCGCTAATTGTCATATATATAATTTGTCCAATACTTGCAAAAATACTACTTAACAAAATCTATAAGGTTTTTGACAATTATGCCACTTTTTCTGCAGGATTTTCAGTGCATAATAATTGCTTGCAATCAATATAAATCCTCCACTTCTTAGAATTATAATGCAGGCGACTAATTAACTGCTCTAAATTAACACTACAAACAACATACAAAAATAGACTCAATTACCTGAACGCTTAATACTGAATACTAATCCTCGTTATCATCCTTATCATCTTTATCATCAGTAATCATTTCTACGTTTAAGCATAGAGACATCAATTCTTTTATCATAACGTTAAATGATTCTGGCACACCACATTCAAATATAGGATCTCCACGAATAATTGATTCATATATCTTAACTCTTCCCTCTACATCGTCTGACTTAACAGTCAACATCTCCTGAAGAGTATAAGCAGCACCGTACGCCTGCAGCCCCCAACATTCCATCTCACCAAATCTTTGGCCACCAAAATGCGCTTTCCCACCAAGAGGCTGTTGAGTAATCAAGCTATAAGGACCAGTAGACCTTGCATGAATTTTATTGTCCACCAAGTGATCTAATTTAAGCATGTATATATAGCCAACAGTGACCTTTCTATCAAACTTTTCACCTGTTCTTCCATCTATTAAAGTCATCTGCCCTGAAGCATCCACACCTGCTTTTGTCAGCATTTCATTGATTTCATCCTCCTTAGCTCCGTCAAACACTGGAGTTGCAAACGGAACACCTTTACTAAGAGTCTTAGCTAACTCTATGACACTTTCATCTGACATAGATTTAATAATTTCACGAACTGCCACATCTGATTGACGATCTGAAGGATACAAGTTTAATATTTCTTTTCTAAGCTCGCTAACTTCAGAAGAGTCATTAATGCTTCTCAAAACTTCACTAATTTTCTTTCCTAAGTTGACAGAAGCCCAGCCAAGGTGCGTCTCTAAAATCTGCCCAACGTTCATACGTGAAGGAACACCAAGAGGGTTTAGTACTATATCAACAGGAGTACCATCTTCTAAAAATGGCATATCCTCAACTGGCAAGATTTTAGACACAACCCCCTTGTTACCATGTCTACCAGCCATTTTATCACCAGGTTGCAATTTGAGCTTTGTAGCCAAATAAACTTTCACAAGTTTTAGTGCACCATGTGGCAGATCATCACCACTCTGAATTTTCTTAACCTTATGCTTGAGTTCTTCTTCAAGCTCCTCTATCGACCTATCATAGAAAAGCTTAATGCGTTCAAGCTCTGACATATTTTGAGCATCGTCAACAACAATTTGCCATAGTTGCCTCTTTGGTAGCTTGTCGAACACTTGCTGAGTCAGGACATCCCCCGGAACAAGAGGTTTCGGAGCACTGACTATAATTTTTCCAACTAATAATTCAGCAACTCTAGAATAAGCAAAGACTTTAATTATTGAAACCTTATCTTCTTTATCTTTTTCAACTTTCTCTATCTCAACTTTCTCAAGAGCTATCGCACGTTCATCTTTTTCTATACCTCTACGTGTAAATACACGCACACCAACGACTACACCTTTAACACCAGGAGGAACTCTCAAAGAAGAATCTCTAACATCTTTTCCTTTTTCACCGAATAAAGACCTTAGTAATTTCTCTTCTGCACTGAGCGGGGATTCTGTCTTTGGAGTAACTTTACCAACTAATATATCACCTGCTTTTACATCTGCACCAACGTGTACTATACCAATCTCATCTAAGTACTTTAAATTTTCTTCACTGACGTTTGGAATATCACGTGTAACTTCTTCAGGCCCAAGCCTCGTATCCCTTGCTATTACCTGAAATTCTTCCACATGTATAGAGGTAAATATATCCTCCTTTACTATCCTTTCAGAAAGTAATATAGAGTCCTCAAAGTTATAACCTTTCCAAGGCATGAATGCGACAAGTACATTACGTCCCAGAGCAAGCTCTCCATAATCTGTACATGAACCATCCGCTATGACATCGCCTTTTTCTACAAAATCACCAACCTTAACTATAGGCTTTTGGTTTATACATGTGCCCTGATTAGATTTCTTGTACTTGTTTAAAGTATATATATCAACTCCAGGCACACCAGATTGGTCGTCCTTATACCTAACAACTATCCTTCTTGCATCAACCTGATCAACAGTACCAGAATTTTTCGCTATAACTACAGCACCAGAATCTCTAGCTACTACACTTTCCATCCCAGTTCCTACGAAGGGCGCTTCACTATTCAGCGATGGAACAGCTTGTCTTTGCATGTTAGAGCCCATAAGAGCCCTGTTTGCATCATTGTTTTCCAAAAAAGGAATTAAAGAAGCTGCTACTGAAACTAGCTGTTTAGGTGACACATCTACATAACTAATCTCAGATTTTGGAGCTAAAGTGCCCTCTCCGCGTCTTCTACATGGCACTATCTCTTCAACAAAGCTTTTATCATCAGTTAACTTCACATTTGCAGGCGCAATAGCATATCTTCCTTCTTCTATTGCAGAAAGATATGTAATTTCTTCTGTAACCTGACCATCAGCTACTTTTCTATATGGACTCTCTATAAAACCATATTTATTTACTCTAGCATAAGTAGCAAGGGAATTTATCAAACCTATATTTTGCCCTTCTGGAGTTTCTATTGGACATATCCTACCGTAGTGAGTCGGATGCACGTCACGAACCTCAAAACCAGCTCTCTCCCTAGTTAATCCACCTGGTCCCAGAGCAGATACACGTCTTTTATGTGTCACTTCAGACAGTGGATTTGTTTGATCCATAAATTGTGATAACTGTGACGTACCAAAGAAATCTCTAATTACTGACATTAATGCCTTTGAATTCACAAGATCATGCGGCATCACACTATCAATCTCAACAGAGCCCATACGCTCCAGGATAGCCCTCTCCATTCGAACAAGTCCTAAACGGAACTGATTCTCGACAAGCTCTCCAACAGATCTTACTCTTCTATTACTTAAGCTATCGATATCGTCTATCTCACCATATCCGTCTTTTACACTGATTAAATACTTAATTATTGCTAAGATATCTTCACGCGTCAGAGTTGTATAATCTTCTGGCATGTTAATTTCATGCTTAGCATTAAGTTTCATCCTACCAACAGCAGATAGATCATAACGCTCTGGATCAAAAAAGATACCGTTAAATAGAGATGTCGCAACCTCAGCAGTTGCAGGCTCACCAGGTCTAAGCACCCTATATATGTCAGATATAGCATCTTCTTGTGTAAGGTTCTTATCTAACATCAAAGTATTTCTTATATAAGGCCATACTTTAACATTATCTATATCTATAACGTGAACTTCTTTGAGATCTATAGCTTCTATTCGCTTCAAAATATTTGGAGTAATTTCTTCTCCACTTGCTATAATCTCTTCCCCAGTTTCAGGATCAACTATAGAATGTGCAACAGACAAACCTTGTAAATCCTCAAAAACTGCCGAATTCTTGATATCTTCTGCGCCAAATTTTTGGATAATCTTAGATGTCAAACGTGTTCCACTATCTATAACTACTTTTCCTGTTCTAAGATCTATAACGTTTTTGGTAATTTTAGAATTTTTCAGCTTTTCTAAATCAAAATCACTAACCCATGAGTCGCCATACTTTAGACACTTTCTGAAATTATAAAACTCTCCGAGAATCTGATCTTTGGAATAACCAAGCGCTTTGAGCAAAGTAGTGACATATAACTTTCTCTTTCTATCTATTCTAAAAAATAGTATATCCTTCGCATCGAACTCAAAATCCAGCCATGAGCCACGATAAGGAATCACACGAGCAAAATAGAGATATTTCCCAGCTATATTACTCTTACCACCATCATGATAATAAAATACACCTGGTGAACGGTGCATCTGCGAAACAATAACACGCTGCGCACCATTTATGACAAAAGTACCATTTTTTGTCATAAGCGGAATTTCACCTATATAAACATCTTGCTCCTTGATACCTTTAACTTCCTTCATTCCTATCTCTTCATCAAGATCCCAGACTATCAAGCGCATTGTAACACGCAGAGGAGCTGCATAGCTCACATCACGCTGCATACACTCCTCAATATCATACTTAGGAGTATCCAAAGCGTATCTAACATACTCAACTGTTGCGCGACCATCATAATCAGAAATTGGAAAAACAGAACGGAAGACCGCTTCTAATCCCTTATTTTTTCTTTGCTCTGCAGGAACATCAAGCTGCAAAAAATCCTCGTAAGAATTCTTTTGCACCTGTATTAGATTTGGAATTTCAGCAACACTTAATGTCTTTCCAAAAGACCGTCTGATTCGATTTTTCAGTTTAAATAGCAGCACAAAATACTCAATTGAAAGTTAAAAAAATATCTAGTAAAGCTAGCATGACATAAGCAAAGCAATGAATGCAGCACCATGCAATTCTAAAAGGAAGCGTGACGCTCCTTCTCTCAAGCTGTATGATCAAAATCACTACTACAATATCTCATGCATCTATACACCCTCTCCTTGAAAAAGTTAAAGCACAATATTATTCATGCAAGCTCAGTGCATATAACATGTGATAAAGCCACCTCTAATGCTAGTACCACTGCATCAGAAAGGAAAATTGCCGCCACTCTCGCAAGCATTAAGTAGTTCATAAGCAAAAAATCTCTTTTTCAAAAGCTAATAAACAAAAAAGCACAATGGTCACAAAGTATAAAGCAAAAACTTATAAGCAATATACAAGCTGCAAACTGAAATTTGCTATTACTGCATTATGAAAAACTACCTTATAAAGCATCTATAAAAAGCCATGTAAATTCTTGTATAAAACAATGAAGCCAAGTGCATATAATTTTACACAGTTAAAATACAATAAGCTCAATGAGATAATATATACCGCTCAACTAACACATCGTACACTAACTCATAAAAGCAACAATGCAATAAATCAAGCTAATTAGAGATATATTAATACAGCTCAACAAAAATACATTATACAGCCTATAAGCAAAAGTATAACGCAATCAATATATGCTGTACCTATACTATGAAACACATTAAAAGCAATTTCACGACTCAAACCAAATAAAGCACTCAAGAAGCGAGCTTATAAGCAGTAAACACAAACAGCATTAATATAAAATCTTTAGAAGACAAGGCCAGTATATAAAAACATAGCAACTGTACGCAAGAGAGCATCAAAGCCCCTCACAGTACAAAATTGCGCAAATAATATATTAAAAGCGCAAATCAATCTAAAAAATCATATAAAAGAGACAGCACAGTCATTATTATCACTGCACAACACTAAAGATCATAATATCAAAGCTGCTAGCTAATAATAACGTTATATACGTTAAAATTCCTACTTCAGCTCTACTTTTGCACCAGCAGCTTCCAAAAGTTGCTTACCTTTTTCAGCTTCTTCCTTAGAAACTTCAGCTTTCACTACTTTAGGAGCAGACTCAACTAAGTCTTTTGCTTCTTTTAACCCAAGACCTGTTAGCGCTCTAACCTCTTTGATTACATTTAACTTATTTGCACCAGCATCAACTAGTACTAAGTCAAACTCTGTCTTAGCAGCAGCTTCTGCAACAGGAGCCGCAGCAACTGCAACAGCGACAGGAGCTGCCGCAGTCACACCCCACTTTTCCTCTAGCATCTTAGCAAGCTCAGCAGCCTGTATAACTGTCAGAGTAGACAATTCTTCAACGATTTTTTCTAAATTAGACATTTTCTATATCCTTTTACTATTAACTATTGAAAGAAAATTTATTGCTTAGAGTATGCAGTCAAAACACCAACAACATTGCGCATAGGAGCCTGCAGCACTGAAACCAGCTTAGACGCAGAAGCATTCAGTAACCCAATAATTTTTGCTCTAGACTCATCAACAGATGGTAGCGAAGCAAGCTCTTGAACTTGCTTTGAAGTTAGATAAGCCTCACCCATAGCTCCACCTAATATTTGCACGCTTTCATTTTTCGCACAAAAATCCACCAAAGTCTTAGAAATTGACACTGGATCATTAGAATAAGTGAGAGCAGTTGGTCCATTTAAAAGATGGACCAAATTTTCATAACATGTAGACTGCACAGCAATTTTAGCAAGTTTATTTTTCACAACACAATAACGCCCATCGGACTGCTTAACTCTGCGCCTCAGATCATTAACATCCGCAACTGAAATGTTAATATTTTTAGTCACTATGACGGCCGCACAAGAGCGCATAACCTCATGCAAATTCCCCACCAACTCCTGCTTCCGTAACTTGTTCACAAGACACCCCTTACTTTAATTTCACAGAATTGTCAATCTAATCTATCATATTTCTTAAGTCAAGCTCAATAGCAGGTCCCTGAGTACTACTTAAGAACATTTTCTGCATATAAATCCCTTTAGAAGTAGCAGGCTTTGAAGCAAGTATAGATTTATATAACGCAACAACATTAGCTTTAAGCGCATCTTGAGAGAAACTAAGCTTACCAACTGCAGCATGTACAAGACCTGCTTTCTCAACTTTATACTCAACTTGACCAGATTTAATTCTGCGCACCGCCTCTGCAACGTCGTCCGAAACTGTACCAAGTTTTATATTCGGCATTAACCCTCTTGGCCCTAAAACCTTCCCAAGAACTGCGATCTTTGGCATCATATCAGGAGTCGCGACGCATACATCAAAATTAATGACTCCGCTCTTGACTTCATCTATCAGCTCTACCTCACCAAACAAGTCGGCTCCTGCTTTCTCAGCCTCACCAACTCTCTCCTGCTTAATGAATACTGCAACTTTAACCTCACGCCCCATACCAGATGGCATAACAACAGCACCTCTTACCATCTGATCTGACTGCCTAGGATCTACTCCAAGCTTAAAAACAACATCGACAGTCTCATCAAACTTCGCAGCACAAGATGTAGAATATTCCTTCAACAACCCAATGCCATCTTCAAGATTATACAACCTATCACTTTGAATAAGTTCAGAGGCGCGCTTCATGCGCTTACTTTTTTTCTTCATATGCTACCAATCAATCCATCACTATTACTTTTGCACAACAATACCCATAGAGCGTGCAGTCCCCTCAACCATGGAAACAGCAGCATCTATGCAATCAACTCCCATATCAGATAGCTTCATCTTTGCTATCTCAAGAACCTTCTCTGCTTCTATCTTCCCAATCACTTCCCTACCAGGAATCTTAGATCCCTTCTCCAGGCCAGCAAATTTACGCACTAAAAATGAAGTAGGAGGGGTCTTCGTAATAAATTCGAAACTCTTGTCAGCATATGCAGTAATCAACACAGGAACAGGAGAGCCAATCTCAAGGCCTTTTGTTCTCTCATTAAACTGCTTACAAAACTCCATTATGTTAAGCCCTTTCTGACCCAAAGCAGGACCGATAGGAGGAGAAGGATTTGCCTTTCCAGCAGGAACCTGCAGCTTAATATACCCTAATATTTTTTTCTTCATAATTTAAAGCCACGAACTCATATTATTCATTACACTTTTTAACTTGGTCAAATTCAAGCTCAACAGGAGTATCTCTACCCAAAATCGAAACCAAAACCTTTAACCTTCTCTTTACATTATCAACACCCTCTATAGCACCAGTAAATGCCTCAAAAGGACCATCCATAATTTTTACAAGTTCACCAACCTCGTAACTTGCATCGTCTTCTTTAACAACTACTCCTTCAGCCATTTGCTTCAAGATTCTAGAAACCTCATGCTCCTGAATCTTTGCAGGCTTGTTTTTAGACCCAAGAAATTTTGCAACATTTGGTATATTCTTTACCATACTCCAAGTCTCATCATCAAGCTGCATCTTGATCAATATATAACCAGGAAAGATTTTTTTAGATGTCTGAACCTTTTTTCCTCTTCTCAGCTCAGAAACACTCTCAACAGGCACAACAACCTCATGGATAAGGTCGCGAAGCCCCTTCTTTTCGGCTTCATCTTTGATATGCCGAGCGATACGTTGCTCATAACCAGACAAAGTGTTTAAAATATACCAAGATACCGTCAAGGTCTAACTCCCAAAATTCAAAAATAATTTCACTATTCGATAGAGTGCAGAATCAACGAGAAAGAACACAAGACCAGCTATAAACGCAACAAAAATTACAAACAGTACAGTGACGTATAACTCCCTCGAACTGGGCCATACAACCTTTCTAGCCTCAGCACTTACTTCTTTGAAAAATGTAATCAAACTAGCCACGTAAAACACTTCTTAAATCAAGCATGACAAAAATCCCACCGAGGAGAGTATATTACAGCCTGCTATTATGTCAAGCTTAGTAATGGTCACAAGCCCAACTCTTCTACAATAAATTTACAAGAGGATCAAATAATAATTACATTCTTCTATAAATTAATAACACAGCATTCAATTTTAGCATAATCCCACCTCTTAACCACACTATATCGTTTTCAAGTTCTATTCTTCATCGCAAAGGCTAAAAAAACGGGAAAACAAATATATGTATATATACAGCAATTTCAGCAATACATTGCTTCTTTAAATACAGAGACAAACAACTATGCCATCTATAAATCACTCTGTATATTCACATTATGTTATTTCATATACACATGCGCTCTTATTCTTTCTAGCTCTTTTTGAAGTCTAATTTCGTATATAGTATTGATTGCAGGTAAATGAAGAGTTATATTAATCACTTGCTAGTTATTTATTAACACAAGCATCACCACTTAATTTTTCATTAATTCTAAGCAGTTCGTTATACTTACAAATTCTATCTGTCCTACATACAGAACCAGCTTTTATATAATGGCTAGAAGTTGCAACTGCAAGATGACTCATGGAAGCATCCTCAGTCTCACCAGATCTATGAGAAACTATATAATGATAATTGCTTTTTCTTGCCAAATTTATGGTGTCTAATGTCTCGCTTAATGTACCGATTTGATTCATTTTAATCAAGACTGCATTTGCAAGACCAGACTTAACACCCTTTCTCAATATATCAACGTTTGTCACAAAAAGATCATCACCGACAATTTGCACATCTTTTCCCAGCTTAGAAGTCATCATTGCCCAAGCATCTAAATCCTCTTCAGCAAGTGGATCTTCTATGGAAATGATAGGGTATTGTTTTAAAAGCTTCTTATAGTAATCAATCATCTGCAGCGAATCAAGCTCAAGATTCTTAGATATCACATATTCCCTGCCGTTATATAGCTCATTTGCCGCAACATCAAGACCAATCTCAACATCTTTGCCATACTGCAAACCCGCGACCTCTATTGCATTCATTATAAAATCAAGGGCATGCTCTATTGAGCCAAGCTCTGGGGCAAAACCCCCTTCATCACCTACTCCAACACTAAAACCAGCGGATTTCAAAAGCGACTTCAGTGCAATAAATACACTGTATGACAGCTCTAAACTCTCAGCTATTGAAAAAGAAGATGCTGGAATTATCATAAATTCCTGAAATGTGATACCATTATCCGCATGCGCTCCCCCATTTAAGATATTTAGCATCAACCTTGGCATAGCCCAATTACTGAAACCCTCTATAGATTCAAACAACATTTTCCCTAAGAATGCAGCCCTTGCCTTTGCAAACGCAAGAGAAATAGCAAGAGTACTATTTGCTCCAACGCGCGATTTATTACTCGTTCCATCCAACTCTATTAGAAAATTGTCTAGCTCTCTTTGAGAAACAAATTCACGACCAGAAATATATTTTAACAGCTCTGTATTAACCACCCGTACTGCGCCACAGACTCCTCGACCGCCATAACGCCGATCTTCAGCATCTCTTTTCTCCAAAGCCTCTTTAGATCCTAAAGAAGCACCACTTGGAACAGAAGCTCTACCAAAATGATTCCCTTCAAGCATTAAGTCAACCTCAAGAGTCGGCTGCCCTCTACTATCCAAAATTTCTCTACCAAAAATATCTATAACCTTCATACAAATAACTCGTCTCTCAAGTAAATAACAAAGCCACCAATTAAAAATATCTAATTGATTAACAGGAACTAGCGCTAGTCAACCGATAAAAATCTTGATTTATCCTTGTAAATATTCTGCACTTTATATATTGCAATAGTTTGCAATATACGCATTAACACACCGCAACACCAAAAAACTCTCAAAAAGCACATGCGGCAACCAAAATATGACGCACACCCCCAAGAATACGACAAAATTCATCAAAATTTAAATTTTGCACCGATCAAAACCATATAGCCATGACTAGAATTATCTGGCATGCTGCCAAAATTCAAATTGAATCTAGAAATTTCAAGAGAAGACAAAATATTATTTGAAAATTTATAGTTCAAACCAAAAGCAATTCTATCAAATTTAGAAGCCATTTCATTTAAATATTTCACGCTATTAAAATAGCTGACTCCAACTCCAAACGGTCCTATTTTATACCCAAGACCCAGCGTATTATAACTACTAGATTTACTATTTTCACCTTTCATACTGTAGGACTTACCTAAAAACCCAGTAGATGCACCAATGGTAAACCCCATATAAGCAATATTTGCACCAGCCTCAAAACCGAATAACGGATTACTTAACTGACCAGACACTGGATCTTTATACGATCCAGCACCCTCATATGAAACAGAAAATTTATATGCAACATCATTAATTTGACCAGCATAAAATATACTGCATTGTAAAACATTTGAATAAGAAATAATCTTCTCTGAGCGCCGTTCTTCAAAACCAGGAATATAAGAAATACCAAATTTTAAGCCGGAAAAATCCTGACTTATATAACTTAATTTAAAATCTCTACGCTTATCTCTACCAAGGTTTACAAATTCGCCATTGGACTGCGTGTAATAATCCACATTATTACTAAATAAATCAGGCGAATATATTGCGGAAAATTGACAATATTCACTATTGCAAGTGTGCATCGTATGATCAAATTGGGCAACCCAATACAAAGAATCTCTCGTCATACCAGCCGCACTAAATGCATCAACTTTCATTGAACTAGCAACGCCAGCATGTTTACCTATTTCAAACAAACCAAATTTTCTATCAGAAAATTCAATAGAAACGCGCTCTATTATATCAAACGGTAAGAATCTAGCAGAAGAAACGTAAGGATGCAATCTAATAAAACCTTTAAATCCACTACGCCCCTCGGATGCATCCGCACCATACTCAAGGTCTAATAAAGCACTAAAGTAACCATCTGACACGCCACTCCCACCCAAGTAACCAGTATCCACCACTCCTTTGGCAGATAACTTAGATGAAGAAGTATCACCATTTTTCGCAAGCACAAAATCAACATAGATAAAGCAACATAGAAAAATAAACAGCAAAAAACGGCTAATTGACTGTAGATAATACATATAAATTCTAATATTATACAAATAAAGAATATAAATAGAGAGTCTAGAATATATCTACATGATACCGAAGAACATCACCTGTAGCAAAAACGATTAATATGAAGCATAGCATATATGCATAATTCCAATCTTTAAAGCTTCAAAAGAAAAATCATATCTGATTTGATATATCTTGATATCACACCAACAATCTTATTTTTATAATTTATTGCTCAAAACAACTCTGTGCAATCTTGTAATAAGAATAGACACAGAATAAAGTATTTATATCTTATCTCCACCCTCAATGCTGCTTAGTTGTTTTAAGAGTACGAAAAGATCTCAATCCACTTGCGGTATATTCACTCAATACCTTATCCACAAGCTCGATGTTTATTTCTTAAGATCAATCATTTCACCAATTAGCTTTCTATTAAGACATTAATTGATAAAAAATTTGATTTATTAATACTTGAATATCACACCACATGATATTTTTTTTTGCTTTAGCCTTTGCTTTCAATACTAAATTTAATGCGCATGCAATACTTATCTTTTTAACTAAAATTTAATATCACTAATGCTTGCTATGCATAATGTTTTTACATTTATGCTGCAAGGCACAATAAATTCTTGCAATATGTTGCAACGCAATATACAATCTTTGATATACGTTGTTGTCGCATCAGCACATTCACAAATAGTACTAGATGGTTTGTACAGGTGCACAAATTTGTTTCTTGCGAGTATTTTATTTGTATTGGAGTGGTGTTATGCAGGTTGATGGTATAGGGAAGAATGGAAAGGCTAGCAAAAAGGCCATCCTAACAATTGATAACAATACGTTAGAACTACCGATAATGGAAGGAACCGAAGGTCCTGCTGTTATAGATGTTTCGAAGCTTTATACGGCAACTGGCTATTTCACTTACGATAATGGCTTTATGTCGACTGCTTCATGCACCTCTAAGATAACGTACATAGATGGAGAGAATGGTATATTAAGACACCGCGGATATGATATAGCAGATCTTGCGGAAAAATCAGATTTTGAATCTGTTGCATACTTGTTATTATATGGAGAACTTCCTGATCAAAATCAAAAAGAAGACTTCATTAGCAAAATAAAGTCACACACCATGGTGCACGAGCAGCTGCAGTTCTTATACAGAGGCTTCCCAAGATATTCTCACCCAATGGCAATAATGGTCGGAGCCGTTGCTTCATTATCTGCATTTTACCATGGCAACCTCGATATCAGAGATGAAGAAAGCAGGAACGAGGCGATCATCAAAATGATTGCTAAGATGCCTACTATGGCAGCAATGGCTTACAAATATTCGATTGGTCAGCCTTTCATGTATCCTGATAATAGCCTAAATTACAGTCAGAACTTCTTACGGATGATGTTTTCTGTTCCAACCGAACAATATGTAGCAAATGATATACTATCATCTGCAATGAATCAGCTTTTAATATTGCATGCTGATCACGAACAGAATGCATCTACTGCAACAGTGAGACTTTCTGGATCTTCTGGCGCCAATCCATTTGCTGTGATTGGAGCAGGAATTGCCTCTCTTTGGGGCCCAGCACATGGCGGCGCCAATGAAGCTGTGATTAAGATGCTTGCTGAAATAGGACAACCCTCTAGAATCCCAATGTATATAGAAAAAGCCAAAGATAAAAATGATCAATTTAGGCTTATGGGGTTTGGACATAGAGTATATAAAAACTATGATCCACGAGCAGCAGTCCTAAAGAAAACTTGTTCTAAAGTATTAGAAGCACTAAAAATAAAAGATGATCCGCTTTTAGATATCGCACTAGAGCTTGAAGAAATCGCTCTATCTGATGCCTATTTCAAAGAGAGAAAATTGTATCCAAATGTAGATTTTTACTCTGGCATAATATACAGAGCACTTGGAATTCCAACACAAATGTTTACAGTCATGTTTGCTGTTGCAAGAACAGCTGGATGGGTTGCACAATGGAAAGAAATGATAGAAGATCCTGAGCAAAAAATAGGCCGCCCACGCCAGCTTTACAAAGGGTATTCTCATAGAAACATATAGCTCGTATACACGCGCCAAAAATCTCAGAAAGTGTATCAAATGGTATTAGAATTGGCAAATAGTGTTTTAAATCCGTAAGGAAATGTTATAATAAGCACAAAAAACTTACGGATTTTGCGAAAGTAGTATTTGCCAGGCATAGGACAATTAATATATCCGAAAATTAGCGCAGGACCCTATGCAAAGCTAATTTTGTATATTTCACTTTCCGCAAAAATTTATTTGTGTAGCAAATCTGCAAGCACTCTGAACGACACAGAAATATATATATATAAAATAACACAATCTTGATTCTATTGTTCTATATTTCTACTGTACAGATTGCTTGTGCCGCTATGCCTTCTTTTCTACCAAGAAATCCCATATTCTCAGTCGTAGTAGCTTTTATACTAACCTGAGCAATATCTATATGCAGTGCACTTGCAATATTTTCACGCATTGCAAGACTATGAGGCATTATTTTAGGCATTTCACATATAATCGTCACATCTATATTATTAATTTGCCCGCCATTACTAGTTAGCAGATCGAAGGCTTTTTTAACAAACAACATTGAATCCGCATCTTTCCATCTGCTATCATTGTTTGGAAAATGCGTTCCTATATTACCGCATGCTATCGCGCCTAAAATGGCTTCCGTTATAGCATGCAAACCAACATCACCATCTGAATGCGCATCAATATAACAATCGTGAGCTATAGGCACTCCACAGATTTTTATCACAGCATTACCATTTGTTCTATCACTGAATCTGTGCACATCAAACCCAATTCCAGTTCGGATTATACGCTTATTCTCCAAAACGCACTTGGCATATAATAAATCACTTGGTAATGTTATTTTGATATTAGACACACAACCAGAAACGATTCCAACATTTAGATTTTGCTCAATACACATTGCCACATCATCAGTAAAACTTGAGCCTCGAAGCTTTCTATGAGCATCAAGAATTGCCTCATACCTGAAACCCTGTGGTGTTTGAACGCTGTATAGCGAATCTCTACCAATATTTTGCAACTGGCCATTTTGCTGGTGTCTAACCGAATTGACTATCGGCAACACAGAATCAATTGCATCATAGCCAGATATCAATGCATCAATAACTGCGTCAATTTGCTCAGAACTAACCAATAGCCTTACTGCATCATGTATTATTACTTTATCAGGATCTAAAGCACTAATTGCCTCCAGTCCCTTCCTCACAGATTCTTGTCTCGTTGCTCCACCTATAATTGGGTTTGGAAGATTAAGCCCAGCAATTGCTTCATTATACAAATCAACATGTTCTTCGCTTATCACTACTTGAACCATTGAAATCCTTGTGTTTACAAGAAATTTTTCGATCGTATGTCTGAGAATTGCTTTACCAGCAACTTTATAATATTGCTTTGGAACCTTAGATAACATCCTAGTTCCACTACCAGCAGCAAGTAACAACGCCACAATACCAGCCTTACAAAATTTCGTCATCTAAAGTACCACTTCAAGTTATAATGATTCAACATTTTATCAAATGCATCTGTTTTGAAAGATGCTGCATTTGATGGCGATTTACAGCAATACTAATTTCTTGTATTTATTTCTCTTTCTCATCATTGATATTGCAAAATACAAAATAATCTATATGAAGCAGCAATATCAACTTAAATATCACATATGCCACAGGTAAATAAAGAGTTTGTATTTATCATATATGGCTAAAGCTCTATCAAATATGCATGAAAAATGAGTATTTAGAATAAATTTTTGTTCACTTAAAATAGGCAATGTAACTCTATTTTAGGCGAGATGCTGACGTAAAATTTATCATTAGCATAACCCTTGTATGTTGCCTTAGCCATACATACTAGACGAAACTTCAAAAACAGCTAAGAAGTATGGAACATACGTGTATACAAAAATACATAAGGAGTATTTGTACCACGACAATTTTTGATGAAATATAATAGACCTCTTGCATAACCATATAAATTGATTAAAATCCTTGATTTTATCAAGGATAACATGAAGTTTGAAAACATCAAAGATGAATACGCAGAAGAGTTTCAATAGACCTCTTGCATAACCTATTTAAAGCTCAAAGTTATAGATACCAGCAAGTAAATTAAACCTTAAACCGAATCGTTTTCTTCTGTTCCTATAACGATCAGCGATAATTTTAAATCGTTTGATCATGCCTATGACGTTTTCATTTAAAACACGTTCACTAGACAATTGACGATTTTTCTTTTTATCTTTCCTGCTTAGTGGTCGCTTTTTTGTCTTTTTCTTTGGTAACTCTGAATTATAATGCAACTTATCAATGCCTTGATAACCAGTATCTGTAAGAACTTTAATCTCAGGGTGGATGTGAACTCCGGATTCTTTAAATAACCTGAAATCATGACGCTTGCCATTAGAAAAATTAGTGCAAATGATTTCTTTTTTCCTTTTATCCACAATAAGCTGAGTTTTTAGAGTATGTCGCCTCTTTTTTCCCGAATAAAAGTGCTTCTGTTTTTTTTAGGTCGTTCTATCGGTGTTTCAGTAGCATCAATTAACACAAGTTCGTATTCAGAATCGCTTTTTAGTAATGCTTTACGTCCAGGTAGTGAAAATCGTTTATCTTTAATTAGAGTATCTTCAATCCAACGTATATTACGATAACAGGCACTTTCACTTATTCCATAACTGCGGGAAATATGAAAATATGTCCTGTATTCACGCAAGTACTCAAGCGTCATGAGTAATCGATCTTCTAAAGCCAATTTATTGGGTTTTCCACCTTGAGACTTTAAAATAGCTTCAGCTTCTTTTAATATACTTAGTATAACTTCAAACGTTCCTCGTTTAATGCCAGTAAGCCTGCGAAACTCTTCTGCGTATTCATCTTTGATGTTTTCAAACTTCATGTTATCCTTGATAAAATCAAGGATTTTAATCAATTTATATGGTTATGCAAGAGGTCTAATGAACATACCGTATACTATTTATGCATAGCAATCATTTCTTGCGTGTCTTCAGAAATACATTCATACTAAATCTTGGGCACATGAAATAAAGTCGAGAGTTATAATTTTATAGCTCAGATTCCAAGACTATAGTTTCATACTGCCACTAACGATTTTAATTCAGAGCTTGGTATTGATACACAGCTTGATGCCTTATACACAAGAAAATTTTATAATAAAAACCTTAGTAATTTTGTGTGTAAAATAGCTAGTTTTGTGTTCTCATATACTTTTCTAGATCAACACCGTTAATTTAAATTTATTCTAAATCTTGAATCAATAACAAATTATTAATAAGTTTTTGGAGTGTTTAGTTGGATTTATACCATTTAAGCAATCCTGATATGCATCTCCCTTATCTATTTCGATTTTTTTATTTTATTAGCACTTACTGATCAGAACATTAATTTTAGTCCAGGAGTATATTTATGGAAAGAAGAGTGTTGGTTACTGGTGGAACCAGAGGAATTGGGAAAAATATAGCTCTTTCCTTTAAAGCAGCTGGTTATAAAGTAGCTGTCAATTATTTTGACGAAGAAAGCGTTGGTATACAATTTGAGAAAGAAACTGATATTAAGGCAGTGAGATGGGATGTTTCGAATTTTAAAGAATGTGAGCGTGGAATACTAGAGATAGAAAAAATTTTAGGTGGGAATGTTGAGATACTAATTAATAATGCTGGAATAGTACGCGATGCTATGTTGCATAAACAATCGTATGAAAACTGGATATCTGTCATACAAACTAATTTGGTTTCTGCATTTAATATGTCACGCGTCATTATCGAGAAAATGAGAGAAGCAAAATTTGGACGTATAATAAGTATGGGCTCTGTCAGCGCACATGGAATGCCTGGACAAACCAACTATGCTGCAGCAAAAGCTGGAATAGAAGGCTTTACAAAGTCTTTAGCTCTTGAAACTGCTAAGTTTGGCATTACAGCAAATGTCATAGCTCCAGGATTTGTAGATACACAAATGCTTCAGACCATTCCACAAGAAGTTATGAACAAGATAATGGAAAAAATTCCGATGCATAGGCTTGCAACAACAGATGAGATCGCACATACAGCACTTTTCTTAGCTCATGATCTCTCTGCGTTTATCACAGGCGTTATAGTACCTGTCAATGGTGGGCTTAGAATGTATTAAGCACATTAACTCAAGACATATAGCAACTCGAGGATTTTATAGCTAAAGCGCATGTGAAATTGATATGATAAACGAGTATTTTAGAATGAATTTTATTCGGCACCTGGTGTAAAACGCCTAGTTTAGAGCTTGCAATAACCATATTTCAGCTTTAGAAGTTGCTTTAAAATTTATTAAAAGACAAAGTGTAGTGCAACTATTTTATAGCGCCTTAGCTAGTCCATCTATTGCATTCTAAAACGAAGTGCAACAATCCAAAAAATGATATAAGAATCATTTAAAAACAAACAAAAAGGATTGTTGCAAAAGCCAATGTATACCCATCTTAATAAATTAGCAGAGAGCCGAATCCTGGGCTAATTTCTGCACATTTCACTTCTCCACATGATGAAACTTCTAGTTTGAATTGATCATCTATTAGACCTCTTGCATAACCTGTTCAAAACTATGATTTTATTGTCACCAATACATAAAAATACTCACGGAGATCATTGTTGCGACGTTTTGCAAAAAATTTCTAGCTCAGAATGAGGTTATGCAAGAGTTCTATTGTATAACTTGCTTTTCTGTATCTTCAAATATGTGTTTATAATTACTCTCCTTAGGCTCTGCTTGCTTTATTTTATCGTATATCACTGCATCCTTTGTAAATTCTGCCTGCTGCTGTGTGCTAATATTCAGTGTACCTTTATACAATTGCCAATAGTGCATACCAAATAGACCTATAGCACTACCTAACATTCCACATAAAAAGCTTATAGTACCTAGATCTCCTACTATGTATCCACTGACACCAGTGCAAAGAATAGCAAATATAGTAGCTGCTATAAAAGATCTACTGTTCGTTTTAAATCCAAGAAAACCAGCAGTCATAGAAATAAAAATTATTGATTCAAAATTTGTTGCTAAATAAAGGAGCTCCATAACTCCTTTTCCTACAATAGATAGTAAAATTGCAGTTACTCCAATCACCATAGTTGTAATTCTTGCAATTAATATCACACGTTTTTCTTCTAAACGTATTAGACTTGCTATGATATCACGTGCACATAGTACTCCTGCATTATTCAGCCAAGAATCAGCTGTAGACATCATAACAGTCAATAAACCTGATATTATTAATCCTTTGATTCCAATAACAATGTAATGTGAAATAAAGTAAGTTAATACCTTGGTTGTATATCATGTGCTTTGATTTTGACGCATAACCCGATCACACATATAAACATAAGAAAAGGCAAATGAATGGCCGCAACTAATCTTAAACATTTAGTTAATTGGGCATTACCTTTACTCATCAAAAATCTTTGAACAAATGTACCAGAAGTTTCTGGTACTAAGTTGAAAACAATGAGACTTAAAAACAGTGCTATGTTGTCCATGTTTATGTCAAGTCTTAACATCTCTTTCGGTAAGGAATTTACTATTCCACTATATCCACCAACATCATGATATATATATGAGCACGCTACTGGAATGGCGATTATAAGTACAGCAAATTGAAATGCATCAGTTAGTGCAACAGCTCTAATTCCACCAGTTGCTGAATAAAATGCTACTGTTAATGCACCGATTGCAGTTCCCCACAAGACAGGTATTGCAAAATAATAATTTGCAATCACCCCAATTGCAGTAGATTGAGTAGTGGTCACCACAACAGCAAGCGATAACGTCACAATGTTAGTAACCCACTTACCAGCCTTACCATATAATCTTTCCATTATATCACTGATTGAAAGACAACCATGAAATTTACTTATATTCTTGCCATATACTTGTGCCATCATCAGCCATGCAATAGGAGATAAGAACAAAGGAATGATGAAAAATACACCATAAATTGATATTTGTCCCACAACTCCTATAGTTTCTGAAGCCCCTATATATGTGCAAAATAGAGTTGTGGAAATAACAAGATTGGAGAAATATCCTCCACCTAATGTATATTCTTTTAATGTTGTTATAGATTTTGATTTATATAACCCGATGAATATACATACTATAAGATACGTAATAACAATTGTGATATCTATTATATGCATGTTTTACTGCTCTTAGATTCTATAGTCTACCAAATGTAGCAAATGTTTTGGCCCTTAATATTAAGCTTATTTATAAAAACAATCTATAAGAATAAATTACACGCAATAAAATTGTTACTCAACTTTACTTAGTAATGATGTGATATGAAAAGAATAGCAATTATAGGAGCAGGCCTTGCTGGACTTACCACAGCTTATCGTCTATATAAAGCAAATTTCAATGTTGATGTATTTGAAGCAAGAGAAAGAGTGGGTGGCAGAGTATTCACGGTGCTAATGGAAAACTACCTTGGTCAACAAACAGAGGTGGAGCTTGGCGGTCAAGATATCAATGATGCTGGAGAGGCAGTCAGTTTATTATCATTAGTCAGAGAATTAAAGCTTACAGTACAAGAAAAGCCAGTTAAATTGAACTTAAATATATATTCTAATGGGAATTACTATGATTTTGATAAGCTGGTAAAAACACATGACAAAACTTACAAAGATCTTTTACTGCTAGCAAATAATAGACCTCTTGCATAACCTATTTAAAGCTCAAAGTTATAGATACCAGCAAGTAAATTAAACCTTAAACCGAATCGTTTTCTTCTGTTCCTATAACGATCAGCGATAATTTTAAATCGTTTGATCATGCCTATGACGTTTTCATTTAAAACACGTTCACTAGACAATTGACGATTTTTCTTTTTATCTTTCCTGCTTAGTGGTCGCTTTTTTGTCTTTTTCTTTGGTAACTCTGAATTATAATGCAACTTATCAATGCCTTGATAACCAGTATCTGTAAGAACTTTAATCTCAGGGTGGATGTGAACTCCGGATTCTTTAAATAACCTGAAATCATGACGCTTGCCATTAGAAAAATTAGTGCAAATGATTTCTTTTTTCCTTTTATCCACAATAAGCTGAGTTTTTAGAGTATGTCGCCTCTTTTTTCCCGAATAAAAGTGCTTCTGTTTTTTTTAGGTCGTTCTATCGGTGTTTCAGTAGCATCAATTAACACAAGTTCGTATTCAGAATCGCTTTTTAGTAATGCTTTACGTCCAGGTAGTGAAAATCGTTTATCTTTAATTAGAGTATCTTCAATCCAACGTATATTACGATAACAGGCACTTTCACTTATTCCATAACTGCGGGAAATATGAAAATATGTCCTGTATTCACGCAAGTACTCAAGCGTCATGAGTAATCGATCTTCTAAAGCCAATTTATTGGGTTTTCCACCTTGAGACTTTAAAATAGCTTCAGCTTCTTTTAATATACTTAGTATAACTTCAAACGTTCCTCGTTTAATGCCAGTAAGCCTGCGAAACTCTTCTGCGTATTCATCTTTGATGTTTTCAAACTTCATGTTATCCTTGATAAAATCAAGGATTTTAATCAATTTATATGGTTATGCAAGAGGTCTAATGATTATGAGATCTATTGTATGCATGCTTTTCTGGTTTTGGGTTTTAATTCTGCAAGATCTATTTTACCTAGTGTGCTTTTTTTCAAATCGCTCTTTAGCAGTTCTCTTATAGTACGTATCTGCCTTCAAGCAGATATCATCATTACTGGGAGATTGTTTTATATATCCAATCAATTGCTTTCTGCATTTCTCATTTTATTCCTAAGAAAGCGCTCTATCGTAGAAACTGTTTTTGACTACCTAAAAAACAAACTGCAAGCTAGCACATTCAAGACATAGGTCACCGTTAATGCTTTTATTCATATCATTTCTACTTTAATTACTTATCAATTAAAGGCTAAAAAAACCATCTATTGCTAATACATACCATATCGCTAATCCATAATTCAGGTTTGGAGAATATGATTTCTCAGATGAAAAACTCAAAGATACAGCCGGGATCCCACTTCCAAAAATTCAGCATAATCAGCACAAAAAACAGAAATTGTTAAAAATCATGGCGAAAAAATACTGATAGAGGTTTGCTAAATTTCTATTGCTAGATATGTACCTTTATGGAATTTGAGCCAATATACTGCTGTTTCTACGACTTGCAAGTATTTTTTCTGACATAGATCCTGGTTGCTTTTCTAATTCCACTGTTTTACTTAAAATCTTCTCCTTGTCTTGCTTTAAATAGCTCATATACATTTCACTCATTTTCAAAAAATCAGATATCCTAGCATGAATATCAAGCTCACTTACTTGAGCTTGCTTCTTTTGTTCTAATGTTTGTCGAACTTGTTTCGCATCACTCTGCAGTATAGTATCTAGCTCATCTTTCTCTAGACTTAGCTGTTCATTACTGATTACTTTTTCTCTACTTAATGCGCTAGCTGCAACAACATCTCTTAAGTTTTTATAACGGTCTATCTTTTGCTCTAGATATTGTCGACCTTCATTGCCCAAAGAGGTTAATTCTGCCGAATAATGTTCGATTTTTTGCTGTAAAGCAGAGTGAATAATACCTCTGCCTCTTTTATCTATATCTATCAATTTCTGTGTATCGTGCTGAACAAAAATAGAGCGAAGTAGCTCAAAAAATAGCTCAAATATAGTAGGATAAATACCAAGTTCTTCTTTTATGTCTTTAGCATCAATCTTGGTAGCTTCTATATGTTTTGCTAAAGAGTCATATGCTTGTGTAATCTTTAACTTATGCATCTGATTATTAGATGCTTGAGTGAAAAATTTCTTTACTCGTTCTCTATCAGCTTGAATAGTATCATCATCGATACTTTTAATGCTTGCTGATGATAAATGCTGGTATTGAGTACTAACCAGCTCTGCTTCTTTGAAGCGCGTAAGTAACTTTGAGATATCCTCTTTCCTCTCTCCATTTACTTCTTCTTTTTTTAATTCATCAAAGAAAATCAACATACCAGAACTATATTTTGAATACACATCGTGTGTTATACTTCTGATCTCATCTGGCATACTATCATTGCCCATTATCTGTTGGTAAACTTTGTGAAAATTCTGAGCAGACTCCAATTTCTCTTTTATAGTATCAAGAGACATATCTGCAACGGCTAGTGTTGACATATCTAAAGCAATATATAGTTGTTTCAATGTATGGTTGTTTAATTACATTATGTATAATTCTTTAATAAATTGCTAGTGCTAGAAAATTATATTGTAACACCAGGATAGTGATTTTATCATCTAAGTTGTCTGCTCAGCTTGAAATTGTACAGCGAATGTAAATCCTGCTTTTTTCAAAGCTTTAATTGTCGCCTTATTGGCCACAAGAATGATCAATAAGGCAATAATCGAAGTGTAACAGACGCAAACACCTGCTTGCCAATACGCTTACCAAATTTCTTTTTCACAAAATACATCGTATAGACAATAGACCTCTTGCATAACCATATAAATTGATTAAAATCCTTGATTTTATCAAGGATAACATGAAGTTTGAAAACATCAAAGATGAATACGCAGAAGAGTTTCGCAGGCTTACTGGCATTAAACGAGGAACGTTTGAAGTTATACTAAGTATATTAAAAGAAGCTGAAGCTATTTTAAAGTCTCAAGGTGGAAAACCCAATAAATTGGCTTTAGAAGATCGATTACTCATGACGCTTGAGTACTTGCGTGAATACAGGACATATTTTCATATTTCCCGCAGTTATGGAATAAGTGAAAGTGCCTGTTATCGTAATATACGTTGGATTGAAGATACTCTAATTAAAGATAAACGATTTTCACTACCTGGACGTAAAGCATTACTAAAAAGCGATTCTGAATACGAACTTGTGTTAATTGATGCTACTGAAACACCGATAGAACGACCTAAAAAAAACAGAAGCACTTTTATTCGGGAAAAAAGAGGCGACATACTCTAAAAACTCAGCTTATTGTGGATAAAAGGAAAAAAGAAATCATTTGCACTAATTTTTCTAATGGCAAGCGTCATGATTTCAGGTTATTTAAAGAATCCGGAGTTCACATCCACCCTGAGATTAAAGTTCTTACAGATACTGGTTATCAAGGCATTGATAAGTTGCATTATAATTCAGAGTTACCAAAGAAAAAGACAAAAAAGCGACCACTAAGCAGGAAAGATAAAAAGAAAAATCGTCAATTGTCTAGTGAACGTGTTTTAAATGAAAACGTCATAGGCATGATCAAACGATTTAAAATTATCGCTGATCGTTATAGGAACAGAAGAAAACGATTCGGTTTAAGGTTTAATTTACTTGCTGGTATCTATAACTTTGAGCTTTAAATAGGTTATGCAAGAGGTCTAATATCTCGGTCCCACCACTTTTTGACATGAGGGGACTCAAGCCATTTTAGCAGTAATGGGAAATCTGACTCACTTAAAGGCTCAAATGTGATATTCACTTATTACTCTTCTTAAGTTTTACTCTATATCTACGTTGTTTGCCCTACTTGTTTTCTTGCTTCAGTTTCATTAAATCAGCTCTAGATATGCCAGTTACACGTCCCATTGTTTCAGTGTCAAAACTCTGTAATAAAAGGTTGCCTGCAACTTCCATTAGTCCTTTTTCAATAGACCTCTTGCATAACCATATAAATTGATTAAAATCCTTGATTTTATCAAGGATAACATGAAGTTTGAAAACATCAAAGATGAATACGCAGAAGAGTTTCGCAGGCTTACTGGCATTAAACGAGGAACGTTTGAAGTTATACTAAGTATATTAAAAGAAGCTGAAGCTATTTTAAAGTCTCAAGGTGGAAAACCCAATAAATTGGCTTTAGAAGATCGATTACTCATGACGCTTGAGTACTTGCGTGAATACAGGACATATTTTCATATTTCCCGCAGTTATGGAATAAGTGAAAGTGCCTGTTATCGTAATATACGTTGGATTGAAGATACTCTAATTAAAGATAAACGATTTTCACTACCTGGACGTAAAGCATTACTAAAAAGCGATTCTGAATACGAACTTGTGTTAATTGATGCTACTGAAACACCGATAGAACGACCTAAAAAAAACAGAAGCACTTTTATTCGGGAAAAAAGAGGCGACATACTCTAAAAACTCAGCTTATTGTGGATAAAAGGAAAAAAGAAATCATTTGCACTAATTTTTCTAATGGCAAGCGTCATGATTTCAGGTTATTTAAAGAATCCGGAGTTCACATCCACCCTGAGATTAAAGTTCTTACAGATACTGGTTATCAAGGCATTGATAAGTTGCATTATAATTCAGAGTTACCAAAGAAAAAGACAAAAAAGCGACCACTAAGCAGGAAAGATAAAAAGAAAAATCGTCAATTGTCTAGTGAACGTGTTTTAAATGAAAACGTCATAGGCATGATCAAACGATTTAAAATTATCGCTGATCGTTATAGGAACAGAAGAAAACGATTCGGTTTAAGGTTTAATTTACTTGCTGGTATCTATAACTTTGAGCTTTAAATAGGTTATGCAAGAGGTCTAATGCCTTCATTTTTACTTTTTTTGATATCTATGATAAAATTCCTAGTTTGTAATTGATCATATATTGTTATAACTTGCTTTTCCTCATCTTTAAATCTGTGCATATCATACTTACTTTCTTTGGACTCTGCTTGTGCGATCTTGTCGTATATCTCTATATCTTCCGTAAATTTTGCCTGCTGCGTGCTAATATTCAGAGTACCTTGATATAATACCAATAGTGCATACCAAATAAACCTATAGCGCTACCTGACATACCGCATAAAAATTATGCAGCATTCAAGTTACACTAATGTTGGGAGTTAGTGATTCAGCCGTGATGGTTAATGTTACAAAGGTTGATCTATTACTCTGGAGTATAAAAGTTGATTATTTCCATGTGGTATATTTGGTTTAATATTTATTAAAAAAATTCATAATCTTAAATTTATTAAATTGTATTTTTGTCAGGTAAAATCTGATATTTATGAGCGAATCATCCACATGTCGAACTGGCTTAAATAAGTCATCATTAGCTTTTACAGCCTGACAACTTTTAGACGCAATGGCAACACTTCAAGCTGTAACGAATCAAAAAGTAGAACGATTTCACTACTTGATGCATAATGTACTATGCAAGCGGCTATAGTATGCCGTTGTTCAGTGCTTATACAATATATTCTTATGTGGTGCTAAAAAATGAGTGATTTTTCAGAATTCAACAGACTAGATCTATACTGCACCCTTAATTCAAACCATTTGTTTTAAATGCTCCGATTTTTTAGCAAAAAATTAGCTTAAATATATAGAAGCTGGTGTTCTATATTTTAAAGCTTGATGTAACCTTTTGTTGTTATACCAAGGTACAAATTCTTCTATCCTTTTTTCCAAGCTGCCTATATCATCAGGTCTATAATAATAGATCACTTCTTGCTTTAAAGTTCTCCAAAGTCTTTCTACATATATATTATCAAAACACCTGCCAACATGATCCATACTGATGCTTACATTTTTTAGTTGTAATTTTTGTATAAATTCACTGCTGGTATATTGCGAACCTTGATCAGTATTAAATATCTCTGGAACTCTTGTTGCCAATGCCCTTTCTAATAATGCTATGCAAAATCCTGCTTCCAGAGAATATGATAAATCATAGCCTATAATATATCTACTGTGTAAATCAATAATAGCCGTGAAATACATGAACTTGCCATTAATTTTTATATATGTAATATCACTTGCCCATACTTGATTTATCCTATTGATTTCAATTCCTGATAGTAAATAAGGATAAATTTTATGTTCAGGATTCTTTATAGTAGTATTTCTATAGCTCTTAGGATATAAGCCTTCTATCTCCATTTCTTGCATTATTCTCAGTACCTTTTTAGCATTGATGATCTTACCTTGGTTATGCAAATCAGCTGTTATCTTGCGATACCCGTATCTACAATCTGATAATAAATAAATTTCCCTAATGAGATTTGCAATCTCACTTTCATCACTTATCACTGGCTTGTAATACAACTTAGTTCTAGGAATATTCAGCAACTCAGCTTGTCTTCTTATAGAAATATCAGCACAAATTTCTAACATATTTTTTCTCTCTTCATAATTTATTTCTGCAATTTTTTTTTGAGAAAATTATTTTCAATGCTTATCTCGCCAATAATTTTATGCAATTTTTCTATTTCTTGCTCAGAGAGTTTTTGCTTTTTTGTATACTCACTTTCTGGAATAAAAAGCTGATACAAATCCCTGATAGCCTTATCTTTCCAGTCATATAAATTAGTTGCAGGAATTTTGTATTCACTACATATTTCAGCTTTCCCCTTTTGACTTTGTATGGCATCTAGAGCCACTTTTGCCTTAAATTCAGCCGTATAATTTTTCTTTTTACTCATACTACTAACTTAATCCTATTTTTGATTCATTTTACTATCAAAAAATCGGTTGTTTTATTTTTTCTGGTTCGTTTCTTGGGGCCATTATAATAAGCGTTGCAACTCCGTTTGCAGTCGTCTTGCACCTAGTTTTCTTTCTTTTCTTAGCGTTAAGATAAGATGTTCATTCTGATCATTCCTTTTTTGATATGGAGAAAACAGGCCTACAGCTTTTGTTTTTGAGTCCATTTATCCCTAATTCTTCATATCTCCTAAGCCATTTACGCAGTGTAAAACTGAAATCCCAAAATGCTTACATACAGCTGCATAACTACCTAGCTGCCAATATAGCTCTAGCCATTGAAGACGTAATTTAACATTTGAGACTGTCTTGCATATAGCTACTTAATTAATCAGTAACAACCGTGTCATTACTTTGAAAAAACAATCAACGTTGATAATAGATCCTACATCTATATAGTAATAATGTCTATGAATCACACACTTGCCATATTTTTATGCTTTTTATTTCATACTCACTTTTTATATCTTGATTCCTAACTTTTGTCAGTACCTTTATCACTTATGCTATACTGTTTTGTCGATGATTTTATGAAAGATCTATGGACCCGTATTGCCGGGAATTAGCACTTTAGGGGCTCAATTTTAATTGGCAACTCGCGCTAGTTATATGTAGGATTTAGTATTATTTATTTCAGATCGACATTAAAATGCATGGTGAATGTCCCACCTTCTGGTTCGATTTTTGCAGAAGCATTATATACCAGTGGGTAGTTATATTTTCCATGCCCGAAGTTATTTGTTTTATAGACAGGAATATCAGATTGATCAGCAAACCTTTGCAGAGCGTATTCTACATCAGAATCTTTTGATGCCGCTTCAAAATCTCCAAATAATATTGCTTTTGCTCCAGAAAAAACTCCAGCTGATTTTAGGTGCCAAAGCATCCTATCAATTTTATATCCTGGTTCTGCCCAATCCTCAATAAAGATTATTTTCCCTTCTGTTTGTATTTGCCATGAAGTTCCAATGCTGGACTGTATAATAGTTAGATTGCCACCTGTTAACTTGCCGCAAATGCTTTTTGATATTTTTGCGGGACCATTAATTGGTATCAGACCAGGTAATGTAGAACTATTTATTGCTCCACTTGCTAGATCACAGAGTATTTGCAGTCCTTTTAAGTCTTTATTAGGAGCTATCATGTCAGTCAAGACTGTCCCATGTATAGTTTGCCACCCAAATTTTTGAGAAAGGAATAGATGTAAAGCTGTAATATCGCTATAACCAATTAATATTTTTTTATTATTTGGTTCTTTCATATCTGATATTACATCCATTAACCTGCCAACACCATATCCGCCGCGTAGACACCAGATAACAGTATTAGGAACATCAGAGTTTAGCGCATCCTGTAGTTGAGATGCTCTTTGTTCATCCGTATTTGCATGGAACCTTGTATCGCCACCAAAAAGATTTTTATTAATGTGAAGCTTAAATGGAAAAACATTCTCAATCCGCTTTAGCGTTTCCATTGGTACACCAGAAGCAGGTGCTATTATCTCTATATTTTTATTCTTCAGCTCGCTTAGCATCGTTTTTGCAGACAAAACTCTATTATTTTCCGAAGTCTCAACGGAGAATCCTGAACTACAGAAAATTTCCATAACAAATAACAAAATTATAGGTAAAATACTAGGCATAATAACAACTATGGTTTGATCAATTTTATATACCCGTCATACTTTTCAAAATTAATATGGCGCTTTGCAGTGCAATAGCAAGATCTACATTCTTTCTCCTGCGATATATGTATAGAGTGTTCTAGCTTCATATTTTGTTTTTGAAAGAATAGACCCATACACTACCATATTTTCTATGACCTTTTTAACATAAAGTTTAGTTTCATTAAATGGAATCATTTCAATCCAATCAATAACATCCTCTATAGATGTGCTTTTTCTAATATCACCATAATCTACAATCCATTTATTTACTCTAGCGATTCCAGCATTATAAGCTGCTATAGATAAAACATAGTTTCCATCAAATTTCTCCATTATACTATCTAGATAAAAGCAGCCTTGAGCTGCGTTTGCATCTGCGCTGTATATATATGAATTTTGATGCATACTGAGTTGTTTAGCACACTGCTTTGCTGTTTCAGGCATTAGTTGCATTAACCCTACGGCTCCTGCTATGCTTACTGTGGTTTGGTCAAAGTCGCTTTCCTGACGCATGATTGCATAGTAAAGCGAATCGTTATAGGTATTTTTATGTATGTCAAATTTAATATGTGTTGGATAGCATGGCCTTGTAAGTGAATGTCCGTTACTAATCAGATATTTAGCGAAGGTAGTAGCAAGAGCATACGAAGATGTGCTTATATAGTGTTTTGCTATGTGGTTTGTGAATTTGCTATCTAATTTTGATTCCGATATAGATTTTAGTAGTGTAAACGCATGTTTTTTATATCCTGTGTTAAACATCAACCTAGCAGCAATTGCTATTTTTTTTACTTCTTCAGGAGAAAATGCTTTTTTTTGTATATGATAATCAATAGCAGCAGTTTTCTTGAATAAATCTATTTTTGAATCTGGATATGCTATAGCCAATGCCAACTGTCCATAGAAATTTCCAGGATATTCGCATGCTACTCTCAACCAGTGTTCTGACTTTTTTGTATCGCCTGTAGCATGGTGTGCTCTGTACAGCCAATATGCAGCCTGAGCCTTTGAATTTGCAGTATTAGAGTTGTTAAAGAATTGTTGTAGATAATCAATCGAAGCAGATGGTTGATTTAATAAACGCAACGATATAAAACCAGCGTACCAATTAACATCTACTAAATCTTGCCTGTTTCGTAGACCGTGATTTTGATGAAGTTGCATCGCTATTTTATATTGTTTTTCTCTGATCGCATTTTTAATTGCGATTCTCTTAAGAGGCCACCATTTGTCAAAATTTGACTTAGGTTGGATTTGTAGCAGAAGCTTCAGCGCCTCTTTGTCTTCATTGTTTCGCAATAAGTACTTGATATACATATAATGCAAAAAATTGTCGTCAATTAGGTTTTTACCTACACTTTTCAGTATTCTTGGTATTTCGCTGGGGTTTGATGCTGCTTTGAGTTTTAGCATGAATATTGGCTGCGAACTTTTTTCTGCATTTGCAAGAAGATTTTTCGCCGACTCATAATGGCCATTCCAAATCAATTTATTTAACTTCTTAGATATCTCTGGTCTTGTAACAGATGAGATATAAACTCTACGGAAATGATCTTCTAGCTTGCTATTCAATACATTATTTACCCATAATTCTCTGAGTTTTAGCTCTGTTCCTATGCGTTCTTTATACGTCATATTTGCAGCTCTTATTTTAGCATCTAAAAATAAGAATCTTGAGTTTATTGAGGCAGGAGGGTGTATAGAAAACCACAGCAGACTATCAGTAGGATTGTTAACATTTAGATTTGCTTCTATTTCATCTTGAAAAGTTTTAGTAATCCAATTGTTTTCTGAGATAAAATTTGCAATATCACGCATTCCCATATTGCTTCTGTTTGACAGTATTGTAACTAAGGTGACAAGCTTTTTTGTATACTTCGGATAATTCGACTTATCAGCGATCTCGTAAGCTTTCTGTAAATCTCCAGCTTTCGCAGCTCGAATCGCCTCCTCTTGTGTTTTTTCGTATTCTATATTTGTGTTGAGAGTAACTTGAGTGCCTAATGATTTAACACTTGCTATTGCAATACATTGCAATTGAAAAAAGCAAAGAATAAACGCGATGAAATACCGATAGCTTCCCATAATCAGTACAAATTAAATAAATATGTTTCATCACTTGATTTTGTAAAAGGCTTATAAGTCAACAAAGACTGAGCGCGCAGTACGGCACTGCTGGCAATGCCACTTGCGCAAACTCCTTTAGCCTGATTTCCCATATAATACCAACTCCCCAAATAACATAACACTTTAGCTTCGTCTTTTCTTTAAAATTTAAATACGCTTCTAGTAGATGTACCTCTAGTACAGCTAAACTCGAATCTCATCTGAAATCTTCTAAAAAATACGCAGCTAATATATGCTGTTACTTGTGGGATTTGGTATTACTTCGTTAATTTCTTAGCAAATATAAAAGTATTTGATTAGGAAATTAACTGGTACTCTAAAAATCGCGCTTAAATCCTAATACAAGTACTGTTTCGGCAGTTTTCACATACGTTTGCATTCTTCCTAGCTTTTTGAAGTATAACTTCGTTTATACTAAATAAATACAAAGCATTCATTTACCTGCGGTATATACAAGCATCAATAGTATATGTACTCGGTCCATTAACGAACTTGCCGTGACAAAAGTCCAAACCTTTAAGGTTAAACAGGACGTATATGAATGATTATATTCTTAGCTCTTGAAAAGAAAAGAAAATCTTCAAATTACTTGTGCATCTAAAACAGCTGTTCGTTCTCATAATAATCTGAAATGAATCTGTCCAGTAGTCTGACTCCAAATCCTGTTGCGCCTTTTGGTGAGTGATCTGTTCCGTGTTTATTCCAAGTAACTCCTGCAATATCAAGATGTGCCCATGGATAATTGTTCACGAATCTATGTAAAAAATGAGCAGCGGTGATACTGCCAGCGCCACGACCTGAACCTGTATTTTTAACATCTGCAATATCAGAATTAATCTGTTTATCATAGTGTTCATGCATCGGTAACTGCCATACATGTTCTCCTGTCTTATTCCCAGATTCCATAAGCTGACGGGCAATTTCTTCATTATTTGAAAAGAGACCCCCATATAAATCTCCAAGTGCAATAGTAATCGCTCCAGTTAAGGTAGCAAGATCTATTATAAGCTTTGGTTTATATTCCTTTTGTGTATACCAAAGTGCATCTGCGAGTACTAATCTTCCTTCTGCATCTGTATTATCAACTTCTACAGTTTGGCCAGACATTGTGCGTATAACGTCGCTAGGTCTTTGTGCGGTTCCAGATGGCATATTCTCTACAAGGCCTAAAACTCCGACTGCGTTAACATTTGCCTTTCTCTTTGCAAGCGCCATCATGAGGCCTGTTACAACTCCAGCACCGCCCATATCGTATTTCATTTCTGAAATGCTTGAATGAGTCTTAATATTTATACCGCCAGTATCAAATGTTACACCTTTTCCAACAAAAGCGATTGGCGGAGTTTCTGGACTACTTAAATTGCCTTTCCATTCCATAATTGCCAAATATGGCTCCTTAACGCTGCCTTGAGCGACACCCAAAAGTGCTCCCATACCAAGCGATTGCATCTCAGATGCATTCAGAATTTTAATCTGTAATCCGAATTGTGAGAGACCTTTTACTATTTCGACAAAAGATTCTGGAAACAGGTCATTAGCAGGCTTTGATATTAAATCCCTAGAAAATAGAGCGCCATCAATTACAGCTTCTGTACTTTGGAACTTGGTTTGACACTGCACAAAGTCATCTAACATAACATTTACATGTTTAATATATGTCAGGTGCTCAGACTTTTTCGCTACATAATATTCATTAAATCCATAATTTTTCAGCTTAATTCCAGAAACAATTGCAAGCGCTGCAGCATTTGCATCTATCTCAACACCTTCTTCCAATTCTATAACAAGATCAGCTTTTGATATCTTAAGGCGATTTAAACGAGTAGCTATGCTGCCGCCAATATTTATCAATTTTAACTCTGTTAACGACTTTATATTTCCTATTCCAACAAGTAGTATTAGAGCTTTTCCTGTTTCTGCAGGGCTGTGTATTGACAATATTTCAGAGCTTTTTCCAGAGAAAAACTGTGTTTCTTGATTATAGTCGATTGCTTTACTAACTACATTTGTGCTGTCAAGATCAAGTAATGTTTGTGGTAGCAACAAACTCTCGGATACTAGAAAAATTGAGACTTTTGAAGCTGCAGATTTTAAATCACCAAAAGAGAATTCCATATTATTCATAAAAACTAATTCAATCTCCAAATCAAATTATCAAAATATTGCACACAAAAAACAATTTTAAGTTATGTGCTACATTTTGGCGTTGTAAATTAAAAATGTAAGCCTATATTTAACAGGCTTTAAATTCAAAACTTAAAGAGTTATAAAGATTATTATTGGATGTGTTGTAAATTTTCTACAAACCATAATTACCCAGTGATATAATACAAGCAACTGCTGAGAAAATATAGTAAAAACTTCTAATATATGAACTGCTGGTTTTTATGTAAAATTTTGATTCTTTTAGTTATAGATTATTTATAGAAGTAATGGTTTGGCATAAATTATTAATTATAATATAACTCTTAGTGGTTTATTTTGTTATAGTGATTATTGGATCGTACTTGAGCAATGCTGCGTGTACATAGTAAATCAGGTTGACGGCAAATTTGCATTAAGCTAGCATCGTACCTGTTATTAAATAGGTTAAGTGATAAATGTTTAGGAACATATTATATTGCGTGATATTTAGCGTCGTAACACAAGCATCTTGTTTCGCAGTGGATGTAGTGTGTGATGTAACGCCGCAAATTTGGGGATTGGAACCTCCTCCTTCTGATATTGGCAAAACTAACAATCTGCGGATAGAGACTGGTGGTGTGTATTTTTCAAGCGGTAGGTTCATTAATATTTATGGTCGTCTTCTAGATGCAAGATGCGTGCCTGTTGGCGGAGCGCGTCTGATAATTTGGCATGCTCCACCACCTAAAGGAGTCCTAAAAAGAGATGGGAGTTTTCTTGGATCTGGTACTGCTATTACTGATAATCTTGGATATTTTACGTTTCTAACTGTTATGCCAGGAGCATCTGCAGGCCCAGTTCCTTACATAAATTTCCGTATAGAACATAGGGATTTCCTCCCATTTGAGACGAAGATGTTTTTTCCACAGCGTAACAATAAATTAGATAATGATTTAAAAGCACTGAAGAATAACGCTGAGCGTAACCTGCTTATTGCTAAAAAAGTAGAAAGAAAGCTTGGTACGCTTAAAGACGGATGTGAAGATGAGGAGGAAGAGGAGTGGAATTACAACTTCGTTATTACTCTGGGACAGAGCGCTCTATATAAACGATATAATTAATGTATTGATTTCAGAGTCTATGCTTTAGAATAGTATATTAGTTTAAAATAATTTGCTGGGGCTCATTTTCAAATCTATATCCTGGCTGAATATTGTTGTCTTTTTATAAATTGTTATATTGCTCTTTTACTATAAAAGCGCTGTCTATTTTCGATTTACAAGCTTTTTACTTTTTGTGAAGCAATAAAATTGTTTAGCTTAGATTTGCCTAGGCTTAGATAATAACTTCAAATATAATCTATTTTTCATGGTGTGTTTATGTTAACAGGATAATTATTAAGGATAGCTTATAGTTGTATTTTTTATTAGAGAATCTCAGATAATATATCCGATTCAATACTCATAGATCTGTAAGGTTTTGCGCTGTTCACAGCGCATCATTGAACAAATAAACGTTAGTATAAACGATACCTAAAAGTAAAAATGTTTTTAAGAGAATTAGCTGTACATCAATTTCATACTTGAAAATTCATGGAGTAAAAAATGCAAAATACATATAGTTGGGATCAGTATTTCATGAGTATAGCTTATATGGTCTCTATGAAAAGCAAAGATATAAGTACAAGGGTTGGTGCTCTGATAGTTGGGAAGAATAATGAAATAAGAGCGACAGGGTATAATGGCTTTCCTAGAGGAATTACTGATACATATGAAAGGTATGCTGATAGAGAGCGTAAGTATATGTTGATAACACATGCGGAAGAAAATGCTATATTACAATGCGCTAGAAATGGAGTCGTTGCGGAAGATTGTAAGGTTTATGTACCGTGGATCCCATGTTGCAGATGTGCAACTTCTATTATACAAGCTGGAATCAAGGAAGTAATTTTTGATAAAAATTTTCCTGGCAATGATGATAAGCAACAAAGAAGTTGGCAACATAGCATTAGCATCGCTAAAGATTTAATGAATGAAGCAGGAGTTTTGATTAGACACTATGATGGCCCATTAATAACTATTCAAAAGCTTTACAATGGTGAAAAGTGTTAAACAAAGTCGCAGGATTAATAACACAAATGTATGGCACATGCCATACCACAGATAAATGAATAGTATGTATTTGTTATGTATACTCGTCATACTTTTCAAGTTTGCGCCTTGTGAGAATGATTCTTATGTACACATATGTACCCATTCTTCCTAGCTCTTTTTGAAGTCTAACTTCATATATGCATAAATTAAATATACACCCTTCATTTACCTGCAGTATACGATATGTAGTATTACTAGCTGCTAATTATAAAATAATTGGCAGCTAGCATAGTGGTAGTGTGCTTTTGGGAAGTTCAAAAGATATAATAGCTAAGTTGTACTAAAAGTACTGTAATCTTTGAAAAATGTTGTTAGTATAAACTTTATTGTTTCTGTAAATAAATTCTAATTGAAGTCATGAATTATAGAAAGATTATCCCTTATGTTTTATTAATACTTGTGGCTGCGCTCTTTTTTTCGTTCTATACTAAGCGTGATACGAAGACTGGTAATGCACAGCAAAACGCTAGAGTGACAGTTCCAGCTTCTCCAAATGTTACTGCGATGACACAAGAGCAAAGTCAATATGTTCAGCCAAAAATTGATAGATCTGAAATTGAAAGCATTATTGCTGATTTCATAAGCAGGAATCCTAAATTGATAGTGGAGAGCGTATCGCAATATGCAGCAGCGCAGCGTCCTAACATAGAGCAAGGTGTTGATGTCTCAGGTAAAGTAGAGATGCTAAAAGATAAGTTGTTTAGCAACCAGACGCCTAGAGTTGGAAATCCTGCTGGGAGAGTGAAGGTAGTTGAGTTTTTTGATTATGCATGCAAATTTTGTAGAAGTATGTTAGATACAAAGCTTAAGATTCTATCTAATAACCCGGATGTTGAAATATTTTTCAAAGAAGTGCCAGTCGTTAGTGAAGGAGGAAGCTTTGCAAGCACAGCTGCAATTGCTACATATATCACAGACAATAACATGTACTTTCCTTTGCACCAAGCTCTGCTAGAGTTTCAGGGTGTAATTACACAAGATATTGTCTTTGGAATTGCTAAAAAGCTAGGGATGGATACTACAAAATTGAAAGAATCAATGGAAAATAGTATAGTACTGGATGCATTAAATAGTAATAAGAACATTACTCAAGAACTTGCCATAGAAGCTGCTCCTACTTATATAATAGGTGGAAAAATGTATTTTGGTACTCTCACTTATGATGTAATGCAAGACCTTATAAATAAAGCTAGAGCTGCGGCGGACTCTCAAGTTCCAGCACCTCAAATTGCAAATGATAATGCTGCGACAGCTGGTAGTGTAAGTGTGCAGTCCCCGGAAATTTAGTCAAAATCATCTGCTAATGGTAGCATTACTTCTGCTCAAACTTTAGAGTCACAAGATTCATCTCAGAGTAACAATGAAGCAAAGTTGAGTTCTACTAATTCAGCTCCAGAAAAGGTTAAAGCAGTAACACAGGATTCAATTCCATCCGTTCCAGCTGCAAAATAAGATGATAACTGGCAAGTGATCTTGAAAAAGATGGATAGTCTTTCTATTATAAGGTCATAATCTTTTAGATTTAGAAGTAGCGGGAAGACTAGACATACATTCTAAGGTCGTTGTCCATAACTCTTGAAGTGGCAGGATTTTTGGTGCGCCATAATCTGTTTGTAGCTAAGATAGTACACGCACCAAAAGTCTTGGAAGAGGCATAAAATAATGTTTAGAGTATCAAAATAGTGTTTTTAATCCGTAAGAAAATGTTATAATATCCCAAAAAACTTACGGATTTGTATTATATGCCATCAGAAGAAGTGCAAATTAATAATACTCAAAGTAGAATATTTGAGGAGAGATTATCTAATAGTTTGAATCCCAAACACAAGTTATATAAATTAAGATCGATAGTTGATTGGTGTGGTCTTGATGAGCGAATTTTTGGTAAAGTTTCTGTGAAACGATATGGTAGAAGCCGTAAAGACCGTCGTGTTATGCTTGGTTTGTTTATGTTGCAAGCCATTTCAAGTGCCTCTGATTGTTATACTGAGGAGGAGCTTCAGGAAAATTCCTATTGGCAGTATTTTTGTGGATATGACTATTTCAAAAATGACATAATTGTATCTGAAAGTTGCATAAGAAGATTTCGTCAAGCTTTAGGAGAATCTGGGTGTCGTGAGATATTAAAGGAGCTTGTCAGAATAGGCTGTAAGATTGGCACAGTTAAAAAAAAGATTTGGCAGCCGTGATTATTGATACGACAGTTCAGCCAAAGCATATAAAACATCCACATGATTGTCATCTAATGGAAAAGGCGCGTTTTCAGATAGTTGAGCTTTGCAAGGATCAAGGTATATCGCTAAATGATACATATGCAAAGTACTACAAGCGTGGAATAATGAAGGTTTGGAAATATCGTGATGATAGCAAGTCCAAAAAGCGGATTAATCAGATGAAGAAGCTGAAAAGCAGGCTTGGCCGTCTAATAAGATTTTGCCATCGTGGTATTGCAAAACTGTCATTGACTATTTCACCAGAAGCCGCAGCAATTCTAGAAAAAGCTAATATGATCTATAATCAATCTGTACTTTGCAAACGTGCCAAAGAGGATTACAAAAAAGAAAATAAGGTACTATATAGTTTCCATGAACCTGCTGTTGAGTGCATAGGCAAAGGCAAATTGCACAAACCATACGAATTCGGCAACAAGGTTGGTATAGCGGTGAGTGGCAGAGGTAATTTCATAGTTGGAATAAAGTCATTTCATGGAAATCCATACGATGGACATACACTATCTGAGGTGGTTGATGAGGTGAAAAAGGTTGCAGAAGATCCCAAAAAGATATTTGTGGACCTTGGTTACCGAGGTAATAATTTAAAGTCCAAAAGCAAAGTATATACGCCATATACCAAGAAAAGCCTTAGTTTTGCTGATAAAAAGATGATGAAGCGAAGAAGTGCAATTGAGCCTATAATCGGACATTTGAAGCATTTTGGTCGTCTTGGACGTAATTATCTGCGAGGTATAATAGGAGATATAATAAATCCATTCATATCAGCCATAGGCATGAATCTGAAGGCGATAGAGCGCACCTTATCTGGCTAATCACCTGAATTTAAACATATCAAAATCAAATGCTACAAAGTGGCAATAGAGGACGCATGCTTAAAACGCAGCATTTTGAACGCCTTACAGACATTTTTCCCGTTCTGCCATAAAAAATCACAATAAATTGACACAGGTACCATTACATGAGCAGCAAAACACACAATATAAAGTTGTAACAAGGCATTTCAAAAGCTAAAATCCATACTTTTGGCGGATGGACTAGATAAATTCTATGCTTCTTAGAGTTATGACATAAAGACTGCAGCCAATAGCTGCAAGTAGGAGAAGCATAAAAGCATTCAGCAAGTGCTAAAATTAAGATATTTCAAACATTAAAGCAGATGCCAAAGCTAAAGCGTTACCAATTTCGGAAAAGTTTGAGTGATGACGGATGGACTAGAATCCTAATAATAGTCTATACCTTATAGAATTATCCAAGAACAGATCTTATATATCTTTATGTGAAAACTCTCTAAATTTATAGTTGTCTGTAATGTCAAATCTTGACTTCTACGAAACTTTCACTCCTTTTATACCGCTGCATCTATAGAAAGCCCATTATTTCTTCGACTCGCAATATTTCTGTATCATCAAAATACAGTTTTGTATCATTATTTATATTCTCAAGAATAATATCATTAATGACTAAACTGTTATTTTGTATTCCAAATACACTTTCTAATGCAGACTGCTTAAAACATACTCCTATCATTTGGTAATCTAGATCAGATGTAAGACTACTATACCTTATTAATTGTTGACCGTTTAGTACATCACCTTTTTCAGCTACTGCACAAATCTTCTGATCACTTACTAAATAATTAATATCATTGATCCTTATTTGATTGCTATGTGTAAAGCAATGATAAAATAAGTGATTCGCAAAATCTCTAAAAACTAATACTCCTGCATCTACATGATCATGGTATATACTATTAGAAATTTTCAAAGGAGATTCAAAATGATAAACATCAGAAATATTTGCTACCAAAGAATAGTGATCCGCTAATGCAGTATTGCCTTTGAACACTTTAATTAATACTAAATCATGTGTAATCGTTGCTCTGCCATCATAATGTATAATTTCTGTATGTACAGCTTGATTTTTAGCATCAAATATCTTTAAGGTATCAATACCATCTTCTATCTGTAGCAAAGCTGCTTTGCCATCTAACTTACCTGATATTCTAAGTGTATTGCTCTGTGATAATTTATCAATCCAATGAAATTTGAATTCTGGACTCATAAATGTAATATCAAGTGAATCAGAAGACTTGATACTTAATCTTAAGAATGTTCCAACTGTTTGACCCAGATCTTCTAATGCAATTTCATAAAGTGACATCACTTTATTACTGGCATTATTAGAATACACAGCTTTTGGCAGATCACATACCCCTTCTAGCTGAAGACAAGTGCTGTGATCACAGACAGTAATGTCTCCTCTCATGCTAATATTAAAGCTTAATACAGACGTCATCAGATCAATTTTGCTATTCCAGGATAATCCTTGAGCCGCAACAATCTCTACATGTTCTGCCGATAATCTTAGGTGACTGTCAATTTTTTGTCCATTAAACACCAATTGTAGATATCTTTGGTCACCAGCCATGGATATCATGATATCTATATCGTCGTGCTGGTCATGCACTATCTTGCTGTCGCATTCCCGTTTTGCTATATAGATAGTGCTTGGAGTACTACTACCAATCATACTACACCGAGAATCTTGTTTGGAGCCAGCAGTAAAATAAAGTTTAGTTATACTAGCAAAATTTTCAATATAACACGCTGTATCATCACTAATCATATATTGTGCGATGAGTGTATCACCAGCATCATTTACAAGCAATTTGCTTCTGTTTGCAAGGAAATAAATTGATTTCGGATATTTTTTATAACCTATTTGTATAGTCACAATATAAGGTTGTATAAATTTACCAGCAGCATTAGTGCCATTAATCAAAGATCTATTCATTTGATCGAGCGCTTGTAACCCTTCCTGCGTAAGCTCAAGATCCAGATTTCCTTCTCTTGGGTCAAAGTATACATAAAGATTATTGTTATTTACTTGATCATTGTAATAAACTTCTGCAAGTCCTATATTCTTGACATATTGTGTAGGCACTTTGTGCCAATTAGCATTGTGGTTTGAACCTTGATCAAGAAAAAAGTTCTTTTTATCTCCAGGAGCTGAGTGTTGATTCTCATATGATGGCAGAGCAACGTCAACAGCAAAACTAACACTTGCTTCATTATTAGACACTGCATCACGAACCTTGTGTTGCCAAAACACGTTCAGCAATAATTGCGCTTCCCTTTTATCATTTTTATCATTCAATACAAAAAATTTCAGACTAACTATTTTTTTAAATCTTCCAATTACACTGGTAAAATTATATATAGCACCATTCTGAATCTCCATTATAGTTTTGTTTACTGCATTTACTATCTCAGTTGCAGTTCTAGTTTTAATATCCTCAGTTACCTCATTCTCATTAATGTCCTGCCATCTACTTTCGCCTAATTTAGGTATCTTCACAACTGTCAAACCAAAAGGAATTTGCGCTTGAGCATTGATTTGATTTACTAATGTTAAGCTCATTTCTGCCAATTCTCTTTCTTCAAATATATTTTGCAGTTTCTCTGCCTCAAATCCTAAGCTCATTAAAAATGCTTCCCAAAATGGTACATCTAGATGATTCCGTTCTCTAAACGATGTTGCATCATATATCAACTGTTCAATAGCAAGAGCGGCCCATAAAGGCTCGGCTTCAAATCCGAAAATCTCAGCTACTATCAAACCTAATGTTGCATATTGCTCTCCCAAGTTATGCTTAATTTCTCTACTCTGCTCTGAGTCAGGTGGCAACTGTTGTAGTGTTTGATGTAAATCAACAATAGAATGTATTGTTAAAGCTTTAAATATTGGACTAGCGAATGGTAATTTCTCCAATAATTTGCGTTGACTAGGAGGTAAAAGAGGAACAATTTCCGCTTTAAAAGTACTATATGCTTTATTAATCACTGCATCACCTGCTAGAATCTCAGCAGTCTGGGCTACAGACTGGAATTCACCGCTATTATATGCACGCATCATATCAGGTAAAAAGAATAAACTCTGCGTTGCAATACCTTTGAGTATTGCTCCTTTAGATACAACGCCATGTATCTTCTGAGTACTTGCAACTATATCCTTGGCCAAATCCTCTGAAATATCATGATGCTGTGCAAGATCTTCATACAAAGATGACCAGGATAATGATGACAAATCATCGTTGCTGAGTATATGCTCAGCTTTTATTTTATCTATCACTTTGTTATAGTATAATTCTAACAATCGCTTCTCATCTGGTAATAAATTACCAAGAGATGTTCTATCATAATTAATATGATAATTCTTAATGACCAACACAAGACTCTTGATCTGATCACTGCTTAAAGATGGAAGTATCTTATGTAATGCCTCAATTCTCAAGCTAATATTGCCACGCTTAAAAAAATCCACATGTAAAGCTCGAATATCTGGAGTTTGACCATTTAACTTAAACAATTCTACGACTACTGATGCTGGTATAGACTCAATTAAACCTGCGTGTTCTTCCAGCAGTAACACAATATCTGGTACTACCTTTTTCGGATGTAAGAATCCTGAGTTCTTGATATAGTCAGTGAGTTTGTCATGGATATTGTCAGACAAAGTAAATACTTGATACTTCCCATCAACACTGTGTAATTTGAAAAAAGCCTTAATAAAGCCTTCTAATTCTTCAAACGTTAAACCTTCTCTAGTGTGACCCTGTTGCTTGTAATTCAAATCTTGACTATATATCACATAACGGTTGTCTTGTATAAATGCTAATATACATTTCTTACCATTATCAAACAACAAGGTTTGATCTTGATGATTAGGTAAAACTTGATAAGGCTTCCATAAGGTATTTTCTGGATAGATCTCTAAAAAATGCTTTGCTTGTAAGTAGTGAGCAGCAATTATCTGCTGCTCCCGTGGACTATGATTCAATGTTTCTTCTGATATAATATCACCGATATTCTTATTATATTTCAGAATACTATCAAATGTATTATGATCAGCATTTCTAAGAGCAACTGCTATAGCAACTTGTGTATAAATTCTAGCAGCCCTTACTTGTTCTACAAAGGCTTCTTCCTCCAATGGCGCATCTGAGAAATAATCATCATCTTTATTGCAATGACTTGCATCACGTTTTGTACGATGTTGTGTGCTGCATGATGCTTCTAAGCCAATTTCTTCTGCCTGCTGCTTGAAATTTAGCAAATGTTTTATTTTGTCATATAAGTCTGTCTTTTCGCCTAATTTATTCTCAAATTCTTTATCACGATGCTCGAAACCAGTAAGAGCAAATTTAATGATTTCCAACTCTTCTGCATTAAAGTGACCTAATCTGTTAGCAGCAGCTTTGGTCCATGTATCAATACGTGCCACATGACCTGAATCTATGTTTAGTTCAGCTAGAGCACTTGCGCATATTGCTAGATCTTCTGCTTTAAATTCATTTAATCTGTTAGTAGTAACTTCGACCCATGCATCGGTAAATGCTGTATTACCGGGCTCCAGGTTTAGCTTAGCTAAAGCACTTATGCTCATTGCTAGATCTGCTGCTTTAAATTCATTTAATTTGTTAGCAGCAGCTTCGACCCATGCATCCGTAAATGCTACATTACCCGGTTCCAGGTTTAGCTTAGCTAAAGCACTTATACTTATTGTCAACTCTTCTGGCGTAAATTCATTCAATAGACCTCTTGCATAACCATATAAATTGATTAAAATCCTTGATTTTATCAAGGATAACATGAAGTTTGAAAACATCAAAGATGAATACGCAGAAGAGTTTCGCAGGCTTACTGGCATTAAACGAGGAACGTTTGAAGTTATACTAAGTATATTAAAAGAAGCTGAAGCTATTTTAAAGTCTCAAGGTGGAAAACCCAATAAATTGGCTTTAGAAGATCGATTACTCATGACGCTTGAGTACTTGCGTGAATACAGGACATATTTTCATATTTCCCGCAGTTATGGAATAAGTGAAAGTGCCTGTTATCGTAATATACGTTGGATTGAAGATACTCTAATTAAAGATAAACGATTTTCACTACCTGGACGTAAAGCATTACTAAAAAGCGATTCTGAATACGAACTTGTGTTAATTGATGCTACTGAAACACCGATAGAACGACCTAAAAAAAACAGAAGCACTTTTATTCGGGAAAAAAGAGGCGACATACTCTAAAAACTCAGCTTATTGTGGATAAAAGGAAAAAAGAAATCATTTGCACTAATTTTTCTAATGGCAAGCGTCATGATTTCAGGTTATTTAAAGAATCCGGAGTTCACATCCACCCTGAGATTAAAGTTCTTACAGATACTGGTTATCAAGGCATTGATAAGTTGCATTATAATTCAGAGTTACCAAAGAAAAAGACAAAAAAGCGACCACTAAGCAGGAAAGATAAAAAGAAAAATCGTCAATTGTCTAGTGAACGTGTTTTAAATGAAAACGTCATAGGCATGATCAAACGATTTAAAATTATCGCTGATCGTTATAGGAACAGAAGAAAACGATTCGGTTTAAGGTTTAATTTACTTGCTGGTATCTATAACTTTGAGCTTTAAATAGGTTATGCAAGAGGTCTAATCTCTTAGTAGCTTTTTCGATCCATTCATCATTCATTTGTTGAGTATTCATCAAAGTATCTAAGCCAGATTTTCTTATCAACTTTTCCATGCTAACTTGTATTTTTTTCACACTCTCTTTGATAAGTGCATCAATATGTTTTATAGTATTATTCTTTTGCAGCTTTAGTTTAGCTAAAGCACTGATGCTCATTGCTAGCTCTTCTGGCTTGAATTCATTTAATTTCCGATTAGCAGCTTCGATCCATGCATTCTCAAATTCTGTATCATCAAGCTTCAATTCTAATTTTGTTAGAGTGCTTATGCTAGCTGTCAGATCTTCTGTATTAAGCTCGCTTAACTTATTGGCAGGTGACTTGATCCATTCCTTTGCCAATTGCATATTACTATGCTTTAAGTCAGCTAGAGCACTTATGATTATCGCTAGCTCTTTTGTCGTAAATTTATTTAATTGCTGAGTCGCAGCTCTTATAAATTTATCTATCAAGTTTATATCATCCAACCTCATGTTTAGTTTAGCTAAAGCACTGATGCTCATTGCTAGATCTGCTGCTTTAAAGTCACTTAATTTGTTAGCAGCAGCTTCGATCCACGCATGCTCAAATTCTTTACTATCAGAGTGCTTTAAGTTCCCTATGGTATGTATGATTATTGCTAGATCTTCTGCATTAAAGTTATTTAATTTTTCCATGGTAGTTGCCATCAATGCTAAGGCAGTAAACGATGCATCAGTATGGTTATCTGCAAAGCCCTCCAAGATATTCACTTTGCGAGTTACGGCTTTGATCCATTTATACTCAAATTCCTCATAATAATTAAAGGAGGGTCTTTCTCATTGATTGTGTAAATTTTTTAGAGCCATTAAAATCTCCCATCAAATTTGATTATAAAATGAGCCATAGCTTCATTCCAGTTAGAGATAGGCATGGTCCATTTTTTGGTAATATAATCAATCGTTAGGTATAAAACCTTGAATACCGAATCATCATTTGGGAAAACACGCTTATTTCTTGTAACTTTTCTCAACTGACTATTCAGCGATTCTATAGCATTTGTAGTGTAAATTATCTTACGGATACTCTCTGGATATTGCAGAAATATTACAAGATTCTCCCAATTATTATACCAGGATTTTGCTATATGTGGATATCGTTTACTCCATTTCTTATCAAAAGATTCTAGGGCAAGATGCGCTTCATCTTCAGTAGCAGAGCTATAAATAAGCTTTAAATCTGATGCCAATAATTTTCTGTCTTTATATGATACATACTTCAGGCTATTTCTAATTTGATGTACTATACAAAGCTGATGCTCAGTTTTGGGATAACTTGCGCATATAGCTTCAGACATACCAGTCAGGTTATCACTACAGGCAATTAATATATCTTTTAATCCTCGATTCTTCAATTCAGTAAAATTACTAAGCCAGAATTTAGATCCTTCATTCTCACTTATCCATAATCCTAAAATATCTTTCCGGCCCTGTAAATCTATACCCAGCGCAACATATACTGATTTATTAATTATCTGTTTATCTTGCCTTACCTTAACTATTAAACAATCAAAATATACTATAGGATATAATGGTTCAAGAGGTCTACTCTGCCAAATTCTAACCTCATCAATTACATCATCTGTAACCCTACTAATTAAACTCTCACTAACTTCTGCTCCATATAATTCTTGTAATTGGATCTTGATATCAGACAAACTCATCCCCTTGGCATACAGAGATATTATCTTTTGATCTAAACCATCTATTCTTGTTTGATTCTTGGAGACAATTACAGGTGCAAATTTACCTTCTCTATCTCGCGGAATATTTAACTCGATACTGCCATTCTCAGTAATCAAATTCTTATTATAATGACCATTCCTGCAATTCTCAGTTTCAGACCTATCATATTTGTTATAACGAGTCTTTATCAAAGATTGTGTAAATTATAGTAGAGCCTATATTTGGAATTAATAAAGAATATAGGTAATTAGAATGAAGACAGAAAAGAATAAGAAAATAAATGAAGCGATAGATTTACTGATAGAAGGAGGAGCGGATTTAAAGACAGTACTGAAGCAGGATGGATTGATTAAGGAATTAACGAAGAGTATTTTGGAGAGAGCCTTGCAGGCAGAAATGTCTGAACACTTAGGTTATAACAAATATGATAGGTCTGAAACTGAGAATTGCAGGAATGGTCATTATAATAAGAATTTGATTACTGAGAATGGCAGTATCGAGTTAAATATTCCGCGAGATAGAGAAGGTAAATTTGCACCTGTAATTGTCTCCAAGAATCAAACAAGAATAGATGGTTTAGATCAAAAGATAATATCTCTGTATGCCAAGGGGATGAGTTTGTCTGATATCAAGATCCAATTACAAGAATTATATGGAGCAGAAGTTAGTGAGAGTTTAATTAGTAGGGTTACAGATGATGTAATTGATGAGGTTAGAATTTGGCAGAGTAGACCTCTTGAACCATTAGACCTCTTGCATAACCATATAAATTGATTAAAATCCTTGATTTTATCAAGGATAACATGAAGTTTGAAAACATCAAAGATGAATACGCAGAAGAGTTTCGCAGGCTTACTGGCATTAAACGAGGAACGTTTGAAGTTATACTAAGTATATTAAAAGAAGCTGAAGCTATTTTAAAGTCTCAAGGTGGAAAACCCAATAAATTGGCTTTAGAAGATCGATTACTCATGACGCTTGAGTACTTGCGTGAATACAGGACATATTTTCATATTTCCCGCAGTTATGGAATAAGTGAAAGTGCCTGTTATCGTAATATACGTTGGATTGAAGATACTCTAATTAAAGATAAACGATTTTCACTACCTGGACGTAAAGCATTACTAAAAAGCGATTCTGAATACGAACTTGTGTTAATTGATGCTACTGAAACACCGATAGAACGACCTAAAAAAAACAGAAGCACTTTTATTCGGGAAAAAAGAGGCGACATACTCTAAAAACTCAGCTTATTGTGGATAAAAGGAAAAAAGAAATCATTTGCACTAATTTTTCTAATGGCAAGCGTCATGATTTCAGGTTATTTAAAGAATCCGGAGTTCACATCCACCCTGAGATTAAAGTTCTTACAGATACTGGTTATCAAGGCATTGATAAGTTGCATTATAATTCAGAGTTACCAAAGAAAAAGACAAAAAAGCGACCACTAAGCAGGAAAGATAAAAAGAAAAATCGTCAATTGTCTAGTGAACGTGTTTTAAATGAAAACGTCATAGGCATGATCAAACGATTTAAAATTATCGCTGATCGTTATAGGAACAGAAGAAAACGATTCGGTTTAAGGTTTAATTTACTTGCTGGTATCTATAACTTTGAGCTTTAAATAGGTTATGCAAGAGGTCTATTATATCCTATAGTATGAGTCTTTATCAAAGATTGTGTAAATTATAGTAGAGCCTATATTTGGAATTAATACAAAGAGAATTATTGAGACGGATGTTACAGGTTTTGTGGCTGGCGAGGATGGTTTGGAAGGAGTTAAGGGTCAAGTGATATCTCGCGAAGGTAAGCTACTTGGAAGTAGCATTATTTCTGGCACTTTAGGAGATTTTGCTAACAATTTTGATACAAATGCACTAGCTCGTCTTGCACAATATTACATTTCAAGGACGGAAAGCCTGCAGCCTGTTATAGAAATTGGTGCTGGTAGTAAGGTTGACATAGTTTTTACAGGTGGCGCATTTTTTGGAGCAGATGATACTAAGCAGGCGATTGAAAATAGCCGCTCTAGTAGATCTGACAATCATGAGCGACAAGATAATTTTGTACAATCTTTGAACTAACGGTTGATATGCAATTGAGTTTTTCAGCCTATCGTTTTGCTGCGATATTACTTTTGGGTTGCTGTACAATATAGTAAATTGAGCTGAGGTTTGCGTATTAAAGAATTGAACTAAAACATACATATGTTATTACTTTTTTCCGAAAATCTTCGCTGCATGAGGATGCCATTTTCCTTTGGGTGTAGCACATATCTATATATATACGCAAACTACAACTTAATTTACCATATATAAAGATAAGGCGGAATGTGAAATTGGAAAACGCGTTTCTTGCCAAAGAATATCTAAAGTTAATGAGCTTGTAGATAATAATGAACTGGAAGATTTTATTAATCATCAAAATTGCAAAAGTAGGAATTGCCAGAGGATAGAATCCTTATCTATAGAAGAGTATACTGCACCATTAATTCAAACCATTTGTTTTAAATGATCCGATTTTTTAGCAAAAAATTAGCTTAAATATATAAAAGCTGGTATTCTATATTTTAAAGCTTGATGTAACCTTTTGTTGTTACCAAGGTATAAATTCTTCTATCCTTCTTTCCAAGCTGCCTACATCATCAGGTCTATAATAATAGATCACTTCTTGCTTTAAAATCCTCCAAAGTCTTTCTATATATATTATCAAAACACCTACCAACATGATCCATACTGATGCTTACATTTTTTAGTTGTAATTTTGTATAAATTCACTGCTGGTATATTGTGAACCTTGATCAGTATTAAATATCTCTGGAACTCTTGTTTGCTAATGCCCTTTCTAATAATGCCATGCAAAATCCTGCTTCCAGAGAATATGATAAATCATAGCCTATAATATATCTACTGTGTAAATCGATCATAGCTGTAAAATACATGAACTTGCCATTAATTTTTATATATAGCAAAAGCGTTATAAAAGGAGTATGAGTGAAGGATTTGCTATGCTATGCTATCAAAGGTATAACTATAGAGAAAAAAATGACCTATCCGCTCTCATTCAGAAAAAAGATATTAAAGATCAAGGCAAAAGAAGAGTTATCATTTTCTGAGGTTGCGAAGAAATTTGGAATATCCAAAGCTGCAATATTTCGTTGGAGTCAAAATATTGAACCACAAAAGTATAGGCATAAGAAATGGAGCAAAATAGACGTTGTAGCACTCAAGAAGGATATAGAAGAGTATCCAGATAGCTATTGCTATGAAAGGGCAGCACGCCTGTGTGCTAGTACAACCGGGATAAGAGATGCGCAATATCGCTTAGGTGTTAGCTATAAAAAAAACTCTAAATCATCCAAAAGCGGATCCAGAAAAAAGATCTATGTTTTGCCAAAGGATTGCTGATTTGGAAAATGAAGGGAAGCAAATTGTTTATATTGATGAAAGCGGCTTTGCTCACGATATGCCTAGAACACATGGTTATTCGATTAAGGGACGGCGTTGCTATGGCAAGCATGATTGGGGTGCCAAAGACAAGAACGAATGCTATTGGGGCTTTGATGGGAAGCACTTTAGTTGCTATTGGGTTGCTAACAGGATCGGTTGATACATCAGTGTTTACATGTTGGGTGGAAAACATTTTATTACCCAATATTCCCCCAAATTGCGTGATTGTAATGGATAATGCAACTTTTCATAAAGGTGTTGATATGCAGCAATTGATTGGAAATTCTTGCCACACATTGCTTTATTTGCCTCCATATTCTCCAGATTTAAATCCTATTGAGAAAAAATGGGCCCAAGCTAAACAAATTCGACGTAATACCAACTGTACGCTTGATGAACTCTTTACAAACTATTTGTCATAATCTTTTTATGACGCTTTAGCTATATGCAATATCACTTGCCCATTTCCTTACGGATTTAAAGCGCTATTTTGACACTCGGGGCAGCATTTCATGCTTGTTTCGAGACTTTTGGCGCGCGTACTTTTCAGTCATTTAAGATTCTAGATGCAAAACCACTCATTGATCTTTAGCTAACTAGCAATAAACTTTTCTATGTGTTTAGTACTCATCTCTCAACGCAAATAGCGATACCCATTCCACCACCTATGCATAGAGTAGCAAGCCCACGTTTTGCATTTCTTCTTTCCATTTCATGTAAAAGAGTTACAAGTATTCTTGCACCTGATGCACCTATCGGATGGCCAAGAGCTATGGCACCACCATTAACATTTACTTTTGCTTCGTCCCATCCCATTGCTCTATTCACATATATTGCTTGCACTGCAAATGCTTCATTAGATTCTATCAAATCTAGATCTTCGACTTTCCAACCAGCAAGCAACAGTGCTTTCTGAGATGCAGCAACAGGTCCTGTACCCATTATATCAGGACTAACACCTGATTGAGCAAAAGATTTTATAGTGCCCATAATCTTAAGACCACGCATCTTAGCTTCAATGTTATCCATCAAAATTACTACAGCAGCTCCATCATTCACTCCGGAAGAATTTCCAGCAGTTACAGTTCCGTTTTGCTTAAAAGCAGGAGATAGCTTAGCAAGTCCTTCTATAGTCGTGCCACTTCTTACAAACTCATCTGCTGCAAAGATCACCTCTTGTTGACGCACATTAAAACTTATTGGCACTATCTCTTTAGTAAATCTACCACTTTTCTGAGCTTCTTCTGCTTTCATCTGAGAAAAAAGTGCGAATTGATCCTGTTCCTCTCTAAAAATCTTGAATTTTTCCGCTATGTTTTCAGCAGTGATGCCCATATGTACGTTTTCAAATGCATCTGTTAAGCCATCAACTATCATAGAATCTGCTAGTGTTGCGTTCCCAAGCTTTACACCTTTGCGCATATGTACAAAATGAGGTGAGCAAGTCATACTCTCTTGGCCGCCTGCAATTACAATATCAGCAGCACCGTTTGCGATAGAGTAAGCCCCAGTCATTATTGCTTTTAAACCAGAACCACATACCTGATTTACTACAAAAGCAGGTACCTCTTGTGGAATATTAGCGTGCATAGCCGCCTGTCTTGCCGGGTTTTGACCTGTTCCTGCAAGAAGAACTTGACCCAAGATGACTTCTGATATCTCATCTCTTTTGATATGAGTTACGTTTAAAAGATGATTTATAACGTGGGAAGAAAGCTGATAAGCAGGTATATGACCAACTGTACCATTTAAATTTCCTATGGCTGTTCTAAATGCACCTACAATTGCTATTTCTTGATTCATTTTTTTACTCATTGATTTGTTGTATAACAATATCAAAAAAATCTAAAATCATCCATAATAAAATCATGTGCTATGCAATATAAACCACTCAATATTAAAATAAAATGACGTGCTAGAAATTTTTTATATATAAAATCCAATGCTAATCCATGAAATTTTACTAAAAAATAAATGTTTATAGAATGTATACATTAAACTTATTAAAAAATCATGTTAACAGCAATCAATATATAGTCATAATTGCAAAACTTGGTTTTGCTCATTCAATGACCAAAATCAATTTGAGAAAAATCTAGTTCCGATAGCATCTTGTACCTCAAGCAATGTCTCTTTTGCTGTCAATCTTGCGACAGTACTGCCATGTTTCAATGCTTCGAGCGCATCTTTTCTATCTAAAGATGTTCTTATATCTCTAATTGGATCTAGAAACTCTTGCAAAATGCTATTTAATCTTTTCTTAAGTACAATATCACCAAGACCACCACGTTTGTAATGACTTTTTAATGCACTGAGCTCATCTTTATTACAATCAAAAATGTCAAGATAAGCAAACACTACATTGCCTTCAATTTTGCCAGGATCTGAAACTTTTATGTGTTCTGGATCTGTAAACATAGAAAATACTTTTTGTTTTACTATTTCTTCAGAATCTGAAAGAAAGATCGTGTTGCCAAGAGATTTACTAGCCTTAGACTTTCCATCAATCCCAATCAGCCTTGGAGCTTTACTAAGGTGTGCCTTTGCTTCTTTTAAACAAGAGGTGTTATAAATCCTATTAAAACGTCTCACTATTTCATTTGTCTGTTCGATCATAGGAAGTTGATCTTCTCCAACTGGCACCAAATCTGCCTTAAATGCTGTAATGTCAGCGGCTTGACTAATTGGATAACATAAAAATCCTACTGGCAGCTCATTATCATAGCCTTTTTGTTTAATTTCAGATTTTACAGTTGGGTTTCTTTCTAGTCTACCAAGGTTAACAAGGTTCATATAATACATGGTCAATTCTGCCAGTTCTGGCACTTGAGATTGTATAAAGATAGTGCTTTTTTGAGGATCTATTCCAACTGCTAGATAATCTAACATTACCTCAATTACACTATCTTTGACCTTTTTTGGATTTTCGAAATTATCTGTCAATGCTTGCATATCAGCAATCATTATGAATTGCTTGCATGTGTCTTGCATTGAGATTCTGCTTGATAAAGAACCAACATAATGTCCAAGATGGAGCGGACCACTTGGTCTATCGCCTGTCAAGACAACAGACTGATCATTACTTGCATTTTTATTTAAACAATCTTGCATCTTCTAAATACCAATTACTTCAATCTATAATTTTATTTTTGAAATCGAGTTTTTGTTAAGTTTTTCTGCGTAGCTCTTCCTACTGCAAGATTATTGTCTGGTACATCAGATGTTATTACGCTTCCCGCTCCAATAGTTGTGTTTTTTCCTATATCTCTTGGAGCTACTATGCTTGTGTTTGAACCGATAAATGACTCACTTCCCACTCTGCACTTAGACTTTGTTTTGCCATTATAATTGCAAAACACTACACCAGCCCCTATATTTACATTATCCTCTATTAAAGTATCTCCAATATATGCAAGGTGCATTACTTTAGTAATACTGCCAATTTCACTATTCTTAACCTCAACAAAATTCCCTACCTTTGCGCCAGTATGTAACCTTGTAGTTGGCCTAATTCTAGAAAACGGTCCAATAAAACATTCATTATCAACCTTTGCCCCCTCGATATGTGAAAAAGAGAATATTGTGACATTGCTGCCTATAGAAACATTTTGCCCAATGTATACATTAGGATGTATTGTAACGTCGCTGCCAAATATAGTGTCATAAGATAGAAATACACTTGCAGGATCAATCATTGTCACTCCTTGCATCATCCAAAATTCTCTCAGCGTATTTTGCATCAAAGCTTCCGCATGAGCTAGCTGTATTTTATCATTAATGCCAAGCACTTCCGCTTCATCTACCAATAAACCTTTCGCATTACCTCCATTTGAAGATGTAAAGGAAACTATATTAGTCATGTAATATTCACCAATAGCAGATGGTTTATTATTTTTTATAAAATCCAGAGCGATTTCTCTAGTAAATGCGATAGTTCCACCATTACATAATTTGATCTGTTTTTGTCTCTCTGTAGCATCACAGTCTTCAACTATATTTTCAATGTCCATCTCCATCTCTGTCACTTGAGTATAGTCTGCATTTTGCAGCTCAAACATATGACTCAAAGAAAGCTCTGTATTTTGTTTAGATCTTGCAATTATTCTACCATATCCGCTTGGATCTTTTGCATTAAACGTCAATAATGAAACTGCATATCTAGAAAGATTTGATAATAATTTCAGAACAGTTTCACCCTTCAAGAATGGAGCATCTGCATACATTACGAGTATAAACTTTTTTGGAGTAGAATGCTCAATAGCAGATCTTACAGCATCCCCTGTTCCAAGTTGCTTTTCTTGTATAATAACGCAAAAGTCATATTTGCTTGATAATTGTTCGATCTCAGGCATTGCACTGATTCTACTATTTAGAACGACACGAACATCACTGATCTTTAAAGATTTAGGAACCAAAAGTGCATATTCAAGAAGACACAGGCCAGCAACTTTGTGTAGCACTTTTGGAGTTTGTGAGCGCATTCTACTCCCTGTTCCAGCTGCTAATATTATTACAGTGGTTTCATTTAAAATTTCGTAGTGAGAAACCATAGGTTGGGCTTCATTATACTTCATAGATAAAAAACTGTTCTCCAACAAAAAGAGTAAATCCTAACGGCAAGCTACACTATTTTTCCATTATGCTCAAACATAATAACTCTGATAGATGATTGTTATATTATATACTTGAGACTTTGCTTACTTAATCAAAGAATTTTTAGAGTGTTTTGTTTTAAAAATAGAAAATAAAATGGCAATAGACAGAATTCCTACTATTACACACAATGACACTGCTGTTGGAATATGAATGCCTTGCACAAGCAAAATCATTTTACATCCTATATAAAAGAGCATTATAGCGAGTGCATGCCTCAAGTATATAAATTTATCTATGATGCTAGATAGCATAAAATACATGGATCTTAGACCAAGTATAGCAAAAATATTGGACGTGAAGACTATAAACACATCATCAGTAATTGCCAGTATTGCTGGAATAGAATCAAGCGCAAAAATTAAGTCCGATTGCTCTATTAAGACTAATACAACAAACAAACTAGTCATTGACCATTTGCCACCTTCTTTGATAAAAAACTTGTCTGTATTAGAATTTGTGCTAATTCTGAAATATTTTCGCAAAAAAATCAGCAGCTTTCCTTCTTTATCATTATCCTGTTTCGGTTTTATGGCATCTATCATAAAACGAACTCCACTGTAAATAAGGAATGCCCCAAATACATAAAAAATCCACGTAAACTGGTTTACTAAGTAGATCCCAAAAGTAATCATCAAAAGTCGCATTATAATCGCGCTCAAGATGCCTATAAACAAGACTTTATGTTGATATTGTTTCTTAATCTTGCAAATTTCAAATAGCAGTATGAATACAAATACATTGTCAAAACTGAGTGCAAGTTCTATGACATACCCTGTCAGAAACATTAGTGCGTCCTGCTGTCCTCGTTGTAGGTATACACCATAGCAAAAAGCTATAGCAAGCAAAACCCAGCCCAACGTCACTTTGCTTGAAACTTTAATATCATCCATTTTTAGAAATCGGCTAATAATAACCAAATCTAGCAGTATAAAAAACAAGACCATTACTGCAAAGATAATCCACATATAAAACGAATCAACCATCTTCAATCTCTCAAAAAGAAATAGCTAATTTATAAGCACGAAACACTAAACGCTTTTATACCATATTATTATACCAAATAACACACCGAACACTGCAACTTTTCGTGTAACTCATCTGGTAATGTAATGTTATTTTAACATAACGATGGCGTATATCATAATATTATTACCATAGCATGTAGAGCCTAGCTATATATAGTTGCTCTGATAGCTTTCATGACGCGACTAACTATTTATACCACCACATAATAACAACAGGTATTTAGAATAAATTTTTATTCATTTGGAATCTACAATATAATCGCCATTTTAGGCGAAACACTGACTTAAAATTTATCAAAAGACAAGGTTTAGCATGACTTTTTTATGCTACTTTAGCGATATATGTTAAATTAAATTCGGATATAAATATGGTTTGCATTTCTCAATTGATTAGAATGCAATGTCAATTTTGTAATTTTATAGTTGATTATAAAATCCTAGCAAAGTGAATTTCATACATCTTTAGAATAGTAAAAATAAAATAGTCAAAGCTTACAATATAACATGCTGTTACTGCAAATATAACTTGCGCATAAAACGAAGCAATTACCTATAATCTCTCAGAAAGAGATGAATTCTAGCATGAACATGCAAAACACTTTTAAATTTTATTATTTATAAGCGGCTATATACCGCTCTTCTGCAGAGCGCGTACTTTTGCAGGAATTAAATTAATAATATAGCGCAAATTTTAATAATATAATATAATTTTAATATTATGGTGTAATTTTAACATACAGTATGGAAGATGACGCATATGACAGATCTAAATTGTAAATCTCATCAAAATCAAGAAGATGCTATATGTGAGATAGAAAGTGACCAAGATACATCAAGGAATTCTACAGCTGTTAATTACCAAGATAAATTACTATTAGACCTCTTGCATAACCATATAAATTGATTAAAATCCTTGATTTTATCAAGGATAACATGAAGTTTGAAAACATCAAAGATGAATACGCAGAAGAGTTTCGCAGGCTTACTGGCATTAAACGAGGAACGTTTGAAGTTATACTAAGTATATTAAAAGAAGCTGAAGCTATTTTAAAGTCTCAAGGTGGAAAACCCAATAAATTGGCTTTAGAAGATCGATTACTCATGACGCTTGAGTACTTGCGTGAATACAGGACATATTTTCATATTTCCCGCAGTTATGGAATAAGTGAAAGTGCCTGTTATCGTAATATACGTTGGATTGAAGATACTCTAATTAAAGATAAACGATTTTCACTACCTGGACGTAAAGCATTACTAAAAAGCGATTCTGAATACGAACTTGTGTTAATTGATGCTACTGAAACACCGATAGAACGACCTAAAAAAAACAGAAGCACTTTTATTCGGGAAAAAAGAGGCGACATACTCTAAAAACTCAGCTTATTGTGGATAAAAGGAAAAAAGAAATCATTTGCACTAATTTTTCTAATGGCAAGCGTCATGATTTCAGGTTATTTAAAGAATCCGGAGTTCACATCCACCCTGAGATTAAAGTTCTTACAGATACTGGTTATCAAGGCATTGATAAGTTGCATTATAATTCAGAGTTACCAAAGAAAAAGACAAAAAAGCGACCACTAAGCAGGAAAGATAAAAAGAAAAATCGTCAATTGTCTAGTGAACGTGTTTTAAATGAAAACGTCATAGGCATGATCAAACGATTTAAAATTATCGCTGATCGTTATAGGAACAGAAGAAAACGATTCGGTTTAAGGTTTAATTTACTTGCTGGTATCTATAACTTTGAGCTTTAAATAGGTTATGCAAGAGGTCTATTGATTCAAAATTTGGCAATAACCAAAGCTGTCAGAATAAACAAAGCAGCGTCTCACAAAGAGCTTGCTACAAGCATGAAAAATGCTCTTGTAAGTATAGAGACAAAAATGGAAAAACAGGATGATGCTAAATTAAAACAATTACCATCGCTATTTCAAGAAGATACAATTACAATACCCAAATCTCTACACAATTCTAAGCGACATACCAAGGATATAATGGGATAAACGGGTTTATCCCATTGATTGTGTAAATTTTTTAGAGCCATTAAAATCTCCCATCAAATTTGATTATAAAATGAGCCATAGCTTCATTCCAGTTAGAGATAGGCATGGTCCATTTTTTGGTAATATAATCAATCGTTAGGTATAAAACCTTGAATACCGAATCATCATTTGGGAAAACACGCTTATTTCTTGTAACTTTTCTCAACTGACTATTCAGCGATTCTATAGCATTTGTAGTGTAAATTATCTTACGGATACTCTCTGGATATTGCAGAAATATTACAAGATTCTCCCAATTATTATACCAGGATTTTGCTATATGTGGATATCGTTTACTCCATTTCTTATCAAAAGATTCTAGGGCAAGATGCGCTTCATCTTCAGTAGCAGAGCTATAAATAAGCTTTAAATCTGATGCCAATAATTTTCTGTCTTTATATGATACATACTTCAGGCTATTTCTAATTTGATGTACTATACAAAGCTGATGCTCAGTTTTGGGATAACTTGCGCATATAGCTTCAGACATACCAGTCAGGTTATCACTACAGGCAATTAATATATCTTTTAATCCTCGATTCTTCAATTCAGTAAAATTACTAAGCCAGAATTTAGATCCTTCATTCTCACTTATCCATAATCCTAAAATATCTTTCCGGCCCTGTAAATCTATACCCAGCGCAACATATACTGATTTATTAATTATCTGTTTATCTTGCCTTACCTTAACTATTAAACAATCAAAATATACTATAGGATATAATAGACCTCTTGCATAACCATATAAATTGATTAAAATCCTTGATTTTATCAAGGATAACATGAAGTTTGAAAACATCAAAGATGAATACGCAGAAGAGTTTCGCAGGCTTACTGGCATTAAACGAGGAACGTTTGAAGTTATACTAAGTATATTAAAAGAAGCTGAAGCTATTTTAAAGTCTCAAGGTGGAAAACCCAATAAATTGGCTTTAGAAGATCGATTACTCATGACGCTTGAGTACTTGCGTGAATACAGGACATATTTTCATATTTCCCGCAGTTATGGAATAAGTGAAAGTGCCTGTTATCGTAATATACGTTGGATTGAAGATACTCTAATTAAAGATAAACGATTTTCACTACCTGGACGTAAAGCATTACTAAAAAGCGATTCTGAATACGAACTTGTGTTAATTGATGCTACTGAAACACCGATAGAACGACCTAAAAAAAACAGAAGCACTTTTATTCGGGAAAAAAGAGGCGACATACTCTAAAAACTCAGCTTATTGTGGATAAAAGGAAAAAAGAAATCATTTGCACTAATTTTTCTAATGGCAAGCGTCATGATTTCAGGTTATTTAAAGAATCCGGAGTTCACATCCACCCTGAGATTAAAGTTCTTACAGATACTGGTTATCAAGGCATTGATAAGTTGCATTATAATTCAGAGTTACCAAAGAAAAAGACAAAAAAGCGACCACTAAGCAGGAAAGATAAAAAGAAAAATCGTCAATTGTCTAGTGAACGTGTTTTAAATGAAAACGTCATAGGCATGATCAAACGATTTAAAATTATCGCTGATCGTTATAGGAACAGAAGAAAACGATTCGGTTTAAGGTTTAATTTACTTGCTGGTATCTATAACTTTGAGCTTTAAATAGGTTATGCAAGAGGTCTAATGGTTCAAGAGGTCTACTCTGCCAAATTCTAACCTCATCAATTACATCATCTGTAACCCTACTAATTAAACTCTCACTAACTTCTGCTCCATATAATTCTTGTAATTGGATCTTGATATCAGACAAACTCATCCCCTTGGCATACAGAGATATTATCTTTTGATCTAAACCATCTATTCTTGTTTGATTCTTGGAGACAATTACAGGTGCAAATTTACCTTCTCTATCTCGCGGAATATTTAACTCGATACTGCCATTCTCAGTAATCAAATTCTTATTATAATGACCATTCCTGCAATTCTCAGTTTCAGACCTATCATATTTGTTATAACCTAAGTGTTCAGACATTTCTGCCTGCAAGGCTCTCTCCAAAATACTCTTCGTTAATTCCTTAATCAATCCATCCTGCTTCAGTACTGTCTTTAAATCCGCTCCTCCTTCTATCAGTAAATCTATCGCTTCATTTATTTTCTTATTCTTTTCTGTCTTCATTCTAATTACCTATATTCTTTATTAATTCCAAATATAGGCTCTACTATAATTTACACAATCTTTGATAAAGACTCTTGCAAATATTAATGCGTGGTCTTCACCTCTTTTTGAAGCTTTGCTAAGTCAGATTTAGAAAGCCCTGTTGCATTTTCAATAATGCTAATATCTAATCCTTGCAATAAAAGATTCTTTGCAATTTCAATGCGTCCTTTCTCCATACCTTTCTCCATACCTTTCTCCATACCTTTCTCTATACCTTTCTCTATACCTTCAAGTCTACCTTTCTCCATCAATTGATCAGCTATTGTCATAATTTCCTCTTGCTTATCTACAAATGTTTCACTTAAAAACTTAATAATCTTTTCTGGATCTTTTGACTCTCCACGCTCTAGAATATACAAAATTATGCTTCTTGTATAAACAGAATTTTCTTTATTAATTCTTGAAAGAAGAGACGATATATTTTGTAAGAGCGGTAAAATATTAGGTAACCTGATATTCTTCAGCATAAGCTGCATTATTCCGCTAAACAACTCCTCCTTTAGATCTTCATCTGATATCTTGTTTAATTCTATTACTTCAAATTTACTACTCAGTAACCTTCTTGCAAACTCAGAATCATGAAATAAATCAAAAAAACTGTACGGCGCTTTGTAAGGTTCTTGCCCAGTATAAAGAACAAGCGGCATTACATACGGTAACTTCTTAGTTCTTGGGTGCTGCCTTAAGTGATGTTCCATGATTCTAAGCACATATTTCCAAAGCCTAAATGTCATAAAGTGCTCTTGGCGAGTTTGTTGCTCAGTCAATAAATAAAGATATCCTGGCTCACCATTTTTTAGTGCAACAGAAAATAAAACATCTACGATGCCATCATCTAAATCATTATCTATAAAACTTTCTTTTTTATGTTCTATAGATCCTAGATCTACTTTTTCTAGTATATCACGTGGCAAATATGTTTTCAAAAACTCTTGGGCTGTTCTTTTATGCGATATTGCGTCTTTGAAAAACCTATCATGATAGGCATTAGACTTAATCTTTTTATCTGGCATCTTTTGATATTGTCAATTCATCACATAATATAGTGTATGTAAATAATAATTTGTCTCTAAAATTGCTGTTTCACATATCAATTTAGCATACCTAAAGTAATATTAGCTATATACTACTCAATGTACCATAAAATCTAAACTAAAGCTAGCTTTATTAGCCGAAAATAGCGCAAAAACCCCTCAACAGCCATGCTTTATTTGGTATCTAAAACCATGCCTAATTTAATCCCATCAATGATTTGCTTTTATTCAAAAGTTTAGAAACGATATCAACTTTTGAGATAGCTGAAATGTCTGGTATATTTTGTATGAATCACTAAGAAACAGTCAAACCTATATTTGACTAAGCTAATGCAACAACAAGACTATTATTTTTAAAATCCTTTTATTAAAGGTACAAAGCTTACAACAAGGAAATTAGCACAAGATACCACTTTCATCGCTGTTGTAAGCATGCGCAAAAAACGCGACAGTTGATTTTAGCATTTGTGATAAAAAAGTATATCTATCTTTAGTTAGCAATTCCACCTTATGAGGAATAACATAACTTGACTAATTAACGCTCTATATCTATACTATGTAACACAGTATGATGTTTGAGTTCGTGGTGAGGTGTGCTCTCCTATGTTCTGTCTATTCTCTCTTAGCACATTCTTATTTGCCTAAAGCACACAGTGCTAAAAATCACGTAAAAAGTATCGAATAAATCTACAGTTTTTCTCATTCCATTTTTTGTCTTGGACCAGTAAAGCCGTATTATTTTGATCAAGAGAATATTATTTGTGAAACATGCAAGGGTTATAACAAATAGGTTCAATAAATTTTTTACTTTAGAGTATTAAGTCTAAAAAATTCTTTCAAATCTTTTTAATGTGTCGTATTTCTTTTTGATCACTATTTACTGCTTCCAAAGCAGTATGATGCTCTTGCGAACGTTTCACTGCAAATTTTCATAAATCTAGATTTATTATGAGGTTCATATGAAAATGCAGAGTGGTGTAATAAATTGGGGTAATCTATATACGGATGATGCTACAGAAATTAGAGTATTGGAATTACTAGAGAGTTTGAAGGAAGAGTTACAGTTTGAGCATAGTGTAGTGGATAAAGAAGTGTTTACGAAAGCGATGCACCAGATAATGGATAGCGTGGTCAGTAAGATGAATTTGTTTGATCACACTCAATTGGTTAAGTCTATCCAAGCCGTGGCCATTATTGTAATAAATAACTCTTGGTTATACTTCGTGCCTTCCGGATTTAATAATGCATGGCTCCAGGCCGCTACTAACCACTTAGATCAATTTACGCCGACAGAGCTAGCAGTAAGCATAGATGCTATAACTTACTTAGGTCTTGATGATAGTCAGGAGAGTCAAGCATTTGGTAATGCATGGATGGCAGCTGCTACTCAGCAATTAAAGAAGTTTACCTCAGAAGATCTAGCAATGATAATATATTCTATATATGACTTAAAGAATAATGAGAGTCAAGAATTTGAGCGTGAATTGATGAAAGTTGTTACCAAGAAATTAAATGAATTTAAGCCAAAAGAGCTAATGATAAGCATACGTGCTATGGGGGGCTTAGGATATGCTGAGAGTCAAGAATTTGAGCGTGAATGGACAAAAGTTGCTACTAACAAATTAAATGCATTTAATCTAGAAGAGCTGGCAACAATAATATACTTTATAGAGTACTTAGGGTATGCTGAGAGTCAAGAATTCGCGCGTGAATGGACAAAAGTTGCTACTAACAAATTAAATGCATTTAAGCCAGAAGAGCTAGCAATTAGCATACGTGCTATAGAGTACTTAGGATATGCTGAGAGTCAAGAATTCGCGCGTGAATGGACAAAAGTTGCTACTAACAAATTAAATGTATTTAAGCCAGAAGAGCTAGCAATTAGCATACGTGCTATAGAGTACTTAGGATATGCTGAGAGTAGAGAATTTGAGCATTCATGGATCCAAACTGTCATTGGCAGATTAGATGAATTTAAGCCAGAAGAGCTAGCAATGAGCATAGAGGCTATAGCTAGCTTAGTGCATTCTGAGAGTAGAGAATTTGAGCATTCATGGATCCAAACTGTCACTGGCAGACTAGATGAATTTAAGCCGGAAGAGCTAGTAATGAGCATACGTGCTATAGGGTACTTAGGATATGCTGAGAGTCAAGAATTTGAGCGTGAATGGATAAGAGTTGCTACTCAGAAATTCAATGAATTTAAGCCAGAAGAGCTAGCAATCAGCATAGAGGCTATAGCTAGCTTAGGATATTCTGAGAGTAGAGAATTTGAGCATTCATGGATCCAAACTGTCACTGGCAGACTAGATGAATTTAAGCCAGAAGAGCTAGTAATGAGCATACGTGCCATAGGAGACTTGGGAGATGATGAGAGTCAAGAATTTGAGCGTGAATGGATAAAAGTTGCTACTAACAAATTAAATGAATTTACGCCAGAGGAGCTAGCGATGATAGTACATGCCATAGATCACTTATGGTATGATGATAATGGAGAATTTGCGCGTGAATGGACAAAAGTTGCTACTAACAAATTAAATGAATTTAGGCCAGAAGAGCTAGCAATAATAGTACGTGCTATAGATGCATTATGGTATGATAGTGACAGAGAATTTGAGCGTGCATGGATAAAAGTTGCTACTTGGAAATTAAGTACATTTGAGCCAAAAGAGCTAGCAATAACCATAAATGCTATAGCTGAGTTAAAGTACAAGTATTATAGTAAAGATAATAGAGAATTTGAGAATGCATGGGTTGAAACAGCTACTCTCAAATTAGGCGAATTTAAACCAGAAGAGCTAGCGATAAGCATAGATGCTATAGCTAGATTAGGGCATCATGAGAGTCAAGAATTTGAGCGTGAATGGATGAAAGAAGCTGCTCTCAAATTAAACGAATTTAAGCCAAAAGAGCTAGCAATAAGCATACGTGCTATAGGGGACTTAAGGTACAAGTATCATAGTGAAAATAATAAAGCATTTGAGAATTCATGGATAGCAGCAGCTGCTCTCAAATTAAATGAATTTAAGCCACAAGATCTAACAATAAGCATAGATGCCATAGCTACATTAGGGCATCATGAGAATCGAGAATTTGAGCGTAAATGGATGAAAGAAGCTACTCTCAAATTAAACGAATTTAAACCAAAAGAGCTAGCAATAAGCATAAATGCTTTAGCTAAATTAGAGCATCATAAGAGTCAAGAATTTGAGCGTGGGATATTTGAGTATAATTGGATAAGAGTTGCTACTCAGAAATTAAATGAATTTAAGCCAAAAGATCTAGCAATAACCATAAATGCTATAGCTAACTTAAAGTATCATGGTCAAGAATTTGCCAATGAGTTTACCAATATCATGACAAATCAATTAGGTATTGACTCTCGCACAGAAGAGTTTCAAAACATCAAATATGCACTTGATGTGTTATTGTATAGTGGTACTACTAACGAATTTGGAAATGGATTGATCCAGATTGTGAGGAGTGAATTAGGTAATAACGCAAAAGAATTGGCAACAATCGAAAAGGCTCTGCATGCGTTATGGTATTATGATAGTAAAGAATTTGAGCATGAATGGATAAAAGCTGCTACTAAGAAGTTGAATGGCTTTCAGCCAGAAGATCTAGCGATGAGTATGTGTGCTTTAGCTAAGTTAGGACATGCTGATTCTAAAGAATTTGAGCGTGAATGGATAAAAGCTGCTACCAAGAAATTAAATGGCTTTCAGCCAAAAGATCTTGCAATGAGCGGATATGCTCTAGCTCAATTAAATAATCCATCTGTCTCCTTTAAGAGTCTTTATCAAAGATTGTGTAAATTATAGTAGAGCCTATATTTGGAATTAATAAAGAATATAGGTAATTAGAATGAAGACAGAAAAGAATAAGAAAATAAATGAAGCGATAGATTTACTGATAGAAGGAGGAGCGGATTTAAAGACAGTACTGAAGCAGGATGGATTGATTAAGGAATTAACGAAGAGTATTTTGGAGAGAGCCTTGCAGGCAGAAATGTCTGAACACTTAGGTTATAACAAATATGATAGGTCTGAAACTGAGAATTGCAGGAATGGTCATTATAATAAGAATTTGATTACTGAGAATGGCAGTATCGAGTTAAATATTCCGCGAGATAGAGAAGGTAAATTTGCACCTGTAATTGTCTCCAAGAATCAAACAAGAATAGATGGTTTAGATCAAAAGATAATATCTCTGTATGCCAAGGGGATGAGTTTGTCTGATATCAAGATCCAATTACAAGAATTATATGGAGCAGAAGTTAGTGAGAGTTTAATTAGTAGGGTTACAGATGATGTAATTGATGAGGTTAGAATTTGGCAGAGTAGACCTCTTGAACCATTATATCCTATAGTATATTTTGATTGTTTAATAGTTAAGGTAAGGCAAGATAAACAGATAATTAATAAATCAGTATATGTTGCGCTGGGTATAGATTTACAGGGCCGGAAAGATATTTTAGGATTATGGATAAGTGAGAATGAAGGATCTAAATTCTGGCTTAGTAATTTTACTGAATTGAAGAATCGAGGATTAAAAGATATATTAATTGCCTGTAGTGATAACCTGACTGGTATGTCTGAAGCTATATGCGCAAGTTATCCCAAAACTGAGCATCAGCTTTGTATAGTACATCAAATTAGAAATAGCCTGAAGTATGTATCATATAAAGACAGAAAATTATTGGCATCAGATTTAAAGCTTATTTATAGCTCTGCTACTGAAGATGAAGCGCATCTTGCCCTAGAATCTTTTGATAAGAAATGGAGTAAACGATATCCACATATAGCAAAATCCTGGTATAATAATTGGGAGAATCTTGTAATATTTCTGCAATATCCAGAGAGTATCCGTAAGATAATTTACACTACAAATGCTATAGAATCGCTGAATAGTCAGTTGAGAAAAGTTACAAGAAATAAGCGTGTTTTCCCAAATGATGATTCGGTATTCAAGGTTTTATACCTAACGATTGATTATATTACCAAAAAATGGACCATGCCTATCTCTAACTGGAATGAAGCTATGGCTCATTTTATAATCAAATTTGATGGTAGAATTTAATGGCTCTAAAAAATTTACACAATCAATGAGAAAGACCCCCGAAATCACTTCCTGTACATGGAAATCTACATGATAAATCAAATCAACCTGCTGCAATATCAGGCATTTATGCTATAAATGAGCTTAAATATGTTGCCGGCAACACATCAGGATATGACGATTTTAAATTTGCTGTGGTTGATTCAAAAGATTCTGAAAGTAGTGAATGTAGCGCAACGATCAAGTTGACACAGGCTCCTGTAAAGCCAGCATGTAGTAATTTTGGTGTACTTGCAAACGTGGGAGCGAAATACCTGCTAAATCTTCAATCATATACCAGCCCATCTCGCAGTGGTATGAGAATAAAGTTGCACAGCTTGCCTACTTGCAGCACTATAAGCGATGCAAGTATAAATGCAGCTACACTTGGTACTGCTTATGGTATAAATGAACTTGTATACACAACATGTAGATCTGTTGTCGCAGAAAGCGTTTCATATACGGCATTTGATTCACAAAGCTCACTAGAAAGTGAAAAGTGTACTATTGGAATAACAATGAGTGCCTATTCACCTACGGATTCTTCTGGAGCTGATACAATATTACCGATCCATCTGGCTCTGCTAGTGCGCCAAGCTGCATGGATTTTAGTATAACTGTTGATCAAAATAAAAAGTATCAACTAGAATTCCAGCCTTATATTGAACCTACTAGCGGTACTAGAGTAAAGCTTTATACACTCCCTGAGTGCGGTAATATCATTGACGAACATCTTGATAGGGCAATTGTAAAAGCAGCATATAGTGCAAGTAGTCTTGTATATTCTGCATGCGGTACAAATATGAGCGAAAATATCTCCTATGCATCGATCAACGAGCATGGTATGGAGAGTGAAGAATGTACACTTGGTATTGTTTATAACAGCTCATCTTGGACTGATACTTGGTGGGGTAAAGTGATCATATATGGAGTCCCTGCAATTGCAGCTGGTGCTGGTCTATGGCTAACGCTATATAAATTGAAACAAAAAGGAGCATGCTGTTGGAAAAAAGCTGTTGTTGAAACAGCAAAAGAGGTTGTGAAGCCTGTACAAATTGCTGCGACTGTTGCTAGCGCAGATGCAGTTATTAATTCTGAAAGTATTGGATTAAGTTTTGGTGTACAAGCAAAATCTATGATATCTTCTGCTCACTTCGCGGTGGATGAGCTTTTGTCAGGACAGGATATTCTAGAAATTTGTAATGTACCTAATTCTATAGATATTTTACTCAACGGTATATAAATATTTCTGTTGTCTTGCTGCCTGCCAATCTCAGGATTTACATGCAGCAGAGACGGCAAATTTGTTTTCGAGTCAAGTGGTCTAGTCCCTGTTCTTCTCATCTTTCTGCAGCTTTAATATAGCAGTTCTAGAGAGTCCGGTTGCATGCTCAATCATATCTATATCCAGTCCTTGCAACAAGAGATTTTTAGCAATTTTCATCTTTTCTGCTAACTGACCTTCTATTTTACCTTTCTCAAGACCTTCAGCTATGCCTTCTATCTTCCCTTCAGCGAAGCTATCTGCTTGTGCTTTTTTAAGTGTGTTTGCTTCGATCATAAGCCATTTTCTATGTGCTTCGTAAGCATCACGCTCCGCTTTAGAAAAATTCATCTCCTCTAAAACATCAATTGCCTTCTCTAGGCTTGGATCATCTAATTCTTTAGGCAATTTATCCTTTGCTAGCAGATCATAACGTGATAAAAACATTACCCACTTATCTAGTGAAGTTTTAATCTTCGGCAGAAATTCCTTAAGTTCTGCGTTCGTTATATCAAACTTATTTAGCTCGATTGTATGCAGCTCTATGTCGTCAAAATAATGAAAGCCATTTTCTTTCTCACGCAGATGAAATACATTGTGATATTTTTCAACTCCTGGAATGCTGAGAAAGTTTAAAATATGTATGCCAATTGCTTTATTGAGAGATGAATAATCGGCACCTTTTTGTAGCTGCTCAGTATAGAGTTTTGCCCAGTAATATAGGGCGCGTTTATCATAGTCTGCTTCATCACTGATTTGTATTTCAATATTATAACGTCTGCCAGTGTTGCCTCTGGCTTTTATATCAAGCACAGACAGCTTATCATTACGGAAGTTTCTTGGATTGTATGGATTTAAAAGCTCGATATCTGCAACCTGATCTTCCTTTGAGACAATAGCATTAATCAGCGACATCAGAAGATCTTTATTTTCCTCAACTCCGAACAATTTTTTGAATGCAATGTCGACTCTAGGATTAACATCGTTGCTCATTTTTTAACTCTTTTTAGCTTTTATTCAAGATGTATAAATATGCAAGTATTATATCATAAAACACATGCGATATATACTATAAACAGTAAGATGCGCATCTGTAAGCTAATTTCTTCAAAATACGTGCTTGTATATCAGTTATGGTGCTTCCGCTATATTTCATCTGGCATAAATCTAATTCTTGGCAATATTAAAAACAATTAAAATAACTAGCCGTTCATTTATTCTCAATCATTCATAAAATTCTCTATGTTTTTTAAGAAATATAAAAATTATATCTGGAAAAAATTATTAATAAAATAGAGTATAAGCTGAAGTGGGTATAATATGCAAAAAGAAATATGTTATTCATGTTAACACTATATAAATAGTATTTTAATCTTTGTTTATACTATAAAAAGTTGCGGCTTGGATAAATAAAGCTTAAAGTGCGCTATAGTCATATCTATATACCAGCTGCTTAGCTATTTTATGTTACTTTATTCCAATTTAAGGCTATGAAAGTGGTATATTGATAGGGCCAGCTGCCCATTTATAAAGCAACTTTCTTATATTTGATGAGAAGGCATCTCATAACGGATTATTACTCTTGAATCTACAGGTTTTACAATGAAAAATAGAATCAATAAAAATACTTCAGTAAATACAAAGTCATATTACAATGAACAACAAATTGTCAGAGTACTAGATTCTTATGTAATAAGTAAAAGTTTAAGGTATTTGATTGATGGAAACGAGCTAGTTACATCGTTATTTCAAAGCAAATCAAATCTAATGTCCATCAGCAAGGAAGCAGGGATATTGGTTAGAGCAGATGGAGAAATATATTTAAATAAATCTTCAAGTAGTATTTCTATTTGCGGTCTTGTTGATCATATGTCACTTGCGGGGTCACTCGGGGGATATAGCGCTATAACACATGATTTAAAAATAGCGCTTGAACAAGTTCTAGAGAATAAAGAGAAAATCACAAAACACACAGTAATTTTTCCATATCACATCACTGCTATTCATTGGGTTCTTGGAGAGATACAGCTAAATTTTGACAAAAATACGCATAATCTTATTACTGCGAATTTGAATATTTATAATTCATTGAAGAGCGAAAAAAATACCATCCAATGGAATGTAAAGAAGGAAATTAGTGACTTAATAAAAAATCTGTTTGCATGTCCAGAGTTAGAGCTGATCATCGACTTGATATTTACTGGTCAGCAAGATGATGTGTTTTCATGTGGTGCTATCGGCGCTGAAAATGGCAAAGGAATTATAGATGGAGATATTCAATCGAAACTAAAGATTAATTATCATTCTGATAACGCTACATTGCTAAGAATACGGCATATTCGGGAGGTGAATTGCGAGAGATTTGATGATATGCAACTTGCTGATGAGCAGTGGCAGAATCCAGAATTTCAGGCCGATCAATCATATTTAAAAAAAATAATATCAGCATTAGAAAAAAGCAAGTTAGATATAGTCGAGATTTTGCAGAAGCATGATGCTATATCGTTTGGAAAGTTTATTAAGTCGAGTAAAGCTAAGATAGGAGATAATAGACCTCTTGCATAACCATATAAATTGATTAAAATCCTTGATTTTATCAAGGATAACATGAAGTTTGAAAACATCAAAGATGAATACGCAGAAGAGTTTCGCAGGCTTACTGGCATTAAACGAGGAACGTTTGAAGTTATACTAAGTATATTAAAAGAAGCTGAAGCTATTTTAAAGTCTCAAGGTGGAAAACCCAATAAATTGGCTTTAGAAGATCGATTACTCATGACGCTTGAGTACTTGCGTGAATACAGGACATATTTTCATATTTCCCGCAGTTATGGAATAAGTGAAAGTGCCTGTTATCGTAATATACGTTGGATTGAAGATACTCTAATTAAAGATAAACGATTTTCACTACCTGGACGTAAAGCATTACTAAAAAGCGATTCTGAATACGAACTTGTGTTAATTGATGCTACTGAAACACCGATAGAACGACCTAAAAAAAACAGAAGCACTTTTATTCGGGAAAAAAGAGGCGACATACTCTAAAAACTCAGCTTATTGTGGATAAAAGGAAAAAAGAAATCATTTGCACTAATTTTTCTAATGGCAAGCGTCATGATTTCAGGTTATTTAAAGAATCCGGAGTTCACATCCACCCTGAGATTAAAGTTCTTACAGATACTGGTTATCAAGGCATTGATAAGTTGCATTATAATTCAGAGTTACCAAAGAAAAAGACAAAAAAGCGACCACTAAGCAGGAAAGATAAAAAGAAAAATCGTCAATTGTCTAGTGAACGTGTTTTAAATGAAAACGTCATAGGCATGATCAAACGATTTAAAATTATCGCTGATCGTTATAGGAACAGAAGAAAACGATTCGGTTTAAGGTTTAATTTACTTGCTGGTATCTATAACTTTGAGCTTTAAATAGGTTATGCAAGAGGTCTAATGAGGATATTCTCTTTAGTTTGTTATTTAAGAATGAAGCTGGGGAATGGCATGATGATGCACTGAATACCTTGTGGCTCGCTTGTCAGCACTTGGCAAAAAGAAATGAAGTCAATACGGAAAAGGATGATAGCATAGGCAGAGTTGGTGATAATAGATTGAAGGTGACCTCAATCACTTCAGATCACAATATTGATGGCAACAAGATTAAAAAAGTTGAGGTCTCTCTCCAAAATGTGAAAAAGCAAGATTTTATGGGATCTGAAATCCTATAACGCCAATTCTGGATAAGGCTATATTTTACAAGGGATGAAAGTTAAAATTTAAAGATGGTTTGTTTTTCTTGAAGGCATAAGCAACAAGAGCAGCAAGAATATTAACAAATGCGTTAATAGGAGATCTGTGCCTTGTATGCTCGATATTCATTTTATTTTTTAAATAATCGAATACAGTTTCTATTATAGTTTGTTTTCGGAGTAAAATTTTATCTCTGAGGGTCATTAATTTGTTTTGCATGTTTTTTCTTATGCTATGCACCATTTTAAGACCTCTTTCATACAAATTGAGAAACAGATTTTGCTTTATATAGCCTTTATCTACGTAAACTGTACCAAGCAAATCTTTTGTTAATTTGGGAACTGGGACTCTATCATCTACATTTCCTTTTGTGATCTGCAAAGCAACAAATTCGCCTTTTTCATTGATAATTAAATGTAATTTAAATCCATAAAAATAACCCATGGTGGACTTGCTATATTTGGCGATGCCTTTAAAAACTTTATTACTAGATTGTCTTTTTGCGTGACAAACTTTAATCGGCGTAGAATCCATAAAATACACACCTGTTTTCTCGCCGAATAATAAGTGCAGGAGTATATTTAATGGCATAAAAAGTCTTGTCATCAGCGCAATAAAGCGATTATAGCTTACAGCTTTTGGGAAATCATTCTTATGAAGATATTCCACATATGTTTTATAAAAATACTTAAAATTCTTTGAATGCGATGTGTGATACATTATCACAATTGTCAGCATTTCACTAAGGCTCATTGAGCATAAACGATTCCTCTGAGCAAAAGACGGCAATAACTTGCTCTTCTCATGCGCAGAATAAATTTTGCAAAAATCATCTACAAAACAATATAATTCTGTTATATCTTTCTTCATACCTGTGCCATGCTTCTTCTATAAAAAAATTATGTAGCACAGGTATTATCTATTGTATACCTACCTTATATAACTTCCAAAAAATATAGCCTTATCCAGAATTGGCTTTATATAAAAAGGGCTCAGTAGATGCTGTATTCTTAAAACAAGAGAATCTTGTAGAAGAGACAAAACCTAAATCTCAACATAAAGAGATTGAAAAAGAGAAACAAGAAATTAATCAAGGAGAACAAGCATTTAATGCAAAATTAAAATACTCTGATACGGCTCTAAAAGGGTTGCAGTCCAAAGAAACAGTCCGTTATATGTCTTCAAAAGAGTTACAGTCCATATATACAGATTTAAATATAAGTTATAAGATAGTTCCTGACACTATGTCTAAAATAGTGCGGAATATTGATGAGTATGCAAGCACTATACTTGAGAATGAGTCGTTTAAAGCATTAACTCAAAAAGAACAAGAGCAGTATAAATCACTTTTATTTAAGAAAAATTACTATGAAAATACAGTGCTTGGCAATACAGTGCTGCACTGGGCCGCGAGGTATAATCAAGACATATTTCAACTCTTAGTAGACAAATTCAAAGGAAACGTGCTTGAGGTGAAAAATCGTGATTGCCTCACAGCGCCGCACTTTGCTGCTAAGTATAATCCAGCGTCACTTAAAATCTTGATCGATGAGTTCAAAGAAAAAGTGCTTGAGGCGCGAGATAAATATGGCTGCACAGTGTTGCATTTTGCTGCTAAGTATAATCCAGACTCACTTAAAATCTTGATCGATGAATTCAAAGAAGAAATACTAAAAGTAAAAGATGTCTATAAGGTTACAGCGCCGCACTATGCTGCGATATATAATCCAGCGTCACTTAAAATCTTGATCGATGAGTTCAAAGAAAAAGTGCTTGAGGCGCGAGATAAATATGGCTGTACAGCGTTGCACTTTGCTGCTAAGTATAATCCAGCTTCACTTAAACTCTTACTAGATGAGTTCAGAGGAAACAAACTCTTCGCAGATAAGCTCGAAGACATAGTGCTTCAAGCGACAAATATATATGGCGACACAGCGTTGCGAATTACTATTAGTAATAATCCAGCATCGCTTAAAATCTTGATCGATGAATTCAAAGAAAAAGTGCTTGAGGCGCAAAATGAAAATGGCGGTACAGCGTTTCACCTGGCCGCTCATTATAATCCAGCCTCACTTAAAATCTTGATCGATGAATTCAAAGAGAAAGTACATGAGGTAAAAAATGAACATGGTGATACGGTGCTGCACTTTGCTGCGAAGCGTAATCCAGCCTCACTAGAAGTCTTGCTAGATGAATTGAAAGAGAAGGTGCTAGAGGAGAATGGCAAAACAGCTTTATACTCTGCTGCGCAGGATAATCCAGCCTCGCTTAAAATCTTGGCAAATGCGTTCAAAACGAAATTACAAGAAGTGCGCGATAGATATGGTGGCACACCACTGCCATGTGCTGCTGCTAATAGTCCTGACGTTTTGAAAATGTTACTCGAGAGCAAAGTATTTAAAGCATTAACTAAAGAAGAGCGAAAATTACTATTCTTTGAGAAAAATAAGGATGGTGATACAGCACTGCACTATGCTGCTGCTAATAGCTCCAAAAGTTTAAAAATATTACTTGAGAGCGAAGCACTGCAAGAATTAGGTAAAGAGGGACAGAAATTATTTTTCCTTGAGAAAAATAACCATGGTGGTACAGTGCTGCACCGTATTGCTTCTAATAGCACTGAGAGTTTGAAAATATTACTTGAGAGCAAGGTATTTAAGGAGTTAGGGAAAGAAGAGCAGACATTACTATTACTTGAGAAAGATCAAAGTGGCGATACAGCACTACACTACGCTGCTACTTATAGAGTTGAAAGTTTACAAATGTTACTGGAGAGCGATGTATTTAAGGAATTAGGGAAAGAAAAGCAAAAATTACTTTTCCTTGAGAAAAATAAGGATGGCGATACAATACTGCACTATGCTGCTGCCAGTAGTCCAGAAAGTTTTCAAATATTACTTGAGAGCGAAGTATTTAAGGCGTTATGGAAAGAAGAGCAAAAATTACTTTTCCTTGAAAAAAATAATAGCGGCAATATAGTCCTGCACTATGCTGCTGCCAGTAGTCCAGAAAGTTTTCAAATATTACTTGAAAGTGAGGTATTTAAGGCGTTAGAGAAAGAAGAGCAAAAATTACTTTTCTCTGAACAAAATAACTATGGCAATATAGTACTGCACCATGCTGCTACTTGTAGAGCAGAAAGTTTTCAAATATTATTTGAGAGCGAAGTATTTAAGGCGTTAGAGAAAGAAGAGCAGAAATTACTATTACTTAAGAAAAATAATGATGGTCACACAGTACTGCATGATGCGGCTAAGAATCCGAAATGTTTAGAAATATTACTTGAGAGTGAGGTATTTAAGGCGTTAGGGAAAGAAGAGCAAAAATTACTTTTCTCTGAACAAAATAACTATGGCAATATAGTACTGCACCATGCTGCTGCTAATAACCATGAAAGTTTTCAAATATTACTTGAGAGCGAAGCGTTTAAATCTTTTAGTAGAGAAGAGCAGAAATTACTATTACTTGAAAAAAATAAAGATGGCGATACAGTGCTGTGCTATGCTGCCGTTTATAACTCCAAAAGTTTCAAAGTATTACTCGAGAGCGAGGTATTTAAGGCATTATGGAAAGAAGGGCAGCAAAGATTACTTTTCATAGAGAAAGATAATGATGACAAAACAGTATTGCATAGAGCGGCCGCTGCGAATTCGAAAAGTTTAAAAGTATTACTTGAGAGTGAGGCGTTCAAAGTTTTAAGTAAAGAAGAGCGGTATAAATTACTTTTCTTTGAGAAAGATATCTATGGCAAAACAGTACTGTATAGAGCCGCTTCTGATGACTCTGGCAGTTTCAAAGTATTATTTGAGAGCGAAGTGTTTCAGGCTTTAGGTCAGTTTGTACAACAAAATTTACTATTCTTTGAGAAAGATATCTATGGCATAACAATACTGCGCAAGGCTATTTATAGCTCAGAAAATTTTAAAGTGTTACTTAATAGTAAACATTTTAAGGCTTTAACTGAAGGAGGGCAGCGCAAATTACTCTTCTTTGAGAAAGATAAAGATGGCCAAACAATACTGCGAATGACTGCCACCTATAGCTCAGAAAATTTAAAAGTGTTACTTGAGAGTGAGCCTTTTCATGCTTTCATTACAAAAGAACAGTACAAATTGCTTTTCCTTGAGAAAAATCACTATGGTAAAACACTACTGCACTTGGCTGCTTCTAATAACTCAGAAAATTTAAAAGTGTTACTTGAACATGATCTATTTAAGGTTTTAGGTAAAGAAGAACAACACAAATTGCTTTTCCTTGAGAAAGATCAAAGCGGCAGAACAGTGTGTGACAATGCAAGTGGTTTGTCAAAAGATCTGCTTCTAAAACATAAAGCAGTACTATCTGGTAAAGGTGTTGTTGCTTCTTCTATAAATACTTCTCCAGAAGGTATACATGAGTCGTTCCTTAAATATTATGAAGAAGGAATTGATCAGTTATTACTGATGCGATTAAATGATCTTGCCATAGATTCTAAAATAGCAATATTAAAAGCAAATTATCTCTTGGAAACAGATACAGGTAGGATAGATAATTTGCTAGATGATATCATTGCTGAGTTAAATAGACAGAATGACTCAGCAAATGCAGAGTTAGAAACACAAAAAATATTAATCCCAATTAATATAGATAGAAAGCATTGGGTTGGTCTTGTTGTGAGCGCGAGTGGTGATTCTGTTGCGCTTGATTATGTTGACCCTGCAAATCACAAGATCAATAGTGCTTTTAAGTCCGCTCTAACTAGTACTTTAGAAAATACAGGATATAAAGTTACCTACAACCATGTAAGCGTTGAGGGGCAGAGATATGGTAACTGCGGCCCTGAGGTAATAGAAAACTTTATTTACTATTTAACAGGTCAAAGAGCTACTCAAGAAAATGCTGTTTATCTACACTCTTTGCTGCTTGAGAATTCCATGCTTAATCAATCTACGTCTGTAGATCAAATAGAGAGCAATAAGCGTATTATTGAATCTTTATCCAGTCAGATTGTAAGTGATAAAATAGACCTCTTGCATAACCTATTTAAAGTGTAGAAGTCAATATTTGATCTTACAGACAGTTATAAATTTTATATCTGCTTGTCAGTTAAGTTTTGACTGTCAGATATGTAACTGAGATACAAGATTTCATTATTCTTTTCCACAGCAAACTTTTTACTATCCAAAAAAGTTTGCATAGGAGTTTTTCCATAACAATATTTACCAGAATGAGGTCTTGCATTGTTGAAATGTTCTAACCAAATATCAAGATCTAATTGCAAATCATCTAATGCTGTATAAATCTTTTTACGCATAGCTGTATCAAAGAATTCTTGTTTCATAGTTTTATTAAAACGTTCACACATACCATTAGTCTGAGGTGAATATGCTTTAGTTGTAGTATGCTCTATACCTTCTATACTGAGAAATAACTCAAAAGCATGGTGCTCTATATTCCCTTTATATTCTCCTCCACGATCTGTAAGAATACGAAGCATTGGTATCCCTTGACTCTCATACCATGGTAACACTCGATCATTTAGCATATCAGCTGCAGTAATTGCAGTTCTTTCAGTATACAGTTTAGCATCAGCAAATCTACTGTAGCTATCAATAAACACCTGAGCATAAACCTTTCCTATCCCTTTGAAATTTCCTACATAATATGTATCTTGGCAACCTAGATAACCTGGATGTTGTGTCTCAATTTCTCCATGTGCTTCTTTTTCATTACTACGTTTCTCTAGTACTTGCAGCTGTGCTTCAGTCAAAATAATACCATCTTGGGCCATCTTAGCTTCTAATGCTTTCAATCTTTTATTGATATTATTTAAATCATTACGTAACCAAATTGACCTGACTCCACCAGGTGAGACAAGTATACCACTCTTCTTCAGCTCATTTGATACTCTAAGTTGTCCATATGCTGGGTACTCTATCGCCATATCAATTACTGCTTTTTCTACATTAGGATCTACTCTATTAGCCATTATTGGCTTCTTACGACTTATTTCGTATAGCGCTTCTTCTCCTCCTGTTTCATATAGTTCTTTAAATCTGTAATAGCTATCTCTACTATAACCCATTGCCTTACATGCAGATGATATACTACCAAGGCTTTTGGCCAATTCAAGTAAACCAATTTTAGGTTTGATTATTTTTTGATTTAAGTTCATTGCTTATCTCCATTTAATAACTAATTTAGTTTACCAAATGTAAGATAAAATATCGACTAATACATTTAAAGCTCAAAGTTATAGATACCAGCAAGTAAATTAAACCTTAAACCGAATCGTTTTCTTCTGTTCCTATAACGATCAGCGATAATTTTAAATCGTTTGATCATGCCTATGACGTTTTCATTTAAAACACGTTCACTAGACAATTGACGATTTTTCTTTTTATCTTTCCTGCTTAGTGGTCGCTTTTTTGTCTTTTTCTTTGGTAACTCTGAATTATAATGCAACTTATCAATGCCTTGATAACCAGTATCTGTAAGAACTTTAATCTCAGGGTGGATGTGAACTCCGGATTCTTTAAATAACCTGAAATCATGACGCTTGCCATTAGAAAAATTAGTGCAAATGATTTCTTTTTTCCTTTTATCCACAATAAGCTGAGTTTTTAGAGTATGTCGCCTCTTTTTTCCCGAATAAAAGTGCTTCTGTTTTTTTTAGGTCGTTCTATCGGTGTTTCAGTAGCATCAATTAACACAAGTTCGTATTCAGAATCGCTTTTTAGTAATGCTTTACGTCCAGGTAGTGAAAATCGTTTATCTTTAATTAGAGTATCTTCAATCCAACGTATATTACGATAACAGGCACTTTCACTTATTCCATAACTGCGGGAAATATGAAAATATGTCCTGTATTCACGCAAGTACTCAAGCGTCATGAGTAATCGATCTTCTAAAGCCAATTTATTGGGTTTTCCACCTTGAGACTTTAAAATAGCTTCAGCTTCTTTTAATATACTTAGTATAACTTCAAACGTTCCTCGTTTAATGCCAGTAAGCCTGCGAAACTCTTCTGCGTATTCATCTTTGATGTTTTCAAACTTCATGTTATCCTTGATAAAATCAAGGATTTTAATCAATTTATATGGTTATGCAAGAGGTCTAATAGAAAATATAGTAGACAGTGCTAAGGCTCAAGTTCCTTTGCCTATACTGCTGCAAACAGAACATACTGCATTAGTTGCGATTAGAGATCGTGCAGAGCCTCATGTTCTTTTGACAAGTAATTCAATTGATAAAGCTGATTCTACTTTTGTATTGGAAGGATTCTGGAATCCAGCAAAATACTTATTAGACCTCTTGCATAACCTATTTAAAGCTCAAAGTTATAGATACCAGCAAGTAAATTAAACCTTAAACCGAATCGTTTTCTTCTGTTCCTATAACGATCAGCGATAATTTTAAATCGTTTGATCATGCCTATGACGTTTTCATTTAAAACACGTTCACTAGACAATTGACGATTTTTCTTTTTATCTTTCCTGCTTAGTGGTCGCTTTTTTGTCTTTTTCTTTGGTAACTCTGAATTATAATGCAACTTATCAATGCCTTGATAACCAGTATCTGTAAGAACTTTAATCTCAGGGTGGATGTGAACTCCGGATTCTTTAAATAACCTGAAATCATGACGCTTGCCATTAGAAAAATTAGTGCAAATGATTTCTTTTTTCCTTTTATCCACAATAAGCTGAGTTTTTAGAGTATGTCGCCTCTTTTTTCCCGAATAAAAGTGCTTCTGTTTTTTTTAGGTCGTTCTATCGGTGTTTCAGTAGCATCAATTAACACAAGTTCGTATTCAGAATCGCTTTTTAGTAATGCTTTACGTCCAGGTAGTGAAAATCGTTTATCTTTAATTAGAGTATCTTCAATCCAACGTATATTACGATAACAGGCACTTTCACTTATTCCATAACTGCGGGAAATATGAAAATATGTCCTGTATTCACGCAAGTACTCAAGCGTCATGAGTAATCGATCTTCTAAAGCCAATTTATTGGGTTTTCCACCTTGAGACTTTAAAATAGCTTCAGCTTCTTTTAATATACTTAGTATAACTTCAAACGTTCCTCGTTTAATGCCAGTAAGCCTGCGAAACTCTTCTGCGTATTCATCTTTGATGTTTTCAAACTTCATGTTATCCTTGATAAAATCAAGGATTTTAATCAATTTATATGGTTATGCAAGAGGTCTATTAGATAAATTAGATATTCAGTGGCAACTTAAGAAAATAATCTATCGCGCTGATGTTGCTCGCTTCAATGAGATTTTAAATAATAATAATGTTAAGTACTCTATTGATATTTTAAAAGATCATGGCGCCTTTAGAAGAGAACTACTGGGCCCACTGCATCCAGATAAAGTAGGCAATTCTAAGGATTTTCTATTTATCAATGCTTTAAGAGAGAAGTTTAAAGCTGATATCAATGTTCAGGAAGTTGCGCAGGAATTTTTATATAAGACAACTACAGGATTTAAAATATTGAATACAGTAGTAGACTCCGCAAGATTGATGCGCACGCCTACACAAGACAATATGAAGAAGGTTTTATTGGACTCAGCGCAGCTTTATGGTCTGTATTCTAGAGTCAATTTTTACTCTACTGCTATTAATGCGATAGATGCTGCGCACTACTTGTATCTTGGTCAATATGAGAAAGCTGCAGAGCATATTATGACAACAGTAGGTTTATATGGCGCTGCCTTATATTATAGGACTGTTTGGTATGCCACACATTAGCCTAGTATATAGTGCTGTTTCAAATGCGTACTTGTTTTATCTTGAAGTAAATAGTGAGGAAAGTTCAGTTGGTTATGTGAGTGATCTATCTGCACAATCGCTTTATATACAGGATTCGCATGATTTTTGGATTGATACAGAAGCGTAGGATGTAGTTTGATTGAGAATTACATCAGACGTTCATAAGAAGAATAAATATTAATTTAAGGACAGCTATAAGAAACGCTCTAGATATATTAGATAAACATAAATAGTTGATGTGATCTTGTTATGAAATTTACCTTTCTTTGCGTTATTTTTTGGTTGAGCTTAATATTGAATGCTTTTGTTCGTTATGCTCATCTGATTTTGCTAATATAGGATGTAATTACTTATTAATTACAGAAGCTTCGCATTGATATTGTAGAATATTATTAAAACATTTCAGTATGGAGTAATGACGCAGCAAATCACAAATGCAATTTCTGATTTATTGCTACAGATTCAACAAACTGGCGATACAGGTTCAGAGGAACAATCTATTGATATACATGAACAAGTTGATGCATTTGATATAGGTGAGGAGCTAATCATTTTGCACAGCTAGGTCGTCCACCCCCCAAAAATATGCATTGTAGCTTTTGAAATGCATTGATACAACTTTATATTCATTCTCTGGCTCCGGAAGTTGTGCTCTGATGCAAAACTAGCTATGAAGGCTTGGGTACTAAAGGAATCCCATCAGAAACCGTATTTTATAGCACATCCGCCAAAAATTTATTTGCGCAGCAAATCAATTTTTGTGGAGTAGACTACATATGCACTTGACCATTTTTAATAGTCAAAATTAGGTCCGCGTTTTGTATTGTGCTCAGTCTGTGTGCTATAATAATCTGTGTAATCCCTAGTTTTCTAATATTTTTAGAGATTAAATACTGCGAATGATTATCAAGCGCTGAAGTGGCCTCATCTAATAGCAATACTGTAGGATTGCATGCTATCGCTCTTGCTATCATCAACTTTTGTCTTTGTCCGCCTGATAAAGTAGATCCTCTTTCGCAAACTATAGTATCCATGCCCATGGGCATTTTTTTAATATCTTCCTCGAGGCATGCAATACTACTTATAATCCTTGCATCCTCAAGACTAATTTTGTTTGATGTTATAATATTTGTATATATGGTGCCTGGGATCAGTGTATGATTTTGTAGCACACTTCCAATCTGCGCTCGCAAGTTATAAATATCGAGGTTACTGAGATTGATGTTATCATAATAGATCTTTCCTGAATCAGCATTTTCAAATCCTAACAACAGCCTCAGGATTGTAGATTTGCCAGAACCGCTAGCTCCGATTATAGCAACCGTCTTACCACGCTTTACCTCAAATGAGACATTAGACCTCTTGCATAACCTATTTAAAGCTCAAAGTTATAGATACCAGCAAGTAAATTAAACCTTAAACCGAATCGTTTTCTTCTGTTCCTATAACGATCAGCGATAATTTTAAATCGTTTGATCATGCCTATGACGTTTTCATTTAAAACACGTTCACTAGACAATTGACGATTTTTCTTTTTATCTTTCCTGCTTAGTGGTCGCTTTTTTGTCTTTTTCTTTGGTAACTCTGAATTATAATGCAACTTATCAATGCCTTGATAACCAGTATCTGTAAGAACTTTAATCTCAGGGTGGATGTGAACTCCGGATTCTTTAAATAACCTGAAATCATGACGCTTGCCATTAGAAAAATTAGTGCAAATGATTTCTTTTTTCCTTTTATCCACAATAAGCTGAGTTTTTAGAGTATGTCGCCTCTTTTTTCCCGAATAAAAGTGCTTCTGTTTTTTTTAGGTCGTTCTATCGGTGTTTCAGTAGCATCAATTAACACAAGTTCGTATTCAGAATCGCTTTTTAGTAATGCTTTACGTCCAGGTAGTGAAAATCGTTTATCTTTAATTAGAGTATCTTCAATCCAACGTATATTACGATAACAGGCACTTTCACTTATTCCATAACTGCGGGAAATATGAAAATATGTCCTGTATTCACGCAAGTACTCAAGCGTCATGAGTAATCGATCTTCTAAAGCCAATTTATTGGGTTTTCCACCTTGAGACTTTAAAATAGCTTCAGCTTCTTTTAATATACTTAGTATAACTTCAAACGTTCCTCGTTTAATGCCAGTAAGCCTGCGAAACTCTTCTGCGTATTCATCTTTGATGTTTTCAAACTTCATGTTATCCTTGATAAAATCAAGGATTTTAATCAATTTATATGGTTATGCAAGAGGTCTATTATCTAAAACAACTTTACTTGAGCCTTTATATGAAAATGTAACATTGTGGAATTTTATACTACCTTTTAATTTATGCTGTAATTTTATATTAGTTGCCTCACGCTTTGATTCAATGATTGGTAGCGCTCTTTCCATAACAGGGCGCAGCTGCATAATATATATGACGCTATTGCTTAAGCGAAAAAAAAGAATGCTGAATTGGCTTGATGCTACAATGAATGAAAATATTACTCCTATAGCAAGCTCAAGATTACCTGAATGTATTGCAAAATACACAAGAGTAGTGGAAGCCGTATAAAACGCTCCGCTTATGACAAATCTTATATTATCAATCATGCATATACTACGAAGCACACTTTTATGTTTTAAAAGAATGCTCTTCCAGTTTGTAATGACACTCTCTTCTTTATTACTGCTTTTAATTTTGCAAATAGAAGTAATGCACTCTATGGATGTTGCAGCGAGTTTTGCAGCATATTCCAGCAAATGCCTTTTATATTGAATATAAATTTTCGCAAACAATATATCTATTATAACAATAGCAGTGCAACACAATATTGATATGATAGCCAAAGTGTTGCTGCAATATAGCATGAATAAGAGATTCACAATCATGCCTATTAGCTGCATTGGCAGGCCTAAAGTGCGGCGAAAAATTGATATAATCAGATCTTGTATAGAAATCATTCTATTCAAAAGGTCAGCACTAGAAAACTTCAGAAAAAAATTTGGATATAATCTTAGTATGTGATCCCAAAAAATTGGAAAAAGGTAAACTTTTACTTTCATTGACAATCTTGTGATAACGATCTGCTCTAACGCGCAGAATATATTGCTGACGACTAATCCTAAGAAAAAAATTATTCCAAGCAGCATTAATGGATAAATTTGTCCTATCGGAACTATATATTCTATAACATATGATGCGAATAAAATCGGCAATAAAGAGGAGAATCCAGCTATAGCTGAGAGAATAATAATCAACAATCCATCTTTTTTAATAAAACCTAGCATGGTATGTAGCAAGCCCTTGATTGCCAGCATTTCTTCTTTCATGCAAGGATATATTATCCAAACATCCTCTTGTAGCGTTTCAAATGATATATCACTAAACTTCTTCGTAAACTTGTTCCAGTTAGGCAAGTGCAAGGAGTATACGAAGCGCAAGAGCGCAGTGTACATGAAGTGCATTAGCATCTGAGCATTTGATGCGACAAAGCAATTGTTGAGTTTACTAAGAAGTCTACTATCACTTTCAGAATGTGATATACGCTCCTTAAAAACTCTATTGCCACTACAATAAAGAATAATTGGGATATTAGAGTTTTTCTCATAAGCGAGAACTGGTATAAAAAATTTCTTTGACTCTATATCTGCTAATTTGATTTTGCGTATTCTATAATTGCTACTGTAAGAAACACGCTCTAAATCTTCTATGCAAGTAGGTATTTCTAAGGCGCGTGACCAGTCAATGATAAAGCCAGAATACTTTGCTATTAAATTAGCGGCAGCTTGTAGTTCTGAATCAGCTTGAATATGCATTTTCTTCTTGAACAAGATTATAATATTTACCTTTTAACAGCATAAGTTCTTCATGATTTCCCTGTTCCAGTATTACTCCATCACTTAGTACTATTATTTGATCAAAAGTACGTATAGCGCTGAGCCTATGTGCAATTGAAATGATTGCACACCTTCGCTTGCGTATATTTTTCATCATTTTTTGTTCGGTTTCATAATCTAGAGCGGAGGTTGCTTCATCAAGTATAAGTAATTTGGGTTGATTAATTAGCGCTCTTGCGATCTCAAGGCGCTGACGTTCTCCTCCACTTAAATTAAGGCCAGAGTCTTTATCAAAGATTGTGTAAATTATAGTAGAGCCTATATTTGGAATTAATAAAGAATATAGGTAATTAGAATGAAGACAGAAAAGAATAAGAAAATAAATGAAGCGATAGATTTACTGATAGAAGGAGGAGCGGATTTAAAGACAGTACTGAAGCAGGATGGATTGATTAAGGAATTAACGAAGAGTATTTTGGAGAGAGCCTTGCAGGCAGAAATGTCTGAACACTTAGGTTATAACAAATATGATAGGTCTGAAACTGAGAATTGCAGGAATGGTCATTATAATAAGAATTTGATTACTGAGAATGGCAGTATCGAGTTAAATATTCCGCGAGATAGAGAAGGTAAATTTGCACCTGTAATTGTCTCCAAGAATCAAACAAGAATAGATGGTTTAGATCAAAAGATAATATCTCTGTATGCCAAGGGGATGAGTTTGTCTGATATCAAGATCCAATTACAAGAATTATATGGAGCAGAAGTTAGTGAGAGTTTAATTAGTAGGGTTACAGATGATGTAATTGATGAGGTTAGAATTTGGCAGAGTAGACCTCTTGAACCATTATATCCTATAGTATATTTTGATTGTTTAATAGTTAAGGTAAGGCAAGATAAACAGATAATTAATAAATCAGTATATGTTGCGCTGGGTATAGATTTACAGGGCCGAAAAGATATTTTAGGATTATGGATAAGTGAGAATGAAGGATCTAAATTCTGGCTTAGTAATTTTACTGAATTGAAGAATCGAGGATTAAAAGATATATTAATTGCCTGTAGTGATAACCTGACTGGTATGTCTGAAGCTATATGCGCAAGTTATCCCAAAACTGAGCATCAGCTTTGTATAGTACATCAAATTAGAAATAGCCTGAAGTATGTATCATATAAAGACAGAAAATTATTGGCATCAGATTTAAAGCTTATTTATAGCTCTGCTACTGAAGATGAAGCGCGTCTTGCTCTAGAATCTTTTGATAAGAAATGGAGTAAACGATATCCACATATATCAAAATCCTGGTATAATAATTGGGAGAATCTGGTAATATTTTTGCAATATCCAGAGAGTATCCGTAAGATAATTTACACTACAAATGCTATAGAATCGCTGAATAGTCAGTTGAGAAAAGTTACAAGAAATAAGCGTGTTTTCCCAAATGATGATTCGGTATTCAAGGTTTTATACCTAACGATTGATTATATTACCAAAAAATGGACCATGCCTATCTCTAACTGGAATGAAGCTATGGCTCATTTTATAATCAAATTTGATGGGAGATTTTAATGGCTCTAAAAAATTTACACAATCAATGAGAAAGACCCTAAGGCCATTTTCCTGCAGCTGGAAAGCAAGACCTTTTTCGCTAATGACTTTTTCCAAACAAGCATCAGAAATAGCTTGAAATACCATATCGTTTGAAACTGTCTCATCCCACATAGTAAGATTCTCAAAGATACTGCCTGAAAAAAGCGTTATATCTTGATCTACATACGAGATAGCATCGTACAATTCACTTTGTGAGATACTTTGCATCTCTCGTCTTTTAAACAGAATAAGTCCTTCAGTTGGGTGGTTGAGTCCCGCAAGTAGTTTTGCAATAGTAGACTTTCCACCACCTGTTTTTCCCACGATTGCTATTAGTTCCGCCTCTTTTACTTTGAGATTGAATTTATGCGCTATTGGTGCGCTCAATTTACTATAGCCAAAGCTGATATCTCTGCACTCCATCAATAAGCTTTGATTACTATCTATAAGAAAACAATCTTCTTGCTTTGAGTTTATACGTATTTTATTTGGTGCTATTTTTCGATTTTTATTACTTTTTGTCTGAGTAATAACATTTTTGTCTACATATATACTATCAGAACATAAGCTATACCGTACATCTTCTGGATATAGCTGAATGTCATGCAGTCTCAGTAAATCTGCATATGCAGCCTGCAAATTATTAAATGAGCTAATAATCTTCAAGATATAGTTATTTAGCAAAAATGCTATTGCTTTAAATGCTAGCAACCCACCTATAGAAAGATATCCTAGGATTATTTCATATGCACCGAATACAAAAGTTGTAACAAATATCAATGAATTGCATAAGCTTCCAGTGCTACTAAGTATTAAATCAACTTGCGCTAATTTGCTTTGCGTATTTAATGCATTCATGTGATAGGCAGCAAGACGGCAAAATATAATATTTTCTGAATTAGAAGATTTAACAGTTTCTATACTTTTTATAGAATTCAGTGAAAATGCATAGAGGTGCCCTTTTTCTTGTGCTAATTTGCGGTTTAATGTCAATCTTTCCGATGATTTTTGGTAAGTGATAAAAGCATTAAGAGATATGAAACAAAGCACAAAAGCTGCCATTAGACTATTAATAGAAAATATTGCTGCAATAGAGAGTAAAATTATGAATAAATTCATAAAATTTGCACCTATATCATGAATCATATATCTTGCAAAACCATTTGTTGAATTCATCCTAGAGGCTATATCACCTGAATATCTTTGAGTGAAAAATATCAGTGGAAGGCGCATTATATGCTTGAATATATCAATTGTATATTTTGTACTAATGTTGAGTTCCAATTTAAGAAGATGTCTGCTTTTAATAAGTGATAGAATTATTTCTAAAATCTTAGCAAGGATTAGTGAAGTGATGATTGCAGGAAACCACTCATTTTGTTTTGCAATTAAATAATAATCGAAGAATATTTTGGAGATAGCAGAAAATATAATTGGAAAAAAAGAAATAAAGAATCCACAAAGCAATAAAAAAATGATCCTTAGGTAGTTTCCCTTGATCGTGCTGTGAATTATATTTGAAAGTTTTTTTCTTGTATCAACTTTCTGGAATTTGTCTGTAGGTTTTATGCATATACATACGCCAGTAAAAGACTTGGAAAACTCTTCTAAGTTCACTGTTCTTGGGCCGGTTGCTGGATCATTGATATAAAAAATTTCACGATTTATACTATCAAGTACGACGAAATGATTAAAATTCCAAAATAATATGGCGGGAAGTTGTATTTTGTGTATTTCATTCATATCGATAGCATAGCCATCTGCGGTGCAGCCATACTTTCTTGCAGCTGTCACTATATTGCTAGCTTTGCTTCCATCTCTGGTTACATCACATTCTTGGCGCATCTCCTCTAATGGCACAATGCAACCATAATATGCAAGTACAATAGCAAGTGCCGCAGCGCCACATTCCGTTGCTTCCATTTGCAAAATCACCGGCGTTTTTATTTTTTTCTTGCGCAACTTTTGAAGCTGGTGTGTAATCGAGAATAACATCTTTTCGCCTTAAAATTCACTTGTTTTCCTGATTTTTGCTAGATATTTCTCTAGCATTGGAATAAATAATGCTATTGGTGATATTTCATTTACTATTATAAAGGCATGGACCATTGTACCTTGCGTCACTTCAAACGGTGGGCCATTTTCTGTGCTCCACTTTAAACCACTTATATTTTTGTCATTTTTCAACAAATCTACTGTTACTGCGATTGATGGGCCGCTAGCTGAAAATTCTTCTGCAAGCTTTGAGTTGCCAAGTGTAGCAAGTATAGCTGCATCAGAAGTAGGGAATGCAGCAGTCTCTGCTACATTTCCTCTAATAAATCCGAATTCTTCAGCAACTACTGTGGATGGTATTATTCTAACACTGTTTCCAATCTTAACTTTTTTCCCGTTAAGTGCTTGAACATAGAGTTTTGCTTGTAATGCATTTTTATCATGATGAGTTGCTATTGCTATGAGAGGGGATGATCTTTCCAAATATTTACCTTCCGCGGCTCTAATTTCTATAACAGTTCCGGAAATCGGACTTGTTATATTTGTGCTCAGCATATACTGCAGCTCTTGTTCTTTTAGTTTGTGTTCAGTATTCAAAATCTCAGCATCATTGTTTTGTTTGCGCTGCTCTAATCCATCTATAATACGTTGTTTCTCAACTTTTAATCCTTCAAGCTCAGCTTGAGTTTTGGATATAGTTTGAAGGGCGTTATAATATTCCTGGCGCTGATTTTCTAAAGTAATTTCTGTTATGATGCCACGTTTGAACAAGTTTTTATATGAATTAAGAAGTTTATGGTGATATTTTAACCTTTTTTGGCTAATTTGCATGAGTTCTTGCATGGTATTGCCCTGCTTCTCAATAAAAAGTAAATTTGAAGCAACATGCTCTTGCGCGAATTTTTCTAAGCGGCTTTTTTCATCATTTAATTTCTCTCTCAGCAGTTGCAAGTTTTGTATTTTTTCATAAAATATCCGATCTTCTACAGATGCTATCACATCTCCTTTTGTAATAATATCTCCATTTTTGACATGTATTTTTTTAAGTGTGCCGGCACTAATCGTGTTGATTTCTAGTATGCTGCTATCTTTATATATTAATATGCCGCTTCCCTTAACTTCTTTGTAAATAACGCCAAAGATGCTCCATATCACGCTAATTATAATTAAAAATATTATTGCTAATAATAGAAGCCATGATTTTATAGATACAACTTCTAAAACCTCTTCTATTTGATCTGGAAATTGTGATTTTTTTAGCGCTTCATCGCGAAATATCTTTTTCATATAGCATTTATTGAGCAACTTCTTAAAAATATATTGCAATATTTAGTGGTGTAGCATATTATTTCTGCAATAGTCTACTTATTTTTAATAAAGGCAAATGGATTATTGATAGTAAAAAGTAGTAATAAAGGTATTGCATATGAAGAAAAGCAGTGATTTTCTATCGTTGGATGAGTTGGATGCTATTTCTGGAGGAGAAAGCTATGTTGCTTGTGGCTCGATAAGTTCTTCTGGTGAGGTGAGTGGCTCTGTAAACAGTGGAGATAGAGCAGAGAATAGTGCTTCTGGCTCAGTTGCAGGGTGCGTTTCTGCTGGTGGTGGAAGTGTTAGTGGCTCTGTAGCAGGTGGCGATAACGCAAGAGCAGAAGGTAGTGCGGATAGCAACGGCGCCTCAAGCAGTGCATCTGCAGAGTAGTTTTAAATAACTTAAAATTTAGAGAAAATATATATGTTACATGAAAAATTAGATCTTACCATTTTAGAATTTGTATCTGGTGGAGCTTGGAGCGTAAGCGCTGGCGCTTCTACATCTTCTGATTCTACGTCAGGATCTGCTAGTGCCTCTTCCGGCAGTAGCAGTGCAAGTTCGGATTCAAGCAACAGCAACGGCTCTTCAAATAGCAACGCCAGCGCTAAAGATGAGCATTAGAAAAATATATACTTCTTAGTCATACTTTGTAAAATTGGCATCTCTTCATTTTTCGGATGTATATCAAGTAAGTATTACCAAATAAGAATTTAAAATTTTACAACAATTGTTTATAGGTGCAAGCTATGGAACTAAAAATATTATCTGACGAAATTTTAAATAGCATTAGTGGTGGGGCATGGTCATTTTCTTGGGGCAGTAGTGGGCAGTCCAGTCAAGCTTCAACCGATGGAGATGCAGCTCAGTCTTCTGCAAAATGTGATGGGGTAGAGGTTATACAAACAGATAGCAACGGAGAAACTCAAGCGTCTTGTGTAACAAGCAATGGAGGTTCGGCTTCTGCTGAAACCAGTGATGGCAGTGCTTCCAGCGGTGTGTCAAATTAGTGCAGATAGTGCCAGAAAGTGTTCTGAAGTATCATGTTTTGTCATTTGTATATCAATCATTAGCATTCTTTCTGGGCGTTGCCTTCATGTTTCTCCAAGTCGCTGTTTAGTTTGCGAAGAGGGCTCACTGAGCTAGTTGTGATGCATATAATTCTCAAATAACGGCTGTAATGTTTAATTATGCAGATAAGCAATATTGGCAAGTGCACCGCCAAGTGAATGAGCTGTAATATATATTTTCCTGACAAAAGAATAAGCTTTAAGCTTTTTAAGTAGTACGCGCACCAAAAGTCTTGGAACAGGTATGAAATAATGCTTGGAGTATCAAAATGGCGCTTTAAATCTTTAAAAAAATGTTGTAAGTCAGCGCAAAAAAACCTTACGGATTTTGTGAAAGTAGTGTTTTTAGGCACAGGAGCAATTAATATATCCAAAAATTAGCGCATGGCCGAATCCTGTGCTAATTTATTTTTGTACATTATGCTGGACACAGCTCTTTATAAAGGAATGAGTATAGATCTAAAGCGAGGTATAGCTGAGGGTAAAATAGAGGGTAAGAGAGAAGGTCAGTTAGAAGAAAAGATGAAAATTGCTACAAATCTCTTGTTGCAAGGATTTGATATCAATGTAATTGAACGTGTAACTGAGCTATCTAAAGAAGATATATGATAGTTATTTGAGTTAGATTAGCACGCTTGAGAAGAAGCCATCTAATATGTGTTCTAATGATGTGAATAGCGCAATTTGATTTCTAATCCATCGTTTCATATTTGCCCAAAACTTCTCAATAGGATTTAAATCTGGAGAGTAAGGTGGCAGAAAAAGCATCTTACAACCAACAGATTCTATCAATTCTTGAGTCCTTCGAGATTTGTCAAATGTTGAGTCGTCCATGACAACAATTACTAGAAAGAACTTGATGGCATGGTAAAATCAATACATAACGAGTTGTTTTTAAAGAACGCAAATTTTTTGAAATATAGCAAATATTTGTTCGCATATGCTAATAAGCTTCGGCTGTGCAAAGCTATGCGTGGCTTATATGAAATTATATTATAGTTTATATGCTGCTACTGCAGTTGCAAAAAAGTCACACAGCTAAAGAAATTTGTAATAAAAATGCTCAAAATGAAAAATATTATTTTACAACCGTTTATCGCATGCGTTATAAACTAGCTATGTGATCCGAGTTCTTCTTTGGTGACGTATGTCTTGGTAAAGCGATAAAATTCTGTCGCTCCTCCTGTATAACAGATTTTGAGCATTTTTGTGTTCTTCCCTGTAGAGCCAAGTTGCGTATATCATCTCAATGAGTATGTCGGAACAAGATGAAACAACAAAAGCTTATCTATTTTAGAGGAAACATGAAAAAATTTCTTACGTTGTTAAGTGTGAGTGCAGCAGTTGCATCTGCTAGCATTGCAAGTGCTGGAGAAGCTGGCAAAATGTATTTCAAAGCAGATGCTGGTTATGGAATGGGCAAAGACAAATTTAGCTTAAGTAGCAGTGCTGCTTTGACAGTTGGCACCAAGTATAAAATTGCTGCTGATACAAAGGAATTATCACCTACAGACAATGTCTTTAGCAAAGGTTTTATTGGTGATGTAACTTTCGGTTATTATATTTCTGATGAAGTAAGAACAGATCTTATGCTGAGCTATGCTTCTAAAAGCGCGACACATGAGCTTGCTCTTAAAGATAATGCAGATAAAGATATTAAGCAGCAGTTCAAAAATAGCTCTAAAAACTTTGCTGTAATGGCAAATGCTTACTACGATTTCAACACAGGTTCTGCATTTACTCCTTTCGTTATGGCTGGTTTAGGCGCAGCTTATGGAAGTGCGACGCTTGATGATAGCGATTTAGTAAAAGCTCTTGCAGGTTATGGAGAAGTTGGCAAATCAGGAACCACAGGAAACATCACTGATATTAAAACATCTAATAAGTTCGGATTTGCTTACAGACTTGGTGTTGGTGTTGCGTTTGAAGTTTCTAGAGGTGCTTACATCGATTTAGCTTATGCTATGAATGGCCGTACTGGCGCAAACACGCTTGCGTTAGAAAAAGCTGGTGCAACTACTGCTGATCCTAAGTCAACATTTAAATATGAGTTGAAACCTGCGCTTACTCACAGTGTAACAGTTGGTTTTAGAATGACATTCTAATAACGTTATTAGAAGCTGTTATTTGATAGAAGAGGCGAGTGCTTGTTTTTCAAGGACTCGCTTTTTTATTTTTTATAATATGACCTTTCTAAAAAACTATTAGATACAAAACAAAGATTTTTATATCCAATGATAAATCAACTCTTTAACTCATCTCTTTAACCGACATCACACTCATAATACTTTTCAAAATTAGCGCCTTATGGGGCTGTTCATTATGTATTGATTATACAGCATTCCTCACTTAGTTCTTACTAACTCTTTTTGCTCCATCCGCCAAAAATTTATATACGCAAACAAATCAATTTTTGTATATGATTATTACTCATATGCCCCGAGCAAACACTGCTTTCACAAAATCCGTAAGGTTTTTGCGTTTATTATAATATTTTTTTGCGGATTTAAGACGCTATTTTGACACTCGTGGCACTTGTTCTGAGATTTTTGCGCGCGTACCTTTTGAAGTCTAATCTAATACCAAATTCCCTAAATAACAGAACACTAGACCTCTTTCAAAACTAGCTTCTGGCAGAGAAATGGCAGGAGATTTAGGCGCAAGGAAGGACAAGAGTGTATTTTATAACATTTGAGGATCCGAGCCGCGAAATCAACGCACCAGTTCTCAAAAAGGAAGTAGAGTTTCGAAATAGCTCTACTTTAGCTTTGTCTTTTTTTAATTTAAGCGTGCTACTGGCCGCTGTACTTTTAGTACAGCTAAACTCTCAAATCTTTCTAGAATTTTCTAAAAATATTTGCTAATATGCGCTATTATTCGTTGAATTTGCTATAACTTAGTATATGCATAATAAATACCAATTCTTCACTTATCAGAGATATATTCGCTAAAATCTGCTTTTTTTGAACATCAAGACTATACAGTAATATAGCTAAAATACGCTATATAATAAAACAGTTGGTGCTGTAATGATTTTAAAGCATCACTAGCTTTTTCTCATACACATTTATAGAATTTACATTATAATATGACTAAGGGTTTGATGTTATAACAGCAATTTATGGGCAAAATGCTAAATATGCAGCAACTATTTTCATCTTTAAAGTTGAGAATAATATCCATACACAATTGGTATTGTTCTAAGAATAAAGCATCAAGGTATGCGATACTAGCTGTAGTATTATTAGGACTCTGGATGTTATCTGGTGCGGTTTTTAGTGATCGCGGTGATAAGAAAGCAGCCGTACCACATCCTGCTTATAGCATAGAACATTCAACAGCTCAGGAAAAACATTCTGTAGTCAAAGTAAGTGGCATTGCAGGAGCAAAAGATGCCGTTTCGTTAATGGCTCAGGATAGCGGCATTGTATCTGAAATTCTTGTGCAAGATGGGCAGTTTGTAAAAGAAGGAACGTTATTAATGACAATTGATTCAAAGAACTATGCAGAACTTTTGGAAAAAGCAAATGCTGCTTATAAAGCTGCTGAGATAGATTACAGAGCATCTGAGATATTGTTTAAAAAGAAGTTATTATCCGAAGCAAACCTCGTGAAGAGTCAAGCAGACCTACATTCAGCAAAAGCAACGCTGGTAAAAGCTGAGCTAGATCTAAAGAATTCGTCAGTTGTCGCTCCATTTGATGGTTATGTTGATTATATATCTGCGCATGTTGGTGATTATATATCTGGCCCAGCTAGCATGAATACTCCTGTTGTTGGGTCTTTTTTTGCTGGCAAGTCTAATATAGTAAAAGTAGAATTTTCTGAATATGATAGAAAACAAATTAACTTAAATGATGAAGCATTAGTATATTTTGATAACATTAAGCTTAATGGCAATGTAACACTGCTTAGCAGTGTAAAAGATACATCTAATAATAGTTTTAGAGCTGAGATAACCATTGATGGCTCAATTCCGAAAAATATTAATGGTCAAGACGTAGATGTTGTTATCTTAGGTAGCACAGTTGAAGCTCATAAAATCCCGCAGTCTGCACTTTCTCTCGATATCGATGGAAAAATAGGTGTCAAAATTGTTGATTCTAATAAGATTGTACAATTTTGTGAAATTACACTACTTGACGAAGAAGATGATGGAGTATGGGTACGTGGACTTCCAAAGGAAGCTGATATTATAATGCTGGGGCATGCATACATAAAGCCGTTAACGAAACTTGATTGGAAAAACTAAAATTTCTGCGTCTTCTTAAAATGGCTCAAAAAGGACTTTTTCGCATAAACCAACATTTTTGCTTGCTCATCTGATATTTCTTGTAGTCGCCTGCGCATGATTCTTGAAATGCAGAATTTATGTTAGGCAATACCACTGCTAAGCTAATTCTTGTACATTTCACTTTCGGTCAAAATTTATTTGCATAACAAATCGATTTTTGACAGATATGCTCCATAAAGCGCATTCTTAAGTGCGCCAATTTTGAAAAATATGATGAGTATAGACCTCTTTATATTGTCAAAAAATCTGCTATACACTCGTGTTATATATCTGAGGTGTTATGCTAAGTATAATAAGATTTCTTGCATTTTCTTGGTATTATAATTATATGTATAAATGTTATAGGTTGCTCACTACGGCATACATGTGTTATTGATTATGTTAAATTTTTTACAGCATTAAGTGTTTTCTTTCTGACAAGCCTATTGCTGCTAATTACATATTTCAACTAAAAACTTACTACATAAATATTATTTTATTTTCGCTCCAAATCACTTTTAGTGCAATGACCTAATGCTTACCAAATAATTTTTAAAAGTGAGCGTATAAATTATGTGTATTATATATAAAAAATCCGTTATATAGCAATCCTTAGAAGAGCAGTAATGCTAAATTTTTAAGTGCAATTGAATTTGAATTGATGCACTTTCTAGCTTTTGAAACTGACTCTTGCTATGTATTTTTCATATTTTGTGTTAAAATTTCAAGACTTATACATTCACTATTTTATTTTTTATAAAGAATCTGATGACTTTAAAAATTAGCTTGCCAACTCATACCGAATTAAAGCCTAAACTAATAGTGTTTGGAGTAGGTGGTGCAGGCGGTAACGCAGTAAATAATATGATAGATTCACAGCTGATGGGTGTTGAATTCTGGGTTGCTAATACAGATGCTCAAGCTCTCGCAGCATCAAAAGCTGAAAATAAAATACAGCTTGGCATAAGCTCAACAAAAGGCCTTGGTGCTGGTTCTTACCCTGAAGTTGGAAAAATAGCAGCTGAAGAGTCTTTAACAGATATCGAAGCATCTCTTGAAGGTTGTCATATGCTATTTATTGCAGCTGGTATGGGTGGAGGAACTGGAACTGGCGCAGCTCCTGTAATAGCTGAAATTGCAAAAAGAATGGGGATAATAGTAGTTGGTGTAGTAACAAAACCCTTTCACTTTGAAGGAAGTAAGAGAATGAAAGTTGCAGAGCTTGGACTTGAAGAGCTTAGTCGATACGTTGATACACTTATAGTTATTCCAAATCAAAATCTCTTTCGTGTTGCAAACGAAAAAACCACATTTGGAGAAGCTTTCCAAATGGCAGATGATGTTTTAAAGTCAGGTGTACGTGGCGTAACAGATCTAATTACAATGCCAGGTCTCATCAATCTCGATTTTGCAGATATCAAAGCAGTAATGCAAGAAATGGGTAAAGCTATGATGGGGACAGGTGAAGCGGAAGGACAGGATCGTGCAATCAAGGCAGCAGAAGCAGCAATCTCTAATCCGCTTTTAGATAATTCTTCTATGAATGGAGCGCAAGGTGTATTGATAAATATAACGGGTAGCACAGATATGACGCTTTTTGAGGTTGATGAGGCTGCAAACCGTATTAAAGAAGAGGTAGATGCTTCTGCAAATATAATATTTGGTTCCGCTTTTGATGAATCTTTGAAGGGAAGAATTAGAGTATCAGTAGTTGCAACTGGTATAGATAGTAAGGGCAGCGTTAGTGCTACGTCGCCTGTTCAACTACAAAATAGAGTAGATGGACAAGATGTAAAGTACGCGAAAACGCAGCAGCCAAGCCTCCTTGATTCTGCAAATACACAAAAGCATGACTTTGAAAAAATATCACTGAACAGTGTGGCAAATACTACCATTTCTGAAAAAAGTGTCTTTATCCCTCCAAAAGCGATAGATCCAGAAGAGTTTGATAACCATGAATCTGTTTCTCAAACAAAATCTGCAGCGCCAAGTGATGTTAAAATTTCTGGGACATTCGGCAGAATATTTGGTGGAAGTGAGCAGGTCATATCTGGCAAAAATGATTCAGAACAAACGCATAATAAAGAAGAGTATAAAGAGGATTTGTTTGAAATTCCTGCGTTTTTGCGAAAAAAGAATAAATAAAAGCGCATAAAACCCCATATTGCATCATTGTTGATGTTTTTAGATTTTTTCAACAATACATTTTTTGCTGTTTTGAAGCTATATTTCTTGATTTACATGATTTGGATGTCTATACTCGTTGAGTGACCGTGATAGTTGTAAGTTATTTGCTTGATTTGATTGGTTTCTATGAGATAATAGACTGTTTTGCATTTTTTAGTGTCTAAAAGTACTATAACTTTGTTGTTTTATTTAGAGGTTGCATAGAGAAATATAAAGTTATATTTGTTTTGAAATTTTCTCACAAATACTCTGATTGCGTGGTTTCTTGTCAGATTTTTCTTGATTGCCAGACTGGGAATTCGTTCTTAAAGCATATATAAACAAAGATTTTGTCTTCGCTCACTAAAGCAATGCGCTTTACTTGCACCTTGAATTGCTTGTGCTTAGCACTACTTTGATTGATGCACTAAACTAAAATTTGATTTATGACAGAAGAACTTGCAATTATACAAAGGCCTTATAATAAGGATTGGCTCGTTTTTAATGATCGAATAAGTGTAACATATGTTAAGTGAAAACTATAAACCACAAATTAGTGAAAAGAAATGGCAAGAAAATTGGCAGAAGTCTGAGATATATAAGTGGGATAGCACGCTAGATAGAAGCGAGACGTTTGTGATAGATACACCGCCGCCCACTGTCTCTGGGATGCTACATATGGGGCATGTTTTTAGTTATACGCAGGCAGACTTCATTGCAAGATTTCAAAGAATGATCGGTAAGACTGTGTTTTATCCGATAGGTTTTGATGATAACGGGCTGCCCACTGAGCGCTTAGTTGAGAAGATAAATGGAGTTAAAGCTTCATCTCTCACTAAAGAGCAATTTAATCAGATGTGTCAGGTGGTAATTAGAGATGCTGAATTAGAATTTAGGACTCTGTTTGAAGCACTTGCACTAAGTTTTGATTGGAATGAGACATATCAAACTGTTAGTGATTCTACTGCAAAACTTTCGCAAATGTCATTTTTAGACCTATATAATAAAGGTCTTCTGATCAAGAAATATGCCCCTACATTCTGGGACCCGGTAGATAAAACTGCTATTGCACAAACGGAAATAGAAGATAAAGAAAAAAGTGCCTTATTTTCTGAGATCGTGTTCAGTAAAGAAAGTGGTGGTGAAATATTGATTGCAACGACTAGGCCAGAGCTGCTACCAGCTTGTGTTGCAGTATTTTACCATCCAGAAGATTCTAGGTTTCAAAATCTAGAAGGTGCGAATGCAATAGTTCCAATATTCGATTTTAAAGTCCCTTTCATTGCCGACAGTGAAGTTGATATGGAAAAGGGCAGTGGCCTTGTTATGTGCTGCACTTTTGGTGATATACAGGATGTAAGGTGGTATCAGCGTTATAATCTTGAGGTTAAGACTTGCATCTCTAAAACAGGTTATATGCAAAACGCTGGTATTTTAGATGAAATGACAGTTTCTGCAGCGCGTGCTAAAATTTTAGAGTTGCTAGCAGAAAGAAATTTGATTAGGTCACAAGTTGAAATAAAGCATTCAGTAAAATGTGCAGAAAGGTCCGGTGCCGCCCTTGAAATCATTCTGACGAACCAGTGGTATATCTCAATACTTGATTATAAAAAGGAGCTGCTTGATAAAACAAATCTGTGTAATTGGCATCCTTCTTATATGAGAGTGCGCCTTGAAAATTGGATTAATGGACTAAATCAAGATTGGTGCATATCAAGACAGCGGTATTTTGGGATTAATTTCCCAGTTTGGTATTCAAAGAGGAGTGGAGAAGAAGGGAAAGTATTATTTCCGGATATAGAACAACTGCCTGTAGATCCTTCTATTGATCTGCCAGTTGGTTACAGAAGGGATGAGGTGATTGCGGAAACTGACATTATGGATACGTGGGCAACCAGTGCGCTCACTCCACAAATTTCAAGCAAAGCTATCACAAAAGATTATGCTGTAGATTACAAGCGTCACAAAAAACTTTATCCAGCAGATCTTAGAATACAGGCACATGAGATCATTAGAACATGGGCATTTTGTACGATTGTAAAGTCTCATCATCATGAAAATTCCATTCCATGGAAAAATGTAATGATAAGTGGCTGGTGTCTTGCCAAAGACGGTCAGAAGATGAGTAAATCAAAGGGGAATATAGTGACTCCACAAGAATTAATAGTGGAAAAGAGCGCTGATGCGGTGCGTTACTGGGCTTCTTGTTCTAAACTTGGCGCTGATATTACTTATTCGGAAGAAGCCTTTAAAATAGGCAAAAAGTTGATCACTAAGCTTTGGAATGCATCCAAATTTTTTGCGCTGCATTTTTCATCTTTGAGTAATTTTGATAAAAAAGTTACTGCAACTACTGCATTGCAATCTGAAATCATTAATTGTGACCTTGATCTTTGGATCTTATCAAAACTTCAACGAGTTGTTCATGAGGCAACTAAGGCATTTGAGAATTTTGAATATTCTGAGGCAAGGCAAGTAGCTGAAGAGTTTTTTTGGAAAGATTTTTGTGATAACTATGTTGAACTTGTAAAAGTTCGTATCTATGATTCTGCTAATAAAGATGAGGTTGGAAAGAGGAGTGCAGTTTATACTATGTATTTTTGCATATATACCATGCTGCGGCTTTTTGCACCGTTTATTCCACACATTACAGAAGAATTAAACGCACAGCTCTTTCCGTATTCTGGCTCTGTGCACGCTCAAAAATCTTGGCCAATGCTTGATGATTACGTATTTTTTAGTGATAAATTAGATGATGGAGAAAAAGTATTGAAGTTGCTTGAGCTTGTTAGAAAGGCAAAGTCTCTTGCAAACCTTGCACTGAATCATAAAGTTTCTGTATTGAAAATTTTTGGACCAAAGATTTCAGATTCTCTATTGCAGGATCTAAAAAATGCTACGCACGCTGGAGTGGTTGAGATGTTGCAAGTTGCTCGTTCTGATATGATTATGTCAGATTGCGCTAATTTCGGTGTTAGTATTAGCACTTATACTGAGGAGGTAGCAGCTTACGCATAGCAAGTATACCGCAGGGTTAAATATACAAAGAGCATTTTAAAGGCATCAATTTTGAAAGTATTATGCAGTCTGTCCGTCAAAAATTGATTTGCGCAAGCAAATCAATTTTTGTGAAAAGTTAAATGTACAAAAATTAGCTTTTAGAACTGCCATGCGCTAATTTGCGAATATATAATTTGTCCTGTACTTAGCAATTTTTAGGCACTGCTGGCCAAGCCACTTGCGCAGACTCATTTAGCCTAATTTGCAAGTATTACTTCGTTAATTTCCGAGTTAAATATATATATTTTTTTAACTCAGAAACTAACGTTTTTGGTAATTTTGCCACTTTTTCTGCTGGACTTTCGGTGTAAATAATTGCTTATCACCAAGATAAATCCTGCCTTTTGAGAATTCAGGCGCAACAACTATGAAGTAATAAGAAGAATCTTAATGATAGCTCTTTTCTTCTTTAAACAAGTTTTAGAAACAGTACAAAGCAATCATATAAAGCATATGGAGTGACAAAAATTGACAATGAGCTTTAAATTTATATGTTATACTTTTTAATCTTTTTTAATGCATAGGAACATCTTTAGAAAATACGATATTAGAGGAGTATTTAAGAAAGACTTTGGTGAATCTGATATAACAGCAATTGCAAGAACAATTTCTCATTTTACTCTGGATGATGGAATAGCTCATAAAAATATATGCATAGGTTATGATGGCAGATTAAGTTCTCCTATCATTAGAGAAGCATTGCTTTATGGACTTATGGAATGTGGATATTCAAGGAATAGTCAAAGAGGAAATATTGTTGATATTGGAATATGCTCAACTCCTATGCTTTATTGGGCAGCATATAATATTGATAATATAGGCGTTGCCATCATGATTACAGGCTCACATAATCCAAAAGAATATAACGGGCTCAAGATTATATACAATATGTCATATGCTGCAGAAGATTTCTTAGATAGAATAAAAGATTTTTTGCTGGGCAATATTTGGAGTGAAGGGAAAGATAGTAAGATAAAATTGCACGAGCAAGAAGCTATAACCTGCAGTTTGCATGCAGATCTTTCAAGCGTACATTTGAATAAGTTAAATTTTAAATCTAGTGATTTGGCAGAGTCGTTCGGCAATTCTTCAGGGCAACTTGAGATTGGCAAAGCATATTTAAACAGTGTGTTTACAGCTAAAATTCCAGCTGTAAAACGTAAATTATCGATAGCTTGGGATCTGTCAAATGGTGCTATGTGTCGCATAGTGCCAGAATTCATTAAAAGATTGCAAGGAGAGCATTTTTTATTGAATTCCAAAATAGATGGTAATTTTCCAAATCATCTTCCAGACCCCACATGTGCAAAGAATTTAGAACAATTATCTGCATTTATACGCGAAAAAAACTGTGATTTTGGAATATGTTTTGATGGTGATGGAGATAGGATAGGGATAGTCCTAAAAAACGGACGTATATTATACGGCGATCACATCCTTTTGTTAATTGCTCATGATATGATACTAAACAGCACAGGGAACAAAGTTTTAGTTGACGTACGTATGAACCAATTTGTAATTGATCAAATAAGAAACTTGGGATGTGACGTTGTGATATGGCAACCAGGGCACTCTAAAATCAAAAATAAAATGAAGGAAGATGGTATCACAATAGCTGCAGAAATGAGTGGACATATATTTTTTAATTTAAAACGTTATATATGTGATGATGCGCTCATTGCTGCATATAAAATATATGAGCTTTTTTTACTGGGGTATGATTTCGAGCGTATATTAGAGCCAATCTCTCATATTATAAAGACAGAGGAAATTCGTATACCTATTGATGAAAAATTAAGGCTGCTTATGTTATTTAACATCAAAAGTTATTTAACAATTCTCGGAATAGAATTCGAATATTTTGATGGAATTAGAGTTGCGAATAAAAACTTAAGTTGGAATATAAGAAGCGCAGTTACTGAAGAAGTGATATCTTTTAATATCAGTGCTGTGAGCCAAGAGCATCTTGACAGCATTTTAGCATTAATCTCAAGTGCAATTCTTGCGCTTGAATCGGCTATGTTTTTAAAAGTGCTAAACTGAAGTATTTATTACATTAGAAAGATGTGTATTTTGCATCAAAAAGTAATACTAAATGTGTTAGTATGCTACATTTCTTAACTAGCTTATTATATTAGACCTCTTTCGAAACTAGCTTCTAGCAGAGAAATGGCAGGAGATTTAGGCGCAAGGAAGGACCGGAGTGTATTTGATAACATTGAGGATCCGAGCACGAAATCAACGCACCAGTTCTCACAAGGAAGTAGAGTTTCGAAAGAGGTCTATTGCGATATCGATACTTTCTAAATAACGCACAACCAATTTGAATTTTTTAACTATTGTATAATTTTAGACAGATGACCAAAATAATAGCATGGAATGTTAATTCTGTAACATCGCGCTTATCACATTTGATATTACTAATCGAAAAACATAATCCTGATATAATCTTGCTTCAAGAATTGAAATGTATAACAGAGAAGTTTCCTTATGATCAGTTAGACCACCTTGGATATAATATACAGGTCTTTGGTCAAAAGTCATATAATGGTGTTGCTATACTTAGTAAGTGTAGGATTGAAGATGTAAAGCGTGGTATGAAAAGTTATCAGAAGAATGGTGATGCTAGATATATCGAGTGTTTTGTCCCGGTGAATAACCGCGGTACTGTCATATCGTCTGTTTATGTACCGAACGGTGGTGAACTGGAGTCTGAGCAATTTGCTTATAAATTAGAATTTCTTGAAGCACTGAAGCATCATATTCAAGACATGAGAAAACAAGGTATGGAGGTTATTATGGGTGGTGATTTTAATGTCGCAGTAGAAGATATAGACGTTTATAACCCTGGTGCCTTAGATGGAAAAGTGTGTTTTCATCCTGAGGAGAGGAGAAGATTTCGTGCTATTTTGAATAATGGTATGGTGGATGCATTCAGAGCAGCTCGTCCAGATCAACAATCGTTTAGTTGGTGGGATTATAGAGCAGGATCCTGGAAACAGAATAAAGGAATGAGGATAGATTATTTGCTAGTGTCTCCTGGCATTGCAGATTTGATAAATAGTGTTGACATAGATAGCTCGTTTAGAAATCTAGAAAGACCTTCAGACCATGCACCAGTGCTGCTATCTATTTCAAGCTAGAACTTAGGTAGTCTGTCTATCAAAAATCGATTTGCTGCGCAAATCAATTTTTGCGGAAAGTTAAAAATCCATAAGGGTTTTGGCAATTTTGCCACTTTTTTTGCTGGACTTTTGTGCCTCATAATTGCTTGCAGGCCAATATAAATCCTCCATTTTAAGAATTCAGAGCAAGCTTAGCTGCGCCTGTGCTCTATATTATAGTTCAATTCAGCGCCATATATCAGTATGAGACTACAAGCATAGAAATAAAGAAGTGCTATTATAACGCCTGCTATACTTCCATATATCAAGCTAATCTGTGGAAAACTTTTTACGTAATATTTAAATATCATAGTAAAGCCTGACCAAGCAATCATAACAGCGAAAGTGCCTGGAAAAGTATATATCAATTTGTGTTTTCTGTTAGGAAGAAAGTAGTATATATAAGATATAAAAACAAAGCTTGATACTGCAACTACTACATATCTCATCTTAGGCGCTTCTATCCTAATTAACTTGATTATTTTATAATTTTCGATTTCTGGAAAATATTCTAGTAAAAAACTCGAAGTCGCGCTCCATATGGATGGCATTACTACCAAAATTATTAGTACAAATATTGTAGTGCTTATTAGCACCATGAATTCTATTATGCTGAGTAATCTTCTGAAAATATATGCGGGCGGTTGCTTGACTCTATAAGCTTTATTAAGTATAGTTCTCAGGCCCTCAAAGATAGAAGATGCAGTCCATATTGCGCTCAGTATAGCAAGTGTAATAAGACTCTGTGGAGGTGCTGACGTTATCTCTATTATTCTCGGTCTTAGTATGTCTATAAACTGCGCCCATGAGCTTTCAAGTATCATATTTAGCAGTACATCAACGATCTCATGATTAATACTTGACCCTGCATTTCCAAGCAACGCGACAAAAAAGACAAGAAATGGACAGATAGCTAACATCATTAAAAACGCTAGATACCCAGCATGTTCAATACCATCGTGTTTTATGGTATCATTAAACGATTTTGCCAAACTCTTTGTTATTAAATGTAAAAAACTGCAAATTTTTTTTACAATATTAAATATCTGCATTAGCTTCAAGAGTAATATTGTGTTGTTTACATGTAGCTTTGATTGTATTTTTCATAAGGCATGCTATTGTCATTGGTCCAACACCACCTGGCACTGGAGTCAGAAAACCTGCAACTTTTTGTACGTCTTCAAAGTTTACATCCCCATAAAGTTTATCTTTTACCTTTTGTATACCAACATCCACTACGTAAGCTCCAACCTTTACCCACTCTCTTGTTATCATGTGAGGTTTTCCAACAGCAGATATTAATATGTCAGCAACCCTACATTCCATTTTTTGGTTGTGAGAATGTGAATTCATGACTGTAACTGTGCAACCCTCCATTATTAACATAGATGACATAGGCCTTCCAACTATTTGTGATCTTCCAAGTACTACAGCTCTCTTCCCAGAAAGATCAGGTCCAAGTTTCTGTTTCAATAAGTGTAACACACCTTGTGGAGTACATGGTTCTAAACAATTTTGCCATGAATTTAAAAGTCCTACATTATTAGTACTAAATCCATCCACGTCTTTTAGATGATTGATAACATTAAAAATCTTATGTGTATCAATATGTTTTGGCAACGGAAGTTGTACAAGTATACCATGAACAAATGGGTCTTCATTAAGTTTACGCAGTAGATTCAGCACTTCCTCTTCTGAAATGCTACTATCAAACTGATGTATATAAGAAGCAATTCCTATAGCACGCGCATTTTTAACTTTGTTATTTGTATATATAACGCTAGCTGGATCATTCCCAACTAAAACGACAGCAAGACCTGAAACGATATTATATCTTTCTTTAATAAAAGCTATATTGCCTTTTAATTTTTCCAGTATGCTAGCGGCAAACGCTTTTCCATCAACTGTGCTACATGTAAATTTCATATCTCATATCCATACGCAAGTACTAACACTTTTAGTTTATCCAACTTTTTTCGTATTCCAAGCAATATTCCTGATTTTCCTACAAAAAATCTTGAAAATCAGCGTAGATATCGCGATATCATAGCTTCGGGTTCACACCTTTTGTTGTGGAATGCTCGAAATGTATATACTTTTCAGGATATATAAACCTATATACACTATGAGCAGCAATAGCCGCTTCTGCAAATCCTGTCAATATAAGCTTTAGCTTCCCTACATAATCAACGACATCGCCAATGGCAAATATGCCATCTACACTGGTTTGCATTGTTGATTGCATAACTTTAATATGTTTATTTTGCATCTCTATGTTCCAAGATAATATAGGGCCTAAATTCATAGAGAGCCCGAAAAACGCCAGCAAGAAGTCTGAGTGTATTTTTTTTGTATTGTTATCCAGATCTACTATACTGATCTCATTTAAGAAGCCATCATTTCCTATAAGTGAATCGAGTTGATATGGCACAAGCAGCTCTATATTCCCTGATTTTATTAGATGTTCTAGCTTGTTAATACTCTCTTGCATGGCTTTAAATTTATTTCTACGGTGAATCAAGTAGACCTTGCTTGCTATCTCTGCAAGTGAAATTGCCCAATCTACTGCAGAATCTCCCCCTCCTGCAATTGTCACAGTCTTGTCTTTAAAGATCTTCCTATCTCTTACCGAATAGAATACACTTTTCCCCTCAAAATCTTCTATATTAGACATAGGTGGTTTATTATGGCCAAAAGCTCCTGAGCCTGCAGCTATTATGATAGCTTTTGTTTGAATCTCATCGCCTAGATCTGTCTTAAGTACGAAAAATTCTCCAGATTTTTCATACGAAACAACCGATTGTCCTAGGATAAATCTTGGAGAGAATGGCATAGATTGTTCATAGAGCTTTTGAATTAGCTCTTCTGCTAGAATATTAGGATATCCAGGGATATCATAAATTGGTTTTTCTGGATATAGAGCAGAGCATTGCCCACCTACATGAGGAAGTGAATCCACAACCAAAGATCTCATGCCAAGCATTCCGGCTTGGAATATCGCAAAAAGACCAACAGGTCCTGCGCCTATTATCACAATATCTGAGTTATAAGTCATGCTATTCACCAATGATATTTGCTAATGCTTATATACCTAAAGCGCTATAACATAGGCAGCTAAACTTTGTCTTTTTGACAAGTTTTATCAGCTTCTCGCATGAGCCATATTACAAGCTCTGAACGAATAAACATTTTATTTTATGAAGCTTTTCTGAAATTACTACGTTACATGTGCATTAACGCTATTTTATACACTGGTTATAAATCAGTGTCACATGTGGGCTTTATAACAGCTTCATAAAAATTTTGCAATTTCTGCTTAAAAAAATATTTAACGTTAAAGACATTTGCATAATTGTTTGTTCATCCTTCAACTCGTCAAATTTTGATTGATGTACTAAAATTTGCTTGATTCCCACGTATGGAGCAGCAATTATTCAGATGTCTTCTTTACTCAAACAGAGCACTTGAAGATGTCACAGCAATTTACCCGCTTTTGTAAGCAGTGCCATATAAAAAATTTGAGTTTGTGTAAAGCAAACGTATATAAGTAAGCTAATGATTGATTTTGTTTGAACATTTGATTAGAATCCCCCTCGTCTAAGCAAAATCAAGAAATAGGAAATAAGAATGAATTATTCTGTAACGCCCGTGGCAATAGAAGAGGAGATGCAGCGCTCCTATTTGGATTATGCAATGAGCGTAATAGTGAGCCGCGCACTTCCAGATTGTAGAGATGGATTAAAGCCAGTGCACAGAAGAATATTATACGCTATGTATGACACTGGCAATACATGCGATAAGCCATATAGAAAGTCCGCAAGAATAGTTGGTGAAGTGATGAGTAAATATCACCCACATGGTGATGCGCCAATTTATTCTTCTATGGTAAGAATGGCCCAAGATTTTTCGCTTAGGGATTTGCTTATAGATGGGCAGGGAAATTTTGGTTCTATAGATGGTGATTCTCCTGCGCAGATGCGTTATACCGAGGTTAGGTTAACGAAGCTCGCTGAAATGCTTATGACAGATATTGGATGCGACACTGTAGATTTTCAAGATAACTACGATGGTGCAGAAACCGAGCCTAGAGTGCTGCCTGCTAGATTTCCTAATCTCCTTGTAAATGGCGCAAATGGTATCGCAGTTGGTATGGCAACCAATATTCCTCCACACAACATGGGAGAGGTTCTAGACGCTTGTATTGCTTATGTGCAGGATAACACTATAGACATAAATACTGTACTTTCTTATATAAAAGGGCCGGATTTCCCAACTGGTGGTGAGATTTTGGGTAGCCCAAAAATTAGACAAGCTCTAAGTACCGGAAAAGGGGGCATACTTCTCAGAGGAGAGACTAAATTTGAAGATATTTCAGGGCGAAAGGCTATTATTATAACGTCCATTCCATATCAAGTTAATAAAGCTGAGCTGATTAAAGCAATAGAGAAGCTATGTAAAGAGAAGACTATTGATGGAATTTCAGAAATTAGAGATGAAACAAACAAGCTAGGAATTCGTGTTGTAATAGAGCTAAAGCGCGAAGCAGTGCCAGATGTTATATTAAATCAGCTTTATCGAAATACACAGCTGCAGAGCAGCTTCAGTGTCAATACGCTTGCGCTTGTGCACGGCAGGCCTATGGTAATGAACGTGCTTGATATAGTGCGTGAGTTTGTTACATTCAGAGAAACTGTTGTTACAAGAAGGATTAAATTCTTGTTAAACAGAGCTAGAGATAAAGCTCATATATTGATAGGTCTTGCTATTGCAGTTGATAATATTGATGAAGTTATCGCGATGATAAAGGCGGCAAATGATCCTCAAGAAGCAAAGGTGAGTTTGATGAAAAGGTCTTGGCCTGCATCAGGTGTGATAGGTCTTTTAAAACTCGTAGATGATTTTAGAAATAGAGTTGAGGGGCAGAACTGCTATCTTACTGCTGAGCAGGCTCAAGCTATATTGGACATGAAGCTACAGAGATTAACTGGTCTTGAGAAGAATAAAATAGAAAATGACTTGAGCACTTTATCGGTAGAAATTACAGATTACTTAGAAATATTAGGTTCAAGAGAGAGATTATTACAGATAATTGAATCTGAATTCGTAGAGGTTAGAGAGAAATTTGCGACACCGCGTAGGACCACAATACTGGAGAATGAAGCTGATGTTGATGATGAAGATCTAATTCAGCTGGAAGAGATGGTTGTTACCATTACACAGAGCGGTTATATAAAACGCGTTCCACTGAATACCTATAGAGCACAAAGAAGAGGAGGGAAGGGGCGTTCTGGTGTGATGATGCAAGAAGATGATATGATCTCTGAAGTTATTGCAACGACTACTCATACGGTTCTTTTATTCTTCTCTAATTTTGGTAAAGTATATCAGCTTAAGGTGTATAAGTTGCCAATAGGCACTCCTCAATCCAAAGGGAGGGCGCTGATTAATATTCTACAGCTTGCATCAGATGAAAAGATAACAAATGTTATGCCGATGCCTGAGGATAAAGAGGTATGGAGTGATTTATACATAATATTTGCGACTAAAGGAGGAAATGCTAGGCGCAATTTGCTATCTGATTTTGCACATGTTAATGCTGGTGGAAAGATAGCGATTCGGATGGACGAAGGTGATAGCTTAGTTGGTGTTGTGTCTTGTATGAAGGATGACCATATAATAATAGCAACGAGTTTTGGTAAGGCTATTAGATTTCCAGTGACTGAGATTCGTGTATTTAAAAGTCGCACTTCCGACGGAGTTAGAGCTGTGAAACTTGCGAAACAAAATGATTATGTAATTTCCATTGCTGTGTTAAAAGGAATAGAAATCGAGCAAGCTAAGCGAGATGAATACCTGAAGATCCCACTTGATATCCGCAGAGAGTTTGCATCAGTAGAATCTACAATGCTAGTGCAACATAAACTTTCAGAATATAACGTTGAACAATTGAGTGTAGAGGAATTTAAATATTTTGCCGTTAACGAGGAGTTTTTATGTACTGTGACAGAAAATGGTTATGGAAGACGTACTTCTGCATATGAATATAGGGTAACAAGGCGCGGTGGCAGTGGAATTGCAAATGCGCCAAACAGTCTAATCAAGGGCGGGAAGGTGGTTTCTACATTTCCTGTTGGAGATACAGATGAAATGATAATAATGGCAGAGTCTGGCACATTAATAAGAATTGCAAGTAGTACCATAAGAGTAGGGGGGCGTGCAGGGCTCGGTGTAAAAATTATTTCTGTTGCAAGCAAAGAGAAAGTAATATCTGTAACAAAGGTTGTTGATAAAGATTCTCTTAAAGACGATTCTGAAGAGCAAAATGTCGGGGCTCAGCTGCAGCTTTAATAAACTTTATGGGTGCAGTGGTAATTTAGTGCTTGCCTTATCATGAAAAAGTATATAAAAGTACTTATTGTTTTTATCGAGTCAATAAGAGGAGAAGATGCCTTTTTACGAGTGTGTTTTTATAATGCGTCAGGATATTTCAGCTGCTGATGTCGCAAAAGCAGGCGATAATTTTGTTAGTATGGTCGAAAATCTTGGTGGTAAGCTGTTGAAGAGAGAGTATTGGGGCTTAAGAACTTTGGCTTATATAATTAAGAAAAATAAAAAAGCACATTATACAATGCTTAATTTTGAGGCTGATTCCTCTGCTATACAGGAGTTGGAGAGGAATTTTAAGATTAACGAAAGTGTGCTAAAATATCTTTCTATTAAGATGAAAAAGTTTGATGATCAACCCTCTATTATTTTATCGCAACAAGAAGCTGTAAGCCAATAGTTGTAATAAATGAAAGTTTAATGAGTTTGTAGTATGACAGAAGAGACTATTTCAAATGCGGTGCTCTTTAATAAGACGCATCATGGTAACAAAAGACAAAGATGCCCATTGTCTGTCAGTGGTGCTCCTGCAATCAGTTATAAGAACATAGAGCTTCTCACTAAATATATTTCTGAAAAAGGTAGGATTTTACCTAGTAGAATCAGTGGTGTTTCAGCAAAGAAACAGAGAGAGCTTAAAGTTGCTATAAAGCGTGCTCGTGCGATAGCCTTATTGCCATTTACCGCGACTTAATTTTTTAAAATATCAAGTTTATAGAAGCTATAAAAATGCAAGTTATATTACTCGAAAAGATGTATCGCCTTGGAGATATTGGTGATGTTGTAGATGTTGCAGCGGGGTATGCGAGAAACTATCTATTCCCAAGGAAGAAAGTTATACGTGCTACGCAAAAAAATAAAGATTTTTTCGAGCAACAACGTGCCATGCTTGAGCAGCAAAATAATGAACTAAGAGAGCAAGCTGAGCAAATTGCTGCTTCCATGAGTACTAATACTGCTATCAAGATAGCAAGACAAGCTGGAGAAGATGGTAGGCTTTATGGTTCTGTTAACGTGCGTGACATAGTTGATGCTGTTTTTACTGCTACGGGTTCAAAGGTGAGCTCAGAAAGCGTAATGCTAGACCAAAGAATAAAAAGCTTGGGTGTTTTTGATGTGAAAATAATGCTACATCCAGATGTTGTTGTTGTATTTTCTATGAGTGTAGTACGTAGTGAACATTAATATTTTTATGTACTAAGATATGGTTACTAACTAAGACAAGCTATTTGTACTAAGTTATGATCACTAAAGTTTACACAGCATATGTGTATTTTAATGAGTCGCCTGCTTTATAACTCTAAGAAGCATAGGGTTTTATGTTGATTTCAAGGCAATTATAGTGCACTGAAAGTCCAGCAGAAAAAATGGCAAAATTGTCAAAAACCTTATGGATTTTGTTAAGTAGTGTTTGCTAGGTATAGGACAAATTATATATCCGAAAATTAGCCTAGGGCCTCTTCCAAGCTAATTTTAGTATATTGCACTTTCCGAAAAGTTTATTTGCGTAGCAAATCGATTTTTGACAAACAGGCTACATAGCATACGTGTATTTTAATGAATTGATCTCAACCAAGATTTATTTCTCATTTTATACCATGCTGATTGAGTTATATGATGCAAATGATATGTTGCTTTGACTCTAGTGCTTTGTATGGATATCACATTCATAGTATTGCTTTTATTCATCAAATCATCATATCAATAAGTGTTTTAGATATAGAGTAATTTGTTATTTCCACTTCAAATGTTTTGATTCTATTGTTGCATTAGTTTTATATGTGACAGATAAAATTCGTTATATATAGAAAAGTATTTGCATAAGTCAGTTCATTGATCTTGGATGGATGCTATTTACAAGTCGTTGCACCATAACTTTTGAAGCGTAGGATTTATCTTGGCCTGCAAGCAATTATGATGCACCGAAAGTCCAGCAGAAAAAGTGGCAAAATTGTCAAACACTTTATGGATTTTGTTAAGTGGTGTTTGCTAGGTATAGGACAAATTATATATCCGAAAATTAGCCTAGGGCTTCTTCTAAGCTAATTTTAGTATATTTAACTTTCCGAAAATATATCTGCTACGCAAATATATTTTGGATGAGCAGACTTACAAGTCTATTAATAGCGTTCATGTTTTTAATATGCATTAATTTATAACATAAAGAGCTGAAAGAAGAAAATGACTGAAAAGCAGAAGGCGATCGAAGCTGCTCTAGCACAGATAGAGAAAGCATATGGCAAAGGTTCCATTATGAAGCTTGGGAGTAGCGAAACACTTGATATACCGTCTATCTCAACTGGTTCTCTAGGTCTAGATATAGCTCTTGGTATAGGTGGTCTACCCAAAGGAAGAATAGTGGAAATTTATGGTCCTGAAAGCTCAGGAAAAACTACCTTAGTTTTGCATGTGATAGCAGAGGCTCAAAAAAAAGGTGGCAGCTGCGCATTTATTGATGCAGAACATGCGCTTGATCCTGGATATGCAAAAAAACTCGGAGTAGTTATAGAAGATTTGCTTGTTTCGCAGCCAGATACTGGTGAGCAAGCTTTAGAGATTGCAGATACGTTGGTTAGGTCTGCAGCATTTGATGTGATTGTCATAGATAGTGTTGCTGCGCTCGTTCCAAGAGCAGAGATAGAAGGAGACATGGGTGATAATCACATGGGACTTCAGGCAAGGCTAATGAGTCAAGCATTAAGAAAGCTTACATCAAGCGTTGCAAAGTCAAATACTATCCTGATATTTATCAATCAAATTAGAATGAAAATAGGTGTGATGTTTGGCACACCAGAAACTACAACTGGAGGAAACGCTCTAAAATTCTATGCATCTGTTAGAATAGATATTAGAAGAATAGGTAGTATAAAGGAAAAAGATGAGGTTGTAGGAAATCAGACAAGAGCTAAAGTTGTGAAGAACAAAGTCGCTCCTCCATTTAAGGTTGTTGAATTTGATATAATGTATGGCGCAGGGATTTCAAAATTGGGTGAGATTCTTGATCTTGGAGCAAATGCTGGTGTTATAGAAAAGTCTGGTGCTTGGTACTCATATGGTGGACATCGTATAGGTCAAGGGCGTGAGAACGCAAAAAAATATCTAAAGGATAATCCTAATATTGCAGATGAAATAGAGCAAAAGATTAGAAGCGCAGCTGACATAGTAGGTAATGCTATGTCAGGCACAGCAGCAAATGAGGAAGATAATAACGTATTCTAGCCATTTGTATCATGTTTATTACTCTATATATACAAAATAATTAAAGTTATTTAACATTTCCACTTGTGAATGATGCAATATTTGTAACATATGCATTATAGCTAAAGCGTTATAGCAAACGAGTATTTAAAATAAATTTTCATTCGCTTGAATTTAGCAATATAACTACATTTTAGGAGAAGATATCTCTCTATAAATGAAGAGTTGTATTTAATCGCCTATGTCATAACTCTGAGAAGCTGAGGATTTATCTTGGCTTGCAAGCAATGATGATGCGCCGAAGGTCCAGCAGAAAAAGTGGCAACCTTATGGATTTTGTTAAGTAATTTTTGACGGATAGACTATTTAACTTGTGTACATACGAAGTGAGACTGTTTTGACGACAGCAATTTTGAAAAGTATGGCAAGAAGTATAAATAATATTGTATATAATGCAGTATACGGTCGCAATAGCGTTAACAAACTATAAGTTAAATGGATAAATCCAGTAGTACTTATGCAATATTCTATACAAAAAGCGGTAGATCTACTGAAATCTGGCAGTATTATAGTCATTGAGACAGATACTATTCATGCACTCACATGTGATGCTTACAATCAAAAGGCAGTTTTAAATGTATATAAACTAAAAAATAGACCTTTTAATAAAGCGTTACCAATCTTTGTAAAAGATATAGAACAAGCTACTTGCTACGCAATATTTAATGAAGCAGCTCTTAAGATGGCCAAAAGGTTTTGGCCAGGCGCTTTAACACTTATTTTACCTATAGCAAACAATACATCACTTGCTCCAGCTTTGTATCAAGGTATGACATCTATTGCGATACGTATACCTAATAACCAATTTTCATTGAAGCTGATAGAAAATATGAATCGTCCTATTGTTGGAACTAGTGCAAATTTATCTGGTGAAACAACGCAATTATATGAAGAAGATATAAGGAAAGTATTGGGAAATGAAATAGATATCTTTATATCAAATAAAGAACCGCTATATGAAAGCAAGCCATCTACTATAGTATGTTTTCAGGCTGGCAAGCCAAAAATTATCAGAGAAGGTGCCATAAGCTCAAGCAAGATTATAAATTCGTTAGAGTGATATATACTATAGTAAATTAAGTTGAAGTTTGCGCATATATATAGATGTGTGTTACACTCAAAGGAAAATGCCATCCTCATACAGCGAAGATTTTCGGAAAAAGTAATAACATATGTATGCTTTGGTTCAATTCTTTAATGCGTAAACCTCAACTTAATTTACCATAGTATACCCATCTTAATAAATTAGAAAGAGTAAAAATTTTTCTTTTATCGAAGCAATCTGGCTTGAGTGTGAGCCAGATTGCTTGCAGTCCAACCTCAATCCTTCAATTCAAGAATGATGAAACAACGACTATCTATATCTTATAACCGTAGTGAATTGCTACAACTCCAAAGCAGAGTTTTTTATAGTTGACTGACGTAAAGCCAGCGGATTCAACCATCCTAGCAAACCTATTGGCTTTTGGAAATTTTCTTATGCTTTCAACAAGGTATTTGTAATGTTCAGAGTGCCCTGTAATTACTTTGCCTATTTTAGGAATAACTTTAAACGAATAAAAGTTATAGATATCATTTAACACTTCATTTTTTATATGTGAAAACTCCAGGCATAGAAACATGCCACACGGTTTCAAGACTCTATGCACTTCTAAGAGGGCAGCATTTATATCAGTGAAATTTCTAATGCCAAAAGATATGGTGCAGCAGTCAAATGTGTTATCATTAAACGGTAAGGATTCACCAGAACCATGGGCCCAATTGATAGATTTATAGTGCAAGCCTGAGTCTATACATCTTCTTCTTCCTACTTGCAACATATCAAGGTTGCTATCGCATACAACAGCTCTTGCTCCACCTTTATCCAAGAATCTACAAGCTATATCTCCAGTGCCACCTGCAAGATCCAATAGTACTTTTCCACGTTTTGCAGGGATCAAGGAGATAAACTCATTCTTCCAGGCTCTGTGCAGCCCAAAACTCATTATGTCATTCATCAAATCATACTGAGTTGCAACATCAGAAAAAACTTTCTGCACTTTAGATGCTTTCGTGTTGCTATCTACTTGTTCAAAGCCAAAATAGACACCATCTGTGACATTGCGTTTTTGCAAATCATCATCGCAATTTTTTGAGATGTGATCATCATCTCGGCTGCTATTTTTCAAGCTATGAGCCATATGTCGCTCATTCTCGAGTTATATTGTTATAAAATTCAATGGCCTACTTTTTTGAAATAAAGCTTACGCCGCTAAACCTACTGTTAAATTTCGCTACAGCGCTAGCTCTGGTGTTTACGTAATTTGCATCCTTAGTCCAAGCTGGATGCGTTTTTACATCAACATCTAATTTCAAAAAGTCATTATGGTAAGTAGAGTATGTCTTAAAAATGACGCCATCAGTCATCTCAACGCTTATTTCTCTGTAATTAGGATGTATAGTGGATTTCTTATGAGCGCTCACCTGCTCACTGGTGATCGAAACTTTTTTTACAACCTTTTTACTTGCAACACTTTTATTTTGCGTTGCAGCGCTAGTTTGCTTTGAACTAGCCGCTTTTGATTTTTGTTTTGTTGTTGGCATGCGTGTTTGAACTATACTTTGAGTTTCCACTTTATTTTCTGGCACTGAGCATATAAAAAAAAACTAAACTATACAAGGAGTTTTTTGTATTTTACACTTGAAAAAGGTGCGCTGATGTTATAAAAGGTAATAGCTCATTTAGAAAGTCGGGGCATAGCGCAGCCTGGTAGCGCATCTGGTTTGGGACCAGAGGGTCGGGAGTTCAAATCTCTCTGCCCCGACCACGTATTCTTCTTTGGATCTAGCAGTTGTCTTTAAGTCATTAAAACAATCTCATTTCTATTCTGTTTCTGCGTTGAACAAATTGTCTATTATTTTTGTAACATGCTTTTGGTATTGCCATTTCAGTAGAGCATTTAATGAGTTTGAAGTTGTGTGACAGTGCTGGCTGCTTGTCGTTTTTCGTTAACAAGCGCGCGTGATGTGATTTTTATTTGATTCAGTAAGATACTAATTAGAGTAATGATATCCCGCAGGTAAATGAAGAGTTGATGTTTGTTATGTAATCAGAGTGTATGGCAGATTTTTCGGCAATACAAAGAAAGGTATATATACTATTTGCCACTTTAGTAGTGGCTTGCAACATGTCTACTCTGCAAACATCGTTGAATTTTATATTTTGAAAACTTTAGGCATGTTGTTTCTAACTCAATTTGTGTACGTGGTACTGCACTAAAAGTAAAGTGCATGTGCAAGGATTTGAAAGCATGATTTTTTAGGGTGCAAGTTAATTTCTGTTTCTAATATTTTTATATTATTTACAAAGAAATTAACGAAGTGATGTGGAACATTATGTCAAAAAGGCCAGCGCAGGTGACTTTGCTGGCACTGCCTAAGTAGTATTTGCGAGTATCGGAAGTCATAGTATCGGAAATCAATATACACACAAATTAGCACAGGGCCGCAGCTTTGGGCTAATTTTTGTACATTTAACTTTCTGCAAAGATTTTATTTGCCCAGCAAATCTATTTTTGACGGATAGAATAGATAACTCGTTTGATAAAAACTCTGCTGCTATAAGCAACTGCTTAATTGCTTAAGTTGTTCAATTATGTGAGATATACTATTCATGAAAATGTATCTTGATAGATGATGTCGTTGTATTCCGGATAAATCTTTCGATTTTTAACTATTTGCAATGTAAAGTTGCATTAATTGCTGTTTGATTGATTTTATTCAAATACAAAATTAGATTTGCATTTGATATAAAGGCTAAAGAGGAAAACAATTGCTTATTTTTTGTTTGCTCAATAGACTTATGCGCATTAAATGGAGTAGTGTAATTAAATATGTTAAATAATGCCACAGGACTTACTGCTCAGCAACGAGAAGCTGTAAGTGTGCTATCAATAGGGACTCTTTTAGAGTATTTTGACTTAATGTTGACTGTACACATGTCAATTTTTTTAAATGAGTTATTTTTTCCACAAAGTGATCCTATAGTTGTAAAACTATTTGCAGCTTTTACTTTCTCTGCAACATTTATTTTGAGGCCTATTGGCGGGTTTGTAATAGGATGGATTGGTGATAGAGTAGGTCGCAAGTCTACAATTATTATAACAACTAGTATCATGGCTGTCACATGCGTACTAATTGCAAATATTGGTACATATGAAGAAATTGGAATTACCGCAACTATTACAATGGTAATATGTAGGATGTTGCAAGGATTTTCTTCTTTAGGAGAGATTGTTGGAGCGCAGCTTTATTTAGCAGAAACTATAAAGCAGCCATATAGATATGTATGTAATGGTATCATTAGTATAGCTTCAAAAGCTGGAGGGTTATTTGCTTTAACTGTTGCTTCGTTTGCTATTTCCATGGATTTTAACTGGAGAATGGCTTTTTGGATAGGAGCTATAATAGCTGTTGTTGGTTTCGTTGCTAGAATGAGGCTTAGAGAGACTCCTGAGTTTGTAGACTTCAGACTCAGGATGAAGATAAAAGCAGAAATAAGCAAGCAAAATCCAAATATAGCAGAGAATTTATATGTATATAAGAAAAAAGCGGATAAAAAGATTATTTTAGCATATTGCTTTGCAGTATCAATGTCATCTGTTTGTTTTTATATGACATTTATCTACATGGGCAATTTTATGAAAGAAGTTTTGGGAATGAGCTATGAACAGGTTATTAATCAAAACTTGAGAGTTCATATAATGATAATACTTATAGTGTCATTTGCAGTATTCTTTCTTAAAAAATATCATCCTGTAAAAATGGCGAATATATTTACTTCGTTATTTTGTGTTTTATTGCCATTCCTGCCATATTGTCTTGATCATGCTTCGAGTGTTATTTCATTAACGTGTTTACAGCTTATAATGCTTCTCCCTGCTGCATTATCATTTGGAGTAGAAATTGCCTGTTTTAAGCATATACCTATTGCTAGGCGCTTTGTAATGATAGCAACAACATTTGGAGTATCTGTTGCTTTCTCAATATTAATAGTTTCGTTTAGTGTTATTCTTCTAACTGAGTACATAGGACATTATGCTGTTTTGATCATATATACTCCATCAGTGATTAGTTTCTTATGGGCAATAAAGTATATCAAAAAACTAGAAAAAAAGAGTGGTAAATATTTTAATTATCCAGATGAAAAAAATCTGAGATATCGAGATTCTGCATCATCTGATTATGAACAAAAGTATGATTTTGATGAAAAAGAAATTTATAGTGCTTATGATGCAAATTGTCAGCATTCACTGGATTTATTACGTATTGTGTCAGATCAAGCAAAATTGCAAGGTAGTAAGTTAAATCTGAAGCTAATAGAGAAGGCTATTATTTTTGCTAAGAAATGGCATGATGGTCAATTTAGAGATACAGGTGAGCCATTTTATTCTCATCCACTAGCGGTAGCAGGTATTATTGCAGAATATTACTGTAAAACTGACATTATTATAGCAGCAATACTCCATGATGTTATTGAAGATAGTGATTGCCCTGTTACATTGCTAGAAAAGGAATTTAATAAGAGAATTGCTACAATGGTTTATAAGCTCACAAAATTTAGAGTGATTGATGGCAGTATAGTAATGCTCACTCTGGAAGATATTATTAGGGAATTAAGAGAGGATCCTGAAGCTTTATTGATTAAGCAGATTGATAGATTGCATAACTTGCATACTATAAGTAGTAGACCACAAGAAAAGCAGATTAAAAATGCGGTAGAGAGCAATCGTTATTTAATGACAAGTAGTGCTTATACTGCGGATATCCTGAATATTAACAATAAATTTATGCTTGAAGATAGAATATTTAACTATTGTATGGATATTTTGATTAAATGTAGATCAAATCATAAGCTTTAATTATATAGCTGAAGTGCTATAAAATAGGCATAGCAAACGAGTATTTAGAATAAATTTTTGTTCGCTTGAAATCGGCAATGTCACTCTATTTTAAACGAAAAGCTGACTGAAAATTTATCAAAAAGACAAAGCTTGGCATGACTTTGTTATGCTGCCTTAGCTATATATCTCTGATAAATAGACTTCTTCTTCAAACGTTTGTTTCCAGGGCTCAATTGATTTGTCGCATTCTTTGGCCTTTAGTGGATGCTAATATAATGCGTATACACTTGTGCTTCCTTGTTGTGCTTCGTATGTTCCTTATATAGCTAAAGCGTCATAAAAAGATTATGACAAATAGTTTGTAAAGAGTTCATCAAGCGTACAGTTGGTATTACGTCGAATTTGTTTAGCTTGGGCCCATTTTTTCTCAATAGGATTTAAATCTGGAGAATATGGAGGCAAATAAAGCAATGTGTGGCAAGAATTTCCAATCAATTGCTGCATATCAACACCTTTATGAAAAGTTGCATTATCCATTACAATCACGCAATTTGGGGGAATATTGGGTAATAAAATGTTTTCCACCCAACATGTAAACACTGATGTATCAACCGATCCTGTTAGCAACCCAATAGCAACTAAAGTGCTTCCCATCAAAGCCCCAATAGCATTCGTTCTTGTCTTTGGCACCCCAATCATGCTTGCCATAGCAACGCCGTCCCTTAATCGAATAACCATGTGTTCTAGGCATATCGTGAGCAAAGCCGCTTTCATCAATATAAACAATTTGCTTCCCTTCATTTTCCAAATCAGCAATCCTTTGGCAAAACATAGATCTTTTTTCTGGATCCGCTTTTGGATGATTTAGAGTTTTTTTTATAGCTAACACCTAAGCGATATTGCGCATCTCTTATCCCGGTTGTACTAGCACACAGGCGTGCTGCCCTTTCATAGCAATAGCTATCTGGATACTCTTCTATATCCTTCTTGAGTGCTACAACGTCTATTTTGCTCCATTTCTTATGCCTATACTTTTGTGGTTCAATATTTTGACTCCAACGAAATATTGCAGCTTTGGATATTCCAAATTTCTTCGCAACCTCAGAAAATGATAACTCTTCTTTTGCCTTGATCTTTAATATCTTTTTTCTGAATGAGAGCGGATAGGTCATTTTTTTCTCTATAGTTATACCTTTGATAGCATAGCATAGCAAATCCTTCACTCATACTCCTTTTATAACGCTTTTGCTATAATTGCCTCACTGAAGCAGGCGTTTGAAGAAGTTTCATTGAGAAGTGGTATTGATTATAAGCATGCTCTTTGTTGAAAGTGTCATATACGAAGTTAGACTTCAAAAAGAGCTAGGAAAAATTGAGTGGTATGTGTATACAAAATAGAAGGCGCCAATTTTGAAAAGTATGACAAGCATACATATAACATGAAATAGTCTGAAGTATTAAAATATTAGGCAGTACTAGCATGTGTAGTCTGCAGTACTGATGTTACCGCTTGAATGGAATATTATAGAAGCTTGATTGTTAGTACTTAAAAGTGTTAAGGATTGAGTGTCCTGCTGCTTTCTATTATTTCTTTTTGTCTAAACATTTTCTTAGTACTCTTAACTTATGTTTAATGGACTTTGTACTGCTCTGGTTACGCCATTTTGTTCTAGTGCTGTTGATATAGATAGTCTAAAGAAGCTGCTGGATTATCAAATTTCTGCTGGTGTAGATAGTTTTTTAGTTCTTGGAACAACGGGTGAAGCGCCTACGATAAGTGACAGTGAACGAGATATTATCATTAAATATGTTGTGAAGCATGTTGCTGGAAGCGCAAAAGTGATGGTTGGTGCCAGTAGCAATTCAACTGCTCAGGTTGTTAAGTACGCAAAGCAAGCAAAAAGCTTGGGCGCAGATTGTATTTTGGTTTCAGCTCCTTATTACAATAAGCCGACACAAAGTGGCATCCTTGCACATTATCAGACTATTTGTCAGAGTACTGATATTCCTATTATAATATATAATATTCCTGGTAGAGCGGCTGTTAATATTAGTGATGAGACTATAGCCCAAATTGCGTCTTTGAAAAATGTAATTGGCATTAAGGATGCAACCGGTGATATAAGTCGTCCATTGGCTCTTGCGACTCTGTTAGAAAAGTCAGGAAATAGTAATTTTATACAACTGACTGGGAATGATGATAATGCTGTTGCGTTTAATGTACATGGAGGGCAAGGTTGTATCTCAGTGACAGCAAATATAGCGCCAAAATTATGCAAACGAGTGCAAGAGCTGACAGCATCTGGTAAATATGTGGAAGCGCTGTTATTACAGAGGAAACTTTTAGAATTACATAATGCAATGTTTTGTGAAACAAATCCAGCGCCTGTTAAGTATGCTGCATATTCGCTAGATTTAATAGAATCGTCAGAGCTTAGGCTGCCACTTGTTCAAATTTCTGAGCAGAGTCAACGTACAATACTAAATGCAATACATTCAATTGGAGATGATTTGTGTTAGATCCTATAAAAAATAATGATCTGTATGGACATGATAAAATCTCTGAGTTTTTTTTAGATTCTGTACTTTCAGATAGGTTGCCGCACGCACTTTTATTTTTAGGGCAAAGTAGTATAGGAAAAGCAACATTTGCATATCAACTAGTAAAGTTTTTATTTTTATATGATACATATGGGAAGGAGATTCTGGAACGTGACAATACGCTCTCTTTTAGACAAGCGAGCATGTTTGGAACATGTGAAAACCAAGGAGATGAGGCTAATTTTTCTATACAAGGAACTTTAAAATCATTTTCTCAAGATCCAATATTAAAGCGTATTGAGCATTATTCACATACAGATTTTATGGTGTTACGTGATGAGTTTACCAGCTCACTTGAGTCTAAGAAAAATAGAGGTATTTTAATTGATGAAGTTAGAGTTGCAATACAATTTTTACAATCTACTCCTGCTTTTGGAAACTATCGAGTTGTCATAATAGATTCAGCTGACTATATGAATAGCTATGCTGCAAATGCTTTGTTAAAGACTTTAGAGGAGCCAGGGAAAAATACTATGCTTATACTTATAGCAAGTGGCATGCGGAATATTCCTGCTACATTGCTATCAAGATGCAGAGTGATAAAATTTTCTCAAATATCATATAGTGATTTTTGCAGAATTTGTGGTGAGAAATCTAAGAATTTGCCTATTGAAATTTATAATCTTATTGGTGGGAACGTACAGTTATTACAAAGTATTTTAGATATGGAATTTAGCGGATTGGAGAAGATATCAAAAATTCATAACTTTCAAGATATTAATGATATAATAGAATGGGCTAAAACTGATTCATCTGTTGTGTTAGTATTGAAAATAGCTATTCTCCGCTTAGTTGTGCGCAAGGTGAAAATAGAGGTTGCTGGAAGGAATTTCGGGAAAAAAGAAGCAGAAGAGAGTGTAATGCTATTCGATAAATTGTATAAATTGCTGTATGACACTGATGGTTTATATATGAATCAGGAGAATGTACTAGCATCTGCCTTGTTTTTACTAAATAAAGCAAAATGGTAGTTTGAGTTATGATGAGATTTTTTCAAGCGTTCGGATTTATAATTATCATATCTACTGTGATTTTAATAGATCAATTCTCTAAGCAAAGTGTTATTGAATATTTTCATAAAAATGGTGAGTTGGAGAATGAACTCCACGAAGATCATATAGTAGTGACACTTGATTGTTTAAGTATATTTAAATCTGGTAATTTAAAGCATGAATTTGACGGTATAATTACAGAATCAAGTTCAGAGTCAGACTCGAACAATATATGTGATAATATATCTGAAATGCATTTGATATATAGGCCAATTGTCATTACAAGCTTTTTCAATTTGTCATATGTGTGGAATCATGGAATTACATTTGGGATGTTTAATACGCATGATAGAAGTCAGTTGTTTATAATATGTGTTTCTGTAGTTATAATATTGTATTTCCTTTATTTAGTTAGATATTTAATTTATGAGAATATAGGTGTGATGCTTGGATGTGGGATGATAATAGGTGGTGCAATTGCAAATATCATTGATAGGATAAAATTTGGAGCTGTATTTGATTTTCTAGATTTTCATGTTGTTGGTTATCATTATCCTTCATTTAACATTGCAGATGCAGCAATAGTAATTGGTGTAGCTTTAGTCTGCTTTATTTTATGTAAATCAAAAAAGATTTAGCGTCAGAAGCTTTGCTTTACGCATAATATACTTCTGTTATTTCTTGTTATCATATTTGATAGTCTGTCCGTCAAAAATCGATTTGCTTGCACAAATAAATTTTTGTATAAGTTAAATGTATAAAAATTAGCTTAGAAGCGGTAGTGCCTAACAAAATCCATAAGGTTTTTGGCAACTTCACCACTTTTTCTGTTGGATTTTCGGTGCATAATAATTGTTTATAACCAACATAAATTCCACGCTTTTTAGAGTTATGACGCAAGCGACTTGATATTATAGTAAATTAAGTTGAGGTTTACGTATTAAAGAATTGAACCAAAGCATTATATAATTTATCCACTGTGTTAGTTTTAAGTTTGATCCATCGTTTCATATTAGCCCAAAATTTCTCTATAGGATTCAAATCAGGAGAGTAAGGTGGCAGAAAAATTACTCTGCAACCAACAGATTCAATTAGATCCTTAGTTTTTTGTGAACGATGGAATGTAGCGTTATCCATTACTACAACTTGTCCAGGTTTTAGTTCTTTTATCAAAAACTCTTCAACCCAAGCTTCAAATAATTTTGTATTACAAGAGCCATTAAATATTCCAGGCGCTATCGGTCTATTATTGACCAATCCAGATATAATATTAGTTCTTTCGTAATATTTACCACTCTTCTTACAAACAAGCTTTTCTCCTTTCTTGCACCATCCTCTGTCTTGGCAAATATTCATATCAATGCCACTTTCATCTATATATACAAGACTTTGAGGACGCATCCTTTTTATGACTTCTTGGTAGGACTTGCGCTTTTCTTCACTTGCTTCCACATACGTGTAGTTTTTTTTATAACTGTAGCCTAGCTTACGAAGCCAATATAACGCACCTGATGCACTCATACCAAAATGTGCTCCCATTTCGGATAAAATAAAATCAGCCTTGCTATTTACGTATATTGCAACTTCTTCCGCATTTATTCTTCCTTTTTTACCACCTACCTTTCTTGACGAATAGCTTCCTTCTAAAGTATATCTTTTATACCAATTCCTTACCGTGTTTGATGCTATTTCAAATTTTATCGAGGCGCTTTCGCAGCTATTACCTCTTTCTACATATGTGATTACTTTTTTCCGAAAATCTTCGCTGTATGAGGATGGCATTTTCTTTTAAGAATAACACACATATGCGCAAACTTCAACTTGATTTACTATATATCAATTTTTAAACTTTGGTTGGCTATGATGCTGATTTACGTTGTTGTTTTATTTTAGTTATATTGTGTGTTTCGTGATTATGAATATTTAAAAATTGTCTCAAGATTTCCATATCTTCATCGGATAATTTTGAATCAATTTCATGATTGTTAGAGTTATTTTTGGAAGTTTGAAATTCTCGATCTTTAAAGGATTGATATATATCTAGTAGCTTTATTATTACAGTATTTATAGCGATAAATGCTGTAAGTACACTACTTTTGCTTTTGTTATTGCTTGAAATTATCTGATTTATGTCATTTGTTTGTTTGATATAAATAGAGATGAGATTTAGTAAGTCTTGCACTACTGCGCTAGTTTTTTTTAGTAAACGATCTCTATCTTTTTTGTGTTTTTTACTGTTTTCGTATTTCATAGTTGAAGCTTAACTTATATGATTTTGCTTAAAGCATTGAGGAGGTGAGCAAAGGTTTTAAGTTATTAATGATATGGCAAATACCATAGGTAAATGAAGAATTGGTATAACTTGAGTTACTGATTAATAATCAGAAATATATTTGTATGAAGATTTTAAGAGCATAATTTTTCATAGTATTGTTAATTTCTATGCATAACACTTTTGCATATTTGCAAAGAAATGGACAAGGTAATATGAAAAATTAGGCAAAAAAGCTTATATAGTCCGTCCACCAAAAATTGATTTGCGTGCGCAAATATAAATTTTTGTGGAGAAGTGAAATGTGCACAAATTAGTCCAGTACTTAGCACTGCGCTAATTTTTGGGTATATTATTACTTATGTGCCCCGCGCAAACACTGCTTTCGCAACATCCGTAAGTTTTTTGCGTTTATTATAACATTTTTTTACGGATTTAAAGCGCTATTTTGACACTCATGGCAGCATTTCATGCTTGTTCCGAGACTTTTTGGCGCGCGTACTATATAATCACTTTGTTAATAGTACTGACAACTATGATTATAAAAACTCAGAATTTGGCAAAGATAATATTATAACGCCAACTCTGGATAAGGCTATATTTTACAAGGGATGAAAGTTAAAATTTAAAGATGGTTTGTTTTTCTTGAAGGCATAAGCAACAAGAGCAGCAAGAATATTAACAAATGCGTTAATAGGAGATCTGTGCCTTGTATGCTCGATATTCATTTTATTTTTTAAATAATCGAATACAGTTTCTATTATAGTTTGTTTTCGGAGTAAAATTTTATCTCTGAGGGTCATTAATTTGTTTTGCATGTTTTTTCTTATGCTATGCACCATTTTAAGACCTCTTTCATACAAATTGAGAAACAGATTTTGCTTTATATAGCCTTTATCTACGTAAACTGTACCAAGCAAATCTTTTGTTAATTTGGGAACTGGGACTCTATCATCTACATTTCCTTTTGTGATCTGCAAAGCAACAAATTCGCCTTTTTCATTAGACCTCTTGCATAACCTATTTAAAGCTCAAAGTTATAGATACCAGCAAGTAAATTAAACCTTAAACCGAATCGTTTTCTTCTGTTCCTATAACGATCAGCGATAATTTTAAATCGTTTGATCATGCCTATGACGTTTTCATTTAAAACACGTTCACTAGACAATTGACGATTTTTCTTTTTATCTTTCCTGCTTAGTGGTCGCTTTTTTGTCTTTTTCTTTGGTAACTCTGAATTATAATGCAACTTATCAATGCCTTGATAACCAGTATCTGTAAGAACTTTAATCTCAGGGTGGATGTGAACTCCGGATTCTTTAAATAACCTGAAATCATGACGCTTGCCATTAGAAAAATTAGTGCAAATGATTTCTTTTTTCCTTTTATCCACAATAAGCTGAGTTTTTAGAGTATGTCGCCTCTTTTTTCCCGAATAAAAGTGCTTCTGTTTTTTTTAGGTCGTTCTATCGGTGTTTCAGTAGCATCAATTAACACAAGTTCGTATTCAGAATCGCTTTTTAGTAATGCTTTACGTCCAGGTAGTGAAAATCGTTTATCTTTAATTAGAGTATCTTCAATCCAACGTATATTACGATAACAGGCACTTTCACTTATTCCATAACTGCGGGAAATATGAAAATATGTCCTGTATTCACGCAAGTACTCAAGCGTCATGAGTAATCGATCTTCTAAAGCCAATTTATTGGGTTTTCCACCTTGAGACTTTAAAATAGCTTCAGCTTCTTTTAATATACTTAGTATAACTTCAAACGTTCCTCGTTTAATGCCAGTAAGCCTGCGAAACTCTTCTGCGTATTCATCTTTGATGTTTTCAAACTTCATGTTATCCTTGATAAAATCAAGGATTTTAATCAATTTATATGGTTATGCAAGAGGTCTATTGATAATTAAATGTAATTTAAATCCATAAAAATAACCCATGGTGGACTTGCTATATTTGGCGATGCCTTTAAAAACTTTATTACTAGATTGTCTTTTTGCGTGACAAACTTTAATCGGCGTAGAATCCATAAAATACACACCTGTTTTCTCGCCGAATAATAAGTGCAGGAGTATATTTAATGGCATAAAAAGTCTTGTCATCAGCGCAATAAAGCGATTATAGCTTACAGCTTTTGGGAAATCATTCTTATGAAGATATTCCACATATGTTTTATAAAAATACTTAAAATTCTTTGAATGCGATGTGTGATACATTATCACAATTGTCAGCATTTCACTAAGGCTCATTGAGCATAAACGATTCCTCTGAGCAAAAGACGGCAATAACTTGCTCTTCTCATGCGCAGAATAAATTTTGCAAAAATCATCTACAAAACAATATAATTCTGTTATATCTTTCTTCATACCTGTGCCATGCTTCTTCTATAAAAAAATTATGTAGCACAGGTATTATCTATTAGACCTCTTGCATAACCTATTTAAAGCTCAAAGTTATAGATACCAGCAAGTAAATTAAACCTTAAACCGAATCGTTTTCTTCTGTTCCTATAACGATCAGCGATAATTTTAAATCGTTTGATCATGCCTATGACGTTTTCATTTAAAACACGTTCACTAGACAATTGACGATTTTTCTTTTTATCTTTCCTGCTTAGTGGTCGCTTTTTTGTCTTTTTCTTTGGTAACTCTGAATTATAATGCAACTTATCAATGCCTTGATAACCAGTATCTGTAAGAACTTTAATCTCAGGGTGGATGTGAACTCCGGATTCTTTAAATAACCTGAAATCATGACGCTTGCCATTAGAAAAATTAGTGCAAATGATTTCTTTTTTCCTTTTATCCACAATAAGCTGAGTTTTTAGAGTATGTCGCCTCTTTTTTCCCGAATAAAAGTGCTTCTGTTTTTTTTAGGTCGTTCTATCGGTGTTTCAGTAGCATCAATTAACACAAGTTCGTATTCAGAATCGCTTTTTAGTAATGCTTTACGTCCAGGTAGTGAAAATCGTTTATCTTTAATTAGAGTATCTTCAATCCAACGTATATTACGATAACAGGCACTTTCACTTATTCCATAACTGCGGGAAATATGAAAATATGTCCTGTATTCACGCAAGTACTCAAGCGTCATGAGTAATCGATCTTCTAAAGCCAATTTATTGGGTTTTCCACCTTGAGACTTTAAAATAGCTTCAGCTTCTTTTAATATACTTAGTATAACTTCAAACGTTCCTCGTTTAATGCCAGTAAGCCTGCGAAACTCTTCTGCGTATTCATCTTTGATGTTTTCAAACTTCATGTTATCCTTGATAAAATCAAGGATTTTAATCAATTTATATGGTTATGCAAGAGGTCTATTGTATACCTACCTTATATAACTTCCAAAAAATATAGCCTTATCCAGAATTGGCTTTATAAGAATTTTCACACATCAAACTTGTGTTATGTTGATTTTAGCGTGAAGCATTGAAAGCTTGGAAGCTTTCTTTTATGAAAAGTAAAGCGCATATAGAGATTGGAGCTATAACATTTAAATAGACAAGCCAAAATAGACTTGGATGTGTGAGTGTGATGTTATTAAAAAGTATAGCGCATCCGACAAGTATAATAGAGTATATGATGATAAAAACTGTTCTTCTCCAATAATGTTCTCTATTGCAATGTCTATATAAAGAGATTATGCAGCTTAGTATTGGGAAAACTATGCAAAATAGTGGCCATGTAATTCTTTGGTGTGCATGAGCCTTTAGCATAGAAGAATCTACTCCTAAATCGTTAGATTTAATAATATCTTGTACAAAGAATTCTGAAGGCTCTTGCGATTTATGTAGTTTTTGCTTGCTAAGTTCAATCTCCATGGAGTATAGATCGAATGATATCATCGAAATTTTGTTGTTAGTGCTATTTTTATGCTGACTTGTTCCATCTTTGACTGACAAATTTATAACATTTCCATCTATATTAAACTCTCCATATCTTGCTGTAATGGTTGCAGCATTTTGCTTTTCTCTGGCGTCGTATATCATAATATTAGAGAATGCATTAGTTCCAATTTTATTCCCTACATATATTGTAATTCCTGGAATCTGGCTGGAAAATGAATTCTCTATTAAAAATGCTGATATATAGTTATTCTGCAGTAAAAAATAGAGATCCTTAAATTTTTTATATGATTTTGGCATAATATAAAATGAGCTACAATATGCAATTATAGTCATAAAGATGCCAAATAGCATGAAGGGTAGGGCAATTCTTATCTTCCCAATGCCAGAAGTTTGAAGTACCAACAATTCATTATTTGCATATAATCTGCTTAGTGCAATTGTTGACGCTGCTAGCGTTCCAAGTGGTAATATTGTGAAATTTAGGTAGGGTAACAAATACATGGCTAGTTTAAAGAAATCATAGATAGTAATACCTTTATTGACGATAAGTTGCATGAGTTGTGAGGTATGCACTACCCAAACTATAGCGGTAAATACTGTGCAGAGCACAAGGCAGTATTTCAGAAGCTGTTTTAGTAAATAGTTCGTGTAGATTTTCATCTTGATAAATTTTGGCGTATTTAAAATATCATTCTAGCGTTTGCTTGAGATTGAAAAAATGCATATTATACCAACTTCCACAAATAACAGAACATCTGATCTTCGTCTTTTGTAAAAATTTAAGCACGCGCATGGCCGCTGTACTTATAGTACAGCTTGCTTAAATCTCATCTTAAATTTTTTAAAAAATATGCAGCAAATATATGCTGTTATTTGTGGGAGTTGGTATTAGTTATTAGTTATCTCTCTCTAGGTTGGTGAAAATATATTTAGACGATTTGCCAATTATAAAATAATTGGTAAATCGCGTGATAGACACTGCAGGCAAAGCCAGTTGTGCGGACCTTTTTGGCTTGATTTTTAAGTATTACCTAGTTAATTTCTTCGCGAATATATACAATATATGACTCAGAAATTCAATTGTACTATAAAAAATCATGCAGTTAAAATTCACGCGCGTAGTTATGACGCAGGCGATTTTCTATATATTGTAAAATTCGCCATAACTCTCTTTACGCAAGAAGCTGTCAAATCCAAATTTCACAACAGGAATTATTGGTTCTGGTAGGTTGGTGATAGAGAACCAATCAATGGCATCTTGTTTAGTAGGTTCTCTATTTTTCGGGATTTGTCCATTTGGTAGTTCAGCCAGGAAAAACATTTCAATTGATCGAAAAATGGATCCAGGTTCGATAAAATTATTACTATCTGCTAGTGAAACCACAACTACTAATTTGGGTGGAACATCTAAGTGTATACCAATTTCTTCAATAGTTTCCCGCATTATAGCTTGTTGTGGAGTTTCACCATCTTCGATTGTTCCAGTAACGCAATGCCAGCGTCCTGGCCAAAATCTCTGAGTTTGACTGCGCCTGGATAAAAATACCTTATCACCATTTCTTAAAATTAGATGTGGAACTACAATCGTTAAATGTAACATATTTATTTCAATTTAAGCATTTACCTCATAGGAACGCCTAAGTTTGCAGAAATTTTTGCAAGTAGTTTAGGATTATTCCAGTCGTTTACAGCTTGTACTATGGCGTTTGCCCGCTTTTCTGGATTTTCACTAAGGAAAATTCCGCTTCCAACAAAAACTGCTTCTGCACCGAGAGCCATGCAAAGTGCGGCATCTGCTGGAGTTGCAATCCCACCAGCTGCGAAAAATGGCACTGGCAATTTTTTAGCATTTTTAGTAGCCATCAAAAGGTCAAGTGGTACTCTTTTGTGAGAAGCTAAATCTCTAACTTCTGCGTCTGTGATATATTGCAATGTATTGATTGCTGATGTTACTTCTTTCAAGTGTTTTACAGCCTCTGCAATATTTCCGGTGCCTGCTTGTCCTTTGCAACGAATTAATGATGCTCCTTCGTCTATTCTTCTTAGTGCATCCCAAAGGCTTGTGCATCCGCACACAAATGGCGTAATGAATTTTTTCTTATTGATGTATGCACTCTCGTCTGTCTTTGTTAATACTTCACTCTCATCTATACAATCAACATCAAGTGCCTCTAATATTTGTGCCTCAACAAAGTGTCCTATTCTACATTTCGCCATTACAGGAATTGAGACGGCACTCTGTATCTCTTGAATCATTGCAGTGTCACTTGCTCTTGCAATTCCGCCTTCTTTTATGATGAGTGCAGGAACTCTTTCAAGAGCCATTACTGCACTTGCTCCGGCTTTCTCAGCTATAACTGCTTGTTCTTTTGTCATTACATCCATAATGACACCGTTTCTCAACATTTCTATAAAATGAACATTTGTATTCATTGTATAACCTCATTTATTATTTCGCTGCGCAAGATTTTAGAAAATAGTCACTGAAATATGTATTAAAAAGGTATGAATGACCAAAACGATTATATATTAATTATGATCTAGAGTTCTAATGATCGATTTTCAGTACTACTACATAGCTTGGGCATTATAACATCAAACTTTCAAGAAATCACCCAAAATCCAAAAGCTGAATTGCGTAATAGGCTTATATTTATGATTAAATATTACAAATAGAATTCATTCAATGTTTATAGTATGGAATTATATGTATTGCGTTGTTACGAATGATTTTTAAAAGAAATTTAGGATCTTGTGCTTTGATCGCTATTTTATTGCTCTGGTATTATTTGGCAAATAAATAATATAATGTTTAATTTGTGTATCTTACAACAGATATGCTTTTTAGAGTGGAAACAGATACTAATCGAATTTAGTGTGATACTAAAGGATATTTTATTCATTAGTCGCTAAATATCATTTTGGTATACCGCAGGTAAATGAAGAGTTGGTATTGAATTTATAGGCGCATGTATAAAACAAATATATAAGGAGCGTTCTAAAAAAGGTGCTAATAGACTTCTTCTTCAAACGTTTGTTCCAGTGGCCAATTGCTTGATCATATCATTTGCCTTCAGATGTTCGTGTACTTCTGATGCATTTTATGTTCCAAGCGCGCGCTGTATTTTCCTGCACTTGCCTAAACTTGGCAGTAAGTTTTAAAAAGAAGTCTAATTTTGAAAAGTATAACGAGTATACTTCTGCCATACATAAATTGTGGAGTTAGCTGGTCTTCCACGATCCATTTTTTTCTTGTATCAACACAGTATTGATGCCACACGCCATTAATTTATTTTGTATTGCACTAGCTTTTTCTGCGAGCGTAACGCTGTTTTCATACATCCACATTATTCTTTCTCGATCTTGAATATTTTGTAGAACAGAGTCATTGATTTCCATATCAAAATCAAAAAAGAACGTAAATCTTGACATTAGTGGATTATCATTCACATCTAACGTAATATATGCAGACTGCTCTTTTATATATTTATCTTTGTATGTACTGTGCGGAATGAAAGAAAGTTGTGAATATGTCCAAATAAGCATATCATAATATTCAACTTCAGCATCATTTGTGCAAACAATTTGTACTGTTTTTTCTTTTGTAAAAAGATTTTCTAACAGCTTTGGAAACGCTGATTTAATTGGAGCTGTTTGTAATTGGTAAAAATTTGCCTGTAGCATTTGATGATTTAAATAAAATCTAGTTTAAAAAATGTTTGAATTTTTTGTTGCTCTGCTTTTTGGTTTGATGCTAGGTAATTTTGGAACAAGCTTGTTGTTTAGGATTCCTAGGCAAATTCCAGTAGATGCATTTTTATTAGATAGCAGCGAGGGTAACCCATTTTGTTCAATTTGTCACCATAAGCTGAAGTTTTATGAATATCTGCCAGTAATTGGGTGGTTTTATACAATGGGCAGGTGCAGTTATTGTAGAGAAAAGATTAACAAGGTCTATTGGATATTAGAAAGCGGGAGTGCTGTTTGGTCTTTATTTTGCTATGTTAAGTATGGATTTATCGATGAATATTTCATCATAACAACTATTGGAGCAATTCTCTTAACTCAAGGGTTGATATATTCTACATCTGGTGTCATTAGCACTCATTTAAATATCATAACTTTTATGTTGGGAGTTCTTTATGCAATGGTAGAGCAGCAAAGTGCAATAGATATTTTTATAAAAATATCTATTGCACTCATGATTTATATTTCTATCATGCGAATCCTTAATTCATTTAAGCTACTTGGTGCTTTGCAAGAATGGTTTTTTCATGCAAGGTTGAACTTTAGAGTAGATATGCCGATTGTTATATTTTCACTTGTTGTGTGGCTTGCATATTTTGATCTCTCGATCATAGCCTGCTTTTTTTTCTTTGCTGTATTCTTTATATGTTCAAGGGCGGTTAGGCGTGTTAAATTATAAAGTAGCATCTTGAGTAATAACTCTAAGAAGTATAGGATTTATATTGGTTGCAAGCAATGATGATGCACCTAAAGTCTAGCGGAAAAAGAAGCGAAATTGCCAAAAATCTTATGGATTTTGCTAGTAATGCAACAAGTTTTAAGAAGAAGTCTATTGGACAAATTATATATCTGAAAAATAGCATGTTGCCTTCCTAAGCTAATTTTTGTACGTTGAACTTCCCGCAAAAATTTATTTACGAGAGGCAAAATCGATTTTTGACGAACAGACTATAAAATGAGAGATCATCTTAGTAATATCCTATCTGTATCTACAAAATTGTTTGTATGTATTGCAAGGTCGGTTTCCGTTGTGGTGACAAATATTTGAGAATTTATACCGAGCAGCTCAAGTAGCAGTATTTCCTGCTTTTTGTTGTCAAGATGTGCTAAAACTTCATCTAATAATATTAGCGGGGAAATTTTACTGATCTTATATATTGATTTTGCGTGTGCGAGTGTCATAGCAGCAAGCATTAATTTTTGCTCCCCTGTTGAGCAATATTTAATGTTAAGGTTGTTAATATTGCTTAGTATTATAAGGTCTGTCTTATGTGGTCCAAAATTCGACCTGTTACTTTTTCTATCAATGTCTCTATAGTATTTTAATTTTTCTGATACATATACTTTCTTCTCATCATCATATGAATCAACAAGTTCTTTGTCTAAGAACTCAGTTAATTCTATTGAAGGATTTAGATGACGTATAAACCCAATATCATGCAAACTAGATCTGAAAATTTCTAGGCATTTAAGACGTGTTGAGCGAATTCTAATTGCGTAGTCTGCGATCTCTGATTCTATATTTTTGAGCCAAACATCATCAAATTTCTGCATATATAAAATCTTCATCCTAGATTTTATATAATATTCATAAGCAATGAAATTCGCAGCATGTTCGGGATATAGATTATAACATATCCTATCCCAGAATTTTCTTCGTATGTTTGGCGCATCTAAGATTATTCTTTCCATCTGTGGAGTAAGCCAAACAATTCTAATGAGTTCTAGTAGCTCTGATTGTTTGCTGACTGTTTTATCATCAATCTTGACGATACGTTTTGAATTCTTGCTGAAATTACAACCTGTGCTGATATTCAGTGTGTTTTCACGTGAATTATAGCGTCCAAAAACACACCACTCATGTATATTTTTAGCAGAGTTTGTGTTTGATATACAAGTTCCAGGTTCGTTGCGTAGTATCTCATCTGGCTTTGCATTCCTTATTCCTCTTCCTGGTGAAAATAGAGAGATTGCTTCAAGGACACTTGTTTTTCCCACTCCATTTTGTCCTTCAAGAATTAACAACCTTGCGCTGCTTGATAGTTGAAAGTTATGATGATTACGAAAATTTATCAAGTGTAGAGAATTGATAGAGCTACTCATTTTAACACCTAGAGCTTATTAATTTTCACTTTGGTTTTATGATATCAGAATCAATAAGGCATCTTAGTATTCTAGCACGTAGCATACCACCTGCTTCCTTTATTATTCTCTCTGTTAAAAATTCTTGCGATATAAGGTTTGTGTATGGTGAGTTTGCAACATCTAAACTTCCCCTATTTTTTAGCGTTCCTGCGCAAATTTTTTTATTTTCATTGATATCTGTTAGTTGATACTTCATTATCAGGAGAATTTTTGTTCTGATCGTCACATCATCACTATTTGTCACGAGAGGCATTGGTTTAATTTGTATAGTAATAGAAACATCATAATTGCCAAATGTTTTATCTTGAATATCGCTGTAGTGATCAAAAATGCTGCGTAGTTCTCTAGCAGATTTCATGCAAACAAATTTTTTATCATTTAAGCATTCAACTGTGCCAATATTTATAGCTGGAAAAGAATCGAACCTATTTAAGTTGTGAGTACAACTTGCAAATACTAATGATAACAAAAGAAATATAACTCGCATTGTTGAAGTAAATTAATGTTTTATTAAATCTCTAATTCTGTTCGATATTGATACGAAATCAAGACCAGCTTCTCTATACATTGAAGCTACATCTGCTTGTTCCAAAAATCTGTCCGGGAAGCACATACTATGAAATTTAGCAGTGTATGAGATCTTCTTCTCATATGCATGTTCCAATAAGTGATGGAATAAATATGCTCCAAATCCTCCTGAAGTGCTTTCCTCTATTGTAAGTAGGACTTCATGCGTTATCACAAGCTCTTTTAATAACTCAATGTCAAGAGGCTTTGCGAACCTTGCATCAACAACTGTGATTTGGATTCCAAATTCTTCTTTAATAATTTTTGCTGCAGCTAAAACTTCTTGTAATCTTGTTCCAAGTGAAACAACTGCAACTTTTTCGCCTTCAATAACGATTTTGCTTTTCCCAATTGCAAGTGGTTTGTAATCATTTGGTAATTTATCGCCTAAAATCTCAGCGCGTGGGTAACGTATAGCCGAAGGTCTGTCAGAAATAGATGCTGCAGTTTGAATCATACTTGCAAGTTCATCTTCATTACTTGGAGCCATAATTACAAAATTTGGCAAATTTATTAGGCATGCTATATCAAATGCTCCTGCGTGAGTTGGGCCATCAGGACCGACAAGACCGGCTCTATCTATAGCAAACCTTACTGGAAGGTTCTGTATTGCCACATCATGAACAATTTGGTCATAAGCGCGTTGCAAAAATGTTGAATATATTGCGACAAATGGTTTGAACCCAGCCGCTGCAAGTCCTGATGCAAATGTGACAGCATGTTGTTCTGCAATGCCAACATCAAACATTCTTGTTGGATATTTTGCTAAAAATTTATCCATTCCAGTGCCGGAAGGCATGGCAGCTGTGATGCCAATGATTTTTTCGTCATGCGCTGCAAGTTCTATAAGTGTATTTGCAAAAACATCAGTATATGTATATTTAGAAATTTCTGCTTTTTTCTGGGCTTTAGTTGTTATATCAAATGGTTTTACTGCATGATAGCTTTCCAAAGATGAATCTGGTGAGTTAAATCCCTTGCCCTTTTCTGTCATTACATGCACTAAAATCGGTGAGGTAATATTTTTGTTATTTTTGATATTGTTGAACACTTCAACAAGCTGAGACATATCATGTCCATCCACTGGGCCTATATAATAAAAACCCATTTCTGAGAAAAAATTTCCACCTGTTGCGAAGTCTTTCGCATATCTTTCTGCTTTTTTGGCGAATTCTTCCATTTTTGCTGGAAAGTATTGCAATACATTTTTTGCAAAATTTCTTACATTTGAATATGGCTTTGAAGATATTAGATTCGTTAGATATTTACTCATTGCTCCAACGGCTGGTGCTATAGACATCTTATTATCATTTAGAACAACTATAATACGATTTTTCATGCTAGCTGCGTTGTTCATAGCTTCATATGCCATACCTGCGCTCATAGCACCGTCACCGATTACTGCTATCACTTCATGATTTTCATTGTTGAAGTCTCTAGCAGCTGCAAAGCCAATTGCTGCAGAAATGGATGTGGAACTATGACCTGCACCAAAGACATCATAAATGCTTTCACTGCGTTTTAAAAAGCCGGAAAGTCCACCAGATTTTCTAATTGTGTTCATCAAGTGCCTGCGTCCTGTGAGTATTTTATGAGTATATGCTTGATGCCCTATATCCCATATCAAAAGATCTTCAGGAGTATTGAATACATAGTGCAGTGCAATAGTCAACTCAACAACGCCAAGGCTTGCACCAAGATGTCCGCCTATTTTTGATACAATGTTTAGTATTTCTTCTCTAACTTCATCTGCAAGTAAAGTAAGAGTTTCGTTATCAAAGTCTCTAAAGTCAGATGGCTTTGAAATCAAATCTAATAACTTTGATTTGTTGTTGGACATAGAAAATATGACAAAGGTAAGAATTTAAAGAACATTTAGTACAAATAACTTATAACATATTAGAGAAGATAACTCATGCTTGTCATCAATCAACTTTTCTACAACATCTATGCATGTTTTTGGACATTACTAAGAAAGTCTCGGTATATTTATATATAGTTAAAGCAGTATAAAATAGGAATGTTGCACTTTGTCTTTTTGATAAATTTTAAATCAGTTTATCGTCTGAAATATATTATGTTCCAGACTCTAAACAAATAAAAATTTATTTCAAACTACTCGTTTATCACGCTCATTTTTACTGCTTTAGTTATAATATTGATTCCTGCGCTATTAACTGATTTTTAAAAATGGCAATCAGTTTGCGGGTAAATTAGCTCAGATTGCTTTTTAAGTACACAATTAATAATCTAAGTGATTCAAAATGTTAAGGAGTATTTAGCTTGAGAGATGTAGAAGCTTGGATTGGTATGTGACATCAATGTATGATAGAAGCTAATATTGTATTATAATATACCCATTCTGTTTTCATGCAATGTATGAGAAGAGAAACGCTTAATTTATTTTGAGAAAGGTTTGAATTGGCAACTTATGTTGCATAAGGAGTCTTTTTTTAAAGGTACAAATTTTGAAAAGTATGATGAGTATTGCATTTTGTTGACAGTGTCATAAATAATCAAAAGAAAATAGCGCATTTACAAATTAGTGTTATCAAAGTAAAGTTGCACGAAAGATAGTTCAAACTTAATGCTTAAGAAGTGTCCCCTGATATGTTAAATGAAAATATCCGTGAGATTATTGATGTGGCTTTAAAATCAAAAGCTTGGCCTTTTGTGTGTGCAGAGGGAATTTTAAAGAGGATTGATTATAAATTACCAGAAAAGGGCTACGTATTATTTGAAACTGGTTATGGTCCATCTGGCATTCCGCATATTGGAACTTTTGGTGAGGTTGTAAGAACAACAATTGTTAGAAAGGCATTTGAACTTATCTCGGGTATGCCGACAAGGCTTTTTTGCGTTTCTGATGATATGGATGGCATGAGGAAGATTCCAGATACCATTCCAAACCCTGGAGAATATAAGAAATACATGGATTTGCCGCTTACAAGTATTCCAGATCCATTTGGTGTTGCAAGTAGCTTTGGTCATAATATGAATGCAAGACTCAGGAGTTTCTTAGACCATTTTGGTTTTGAATATGAGTTTTTTAGTGCAACAGAATGTTATAAGACTGGCGTTTTTAATAAGATGCTATTGAAGGCTTTGGAATGTTATGATGAGATTATGGATATCATGCTTCCAACTTTGGGTGCTGAAAGGCAAAGTACATATAGTCCATTTTTACCAGTTTGCCAAAAAACAGGTAAGGTACTTCAGGTGCCTATTACTAGCCGTGATGTAAAAGCTGGTACGGTGACATATAAAAATTTGGATGGTGAAACTTGTGTAAACCCTGTTACAGATGGGCATTGTAAGCTTCAATGGAAGCCAGATTTTGGAATGCGGTGGGCATCTTTCGATGTGGATTTTGAGATGTATGGTAAAGATCATCTGGTGAATGGACCTATATACAGCAAAATTTGTGCTGTGCTTGGTGGAAAACCACCTTACCAGATGTTTTATGAACTATTTTTAGATGAGCAGGGGCAAAAGATCTCTAAGTCCAAGGGTAACGGACTCACAATAGATACGTGGCTTAGATATGCGCCGCAAGAAAGTCTTGCTCTATTCATGTATATGTCACCACAAAAAGCGAAGAAGTTATATTTTAATGTCATACCAAAACATGTAGATGAATATCTAATATATCTTAATAAATATCATCAAGAACAAGATTTGAGCAAAAAAATAGAGAATCCAGTCTATCATATACATAGTGGAAATCCTCCGCTTATTGAAGTGAAAATCAGTTATTCACTAATATTGAATCTTGTTAGTGCTTGTAATACAAACAGCAAAGAGGCGATACTTGGCTATGTTGAGAAATTATATCCTGGTTGTGATATTGACAAGTTGTCTGATGAATATCTGATGATTTTGAAGATGGTTGAGGGTGCAATAAATTATTACGAAGATCATATCAAATCTAGAAAATCATTTAAAATCCCAAGTGAAAATGAGAGAGTGGCGCTGAGTGCTCTTGCTGTCGCACTATCTCAAATCGATGATAAAAGTGATGGTGATACGATTCAGAATCATATTTATCGTATAGGAAAGGAAAATGGGTTTGATATGAAGGAATGGTTCTCCGCACTTTATGGAATGTTGCTAGGTGCAAGTGACGGTCCAAGAATTGGTCCATTTATAGCGCTTTATGGCACAAAAGCTACAATAGAATTAATAAATAATGCGCTTGCGAGGTAGTGTTATACATGTCATCCAAATTCTATATAACGACTCCAATATATTATGTTAACGATGTTCCACATATAGGGCATGCTTATACGAGTCTTGCGTGCGATTTTATAGCAAGGTTTAAGCGTTTAGATGGAGATGATGCTTTTTTTCTCACTGGAACAGATGAGCATGGGCAGAAAATTGAGAAGACTGCGGTTGCAAAGGGTATAGAGCCAAAGGAATTTGTGGATAAAATGTATATTCCTTTTAAAGAGCTTTGTTCTAAAATGAATTTTTCCAATTCAGATTTTATACGTACGACAGAGGAGAGGCATGTTCGCTACGTTCAAGATATTTGGAAACAATTGGTTGCAAGCGGTGATGTTTACATGGGGAAATATAGTGGCTGGTATGCAACACGTGATGAAGCTTTTTATTCGGAAGATGAAATTCAAGATGGAAAAGCTCCAACTGGTGCTCCTGTTGAATGGGTAGAAGAAGATAGTTATTTTTTTAGACTATCAGCATGGCAAGATAAGTTATTAGATTTTTATGAGCAACATCCGGAGTTCATTGGACCTGAATCAAGGCGCAATGAGGTGATCTCATTTGTCAAAAGTGGTCTTGTTGATTTATCTGTTTCTAGAACCAGCTTTTCTTGGGGAATTCCGGTGCCAGGTGATGAGCGCCATGTAATATACGTTTGGCTAGATGCTTTATTCAACTATATCTCTGCTGTTGCAAGTGGTCAGTCTTCCTTATGGCCTTGTGATTTACATGTAGTTGGTAAAGATATACTGAGATTTCATGCAGTCTATTGGCCTGCTTTTTTAATGGCTCTCTCAATGCCACTTCCAAAGCGGATATTTGCACATGGTTGGTGGACAAATGAAGGGCAAAAAATTTCAAAGTCACTTGGTAATGTAATAGATCCGGTTGCGCTGGTTGATCAATATGGTCTTGACTATATAAGATATTTTTTGATGAGAGAGATAAATTTTGGCAGCGACGGTAATTACTCGCATCAGTTATTTGTACAAAGAGTAAATAGCGAGCTTGCGAATAATATAGGAAATTTAGTTCATCGTGTAATGACTTTTATATATAACAATCTTGATGGAGTCATTCCAGAGAAGGTAGTAATTAGTCAAGAAGATGAAGTGATAATGTCTCTTGCATACTCTGCCATTGATAAAGTGAGATTGCACGTAGATAAGCAGGAAATTAGTGCAGCGCTTGCCATTATAATCGAGCTTGGAAGCGCATGCAATATATATATGGAGAAGAATGCGCCTTGGAGATTGCGAAAAGAGGATATAGACCGTATGAACGCAGTGCTAGTCACTTTGTCTGAGTGTATAAGAGTGATAGGTATACTGCTGCAACCTGTAGTCCCAGGTTCTGCGGCGAAAATTTTAGGGATATTTAATATCACTGAAGAGCAGCAATTTGAAAAAATACATGAGATGAAGGTTAGGTTACAAGGTGTTTCTGGTATCAATATACAAAAACCCTCGGTGATTTTCAGTAGGCTGGAGGTTTGATGCAAGGCGACCTTTTATGGCATCCATTTACGCAGGAAAAAACTAAAGGCAAGCAAATACACATAGAGAGAGGAGAGGGGACAAAAATCTTTGATGCTAGTGGAAAGAGCTATCTTGATATGATATCCAGTTGGTGGGTTAATTTGCATGGACATGCGAATCTTGAGATTGCAGATGCAATCTATAAGCAAGCAAAAAAGTTAGAGCATGTTATATTCGCTGGTTTTACACATACTCCTGCAGTGGAACTTTGCACAGAGCTGAATAAATTCCTGCCAGAATCTCTCGTGAAGTTCTTCTTTTCTGACAATGGCTCAACATCAGTTGAAGTCGCTCTAAAAATGGCGTATCAGTTTTGGTTTAATGGAGGAGAGCGTAATCGCACCATATTTTTTTGTTTTGAAGGTGCATATCATGGTGACACATTTGGTGCTATGAGCGTCTCAGCAATTCCTAAATTTCATGGCGTTTTTAAAGAGTTATTTTTTAAAAGTGTTGCAATTCCATTCCCAAATACTTGGGACAATGATAATGAAGTGGAAGAAAAAGAACAAAATGCATTGAGAGTGCTAGAAGAATGTCTTGAAAGTTATGGGAACCAGGTTGCTGCCTTCATTATGGAGCCTATAATTCAAGGTGCAAGTGGCATGAGGTATGCTAGGCCATCTTTTGTTCAAAAAGTTTGTGAGCTTCTTAGAAGCTACGGTATTTTACTGATATTTGATGAGGTAATGACTGGTTTTTATAGGACTGGTAAAATGTTTGCTTTAGAGCATGTTGGTGTGGTGCCTGACATTATATGTCTTTCTAAAGGGTTAACAGGTGGTTTCTTGCCGCTTGCCCTGACTGTTACCACAAAGAGAATTTATGATGCATTTCTTGGAGATGGTTTTGATAAAGCACTTGCGCATGGGCATTCTTATACTGCAAATCCAATAGCATGTGCAGCAGCAATAGCCTCTGCCTGTCTATTATCTAGAGATGAAACGGTAAAAAGTGTTAACAAAATAGTATCAATACAAAAGGCAAGTCTTGAGAAGTTGTATTCTATTTTTTCAAGTGTTATCATGCGCCCTAGGTGTTTTGGAACAATAGCTGCTTTTGATTTAGATGATAAGTCATATAATATCAAAGATGTATCGTTAAAGCTTTTGGATATGGGGGTTTTTATACGTCCTCTTGGCAGTACGATTTATTTATTGCCGCCGTATTGTATTTCACAAGATGAGTTAGCTTATTCCTATAGAGCTATAGAAGATTGTCTTAAAATTGCGCTATAGGAAATTAGTATCAGTTCTTCATTTATAAGATGAAAGAAAGAGTTGAGGTATCAATCCACTCCTATGATTATGCTCGATTATAATTGGAAATTAGTGCTGTATATTTTATACACTAATCATTTTGCTCTATATGAAGAAATAGTATAAATTTTTACGCTGTATTATCAGAGACCTCTGCGTAATTATGGGTTGAAATAACTCAATCTTTGGGCTTGCCATGCTCTGAACAAATTCTAAAAAGACATCGCTTTAGAGTGCTATGCTCTCTCAAAAGGCTTTGCATTTGCTCCTCTATTTTGCCTTGAGCTCTTTGCTTGCATGGTATGGAAGATATAGCTTAATGTGATTTTGATTAATGCACTCAAATAAAATTTGTTAATTTAACGGATGGACTAACAATTATGCATAGGTCTTTATCGATAAAACTAATAAACCTTCAAGTACTGTTATTTTATATTTTTACATATGCACTTATTTGTCACACTCATAGCGTTGCATTCTGTGCTGTAGATCTTGGTGTAAAAACAGGTCAAGTTACAGGCCTGCCTATTCCAAGATATGTTTCGCTTAAATCAAATGAGATAAATCTTAGGGCAGGTCCTGGGATGCAATATCCAATACGTTATATCTATAGATGTACTGGATATCCAATGAAGGTCGTTGCTGAATTTGAGCATTGGAGATTGCTGAGAGATTTGAATGATGTTGAAGGTTGGGTGCACAAAAGCTTGATATCTGGTCGGTCTAATGTGGTTATAAAAGGTAATGATATCAAGAAAATATTGCCATATAGTGTTCCAAAAAATGAAGCGATTATATTTAATTTTCCGAATGAAGATTCATACCCTGTAGTACGTGTTGAATTTGGAGTGGTTGCTATGCTAAAAAAGTGTCAAGATGAATGGTGTTATATCGAAGTAGAAAGAATCTATAGAGGATGGATTAGAAAAGAGAATCTTTATGGTGCATTTTTGAATTGAAGTAGTCTATCCGTCTAAATATAAAATTTATAATTAATTCTACAATTTTTGTAACTAGTACGTGCACCAGAAAGTCTCAGAAGTGGTGTAAATGCTGGTTAGAGTTTCAAAATAGTGTTTAAATCCGTAAGAAAATGTTATAATAAGCGCAAAAACTTACGGATTTTGTGAAAGCAGTGTTTGCGGCACATCCTTACAGACATTTTTTACATTCTGCCATAAAAATCACAATAAATTGACACAGATACCATCAGCTGAGCAACAAAACACACAATATAAAGTTATACCAAGGCATTTCAAAAGCTACAGCATACTTTTGGCGGATGGACTGGCAAATAGATTTTTGACGTACATACTTGCTAAGAGACATACCTGTTGTAATCCTTAAAAAGTAGAACAAGTATTTTATAGTTTCATTGCTTCCAAAATTACCATAAGTAATGAGATTATGAAAGCTATGTAACCAATTCGCATTACTATATCTATGCCATACAAATATGCTCCAGAGTTATTTTGATGTTGCGCTTTATATGCTTCATATTTACTCTTCAACTGCTCATAATTCGATAAGGCATTGCGATATTCTCTAGCATCTTTCTTAAAATATTGTGTTCTGGTTATAATACGTAGTAAGTATTCACATATGCCATACTTGCTACTATTTTTTACGGCGTTAGATAATTTATATTGTGCTGTTGAGCCTTTAAGTAGGTTGGGTGTAATATCTTGTATATACATTGCAAATTGTTGACAAAGCATTGGCAATTTTTTTATATCATGCTTCTTTTGGGCTTTTGCACAGAGTGCAAGAAACATTACTTCACTACTTGAACTTAAAATTGGAAAGTCACTGAATTCTTCGAAAGATATCTTTTTTTTAATTCCTAGTTTTGCACTCATAAATGCTATAACATCCTCATTTACTGATGCTTTTGATATACTAATATTTGAATTTTCAAATTTATTCATTAAAGATGCTACGTTCCATATTACATCTCCACGATCTAAAAAGAATTTGCATGGCATGTAAGGACTCATTTCATATAAGCACCTAGTATGGCCAAAGCCAATCGTATCCATTAATAAATATTGTGTCCAGTTGCTTATTGAATCAAAGTCTGTAGATGTATATATGCTTCCTGGCACACTATATATCACATCAAGAACTTTAAAGAAATCTGTAAGCATTATGCAATACAATATCTTCATATATCTTTGATCACTGTTGTACGATATTGCTATAAGGTTTGGCATCTCACGCAAGTAGAATGCAAGTTCTTTAAGCCTTATTGGTCCAGTTGGATCTAATATACAAAGCACAAGCGTAAGCTTGAGATTATATGGAAAACAGCAATCTTCGTTAAGAGTTGAATGTTGTATTCTTGCATTATCAATCACTGCAAATAGGTTTGATATATCTACACCATTTGACAATAACCACTCGTTTATCTGACCACTCTTTATTAATTTAAGTGCTGCATTCCAGTTCTGATACATAGCAAATGCTAGAGATGCTCTTGAGTAATATTCTTCTTCATTAAATTTGATTGGTTTTTGGAATAATAGCCCATCATTTAGCCTTTCTATATCATACTGCTTCGAATCTATTGCCTCTTTTAGTTGTTCATATTGCCAGCGTAGCATAGGTTCGTCATGCACAAGCCCTTGTATTAGATAGCTTAGTTTGCCTGTAATTATGCAAAGTTGATTTAGGAAATTATACGTTCCGCCGTGTAGCTTGGATTGTATTATATAACTTGATTCATATGAAGAGTTTATCTCCTTTGCATATGTTGCAAAGATTGTCATGCCTAGTGCATAGTAGTCCGCTTGGAAATCGTCTAAGCTTTTTGCACTTTTATTGCATATTGCTCTACTAGGTGTCTCATAAAATGCTTCTTGATAGAAGCCACATATAGAAGATATACACTCTGAAATTGTAATGTTTTGGTTTTCATCAACAAGAATATTGTTGATATTAATGTTGCCATGCATTATCCCAAGCTTGTGTAGTTCAGATAGTGTTACTGATGTTTCCTTAGCAATCTTATTAATAATGAAATTATCACTAAAGATAGTGCCAGTTTTTAATAATTTGCTTAGTGGTGTTCCAGATGGAACTCGAAATATGACGACAAGTTTTTTTGCTTTATCTGTACTAATTTCTGTAAGCCCAATTGCTTCTGGTAATAGAAGGTTAGGAATCTTGTGTTGCTTTAATAGAAAAATTTCAGCGATACGAATTGGTACATTGAGATCTTTAAAAACTATTGCGTAATAATTTGGAGATTGATCTCCATGTTTTTGAGCAGAATATGCATCGATAAAATGATTATTGATTGCTTTCATCGGTTGATTGATGTTGATTATGAAATCAGCTATCTGGTCCACAACTTTGCTAGTTGGTATATCTTGATTTGTAAACTGCTCAGCAAAGTAAGCTTTTGCAGCAACTCGCCGTTGCTTACGCAATTTCATATATTGCTTTTGCAATAAATCTTCCATAAACTCTCCAAAGAAATAATGCTGCGTTTCATTATATACATCAAAACCTTTACTTGAGATTATCCGCTTCCGAGAGAATCTCCACTCTAAGTAGAGATTGTGAATTGAAAATGAAATTAAATCAACATAAGCTTTAATATTCTGCTTGAGTTGATGTATACGTGCAGATGCATAAGCAAGAAATATAGCAGAATTTCGTGCTATTCACTATTATTTCTATTTTATTACTTCGGTATTTTTTTTAAGATTTCGATACTTATGCCATTATATTATCGAAGTTGAGAATTTGCTCCTTGATTTTGGGTAAATTGGCGTTTTTGTGTTGAGTTAGGGCGAGCAGAGCGGCTTTTGCTATTGATTCTATTTTTTCTTTGCATTTTATATCTTTATCTATTAAAAAGACGCTTGATAGATGTCTTATTGCCCAAAACCAGCGATAGAATTGTTGTAATGCCGCACGGCTCTTCTCTGATTCTATCTTTTCAAGTTCAAGTATCAAAAGATTTAGTACCTTATTCAACTCCGTTAGGTGCGTCGTAAATTCTATTGTTTGTTCTAATCCAGAGACAACGCCACTGATGGATTTGGCTAGTGATTCTTCTGCGCGTTTTATTCTTCTGATTATATATTCGAAAGCTTGTATATAGAAATCTAATGCCTCTTCTTTACTTGCACCGAATGAAAGGTATTGGTTTGTTAAGTTGCTATTGTCATGTTTTATTTTGTTAGTCTGCTCATTATTTGTATGTCTTATATCATTTAGTAAATAAAGAGCATGATGATCATATTCATGTTGCATCTGATTTCTCCTACATGACTTTGTATTTTTATAGCGATAAGGAATGTAGTGCTTAGTTAAAATTTATTAAGTGCATAAAATTCTGCAAATTTCGTATTATATCTTGTTAACCAAGTTACTTATGCAAGTCTTTTTTGCCTGATTTTTAAGTATTACTTCGTTCATTATCTTTATAAATTATATACACAAGTATTAGGCGTGGCAATTAACTTGTACGCTGAAAAATCATGTACTCAAAGTCATCACATAAGCACTTTGTGACCAATGCCTAATACAGTGTTTTGATCCTCTATTTAGCTTTATAATTCATCTTTGGAATTTCCCCAAAGCTTTTTATTCATCTTCTTATTCATTTCATATGTTGTTTCTTGTTGTTTGATATAAACCATCACCTCTTTGCATTTTTTATCAGCTTCTTTTTCTAATTTTTGTTGTTTTGTTTCTGATTCGGAGATCTTTTTCTGAAGCTGTTGCATTTTATTTGATATTATATTGTCTTTTGCTATAAATTGCAAATTGGAATAATCTTTAATTTTTACTGCGATTTTATCTATAATTCCCTGCTGTATCTTTACATTAGCGTGATCTTTTATTTTTCTATAGGACTTTGCATCGTTAGCACTATGCAATTGCTCGGCAAAATTGATGTAAGAGACTTGGCATTGTATGTAATTTTGAGGTTGGTTAGCTGGGTTAAAAATGTCGATCGTAGCTAGTTGCTTATCTGGCCTTGACTGTAGGCGTGTTATTTTAAAAAGAGTATTTTTTTGAATTACATCTGCAGCGGTATTTACTTTTGCTGTTGCGACTCTTGTTGTGTCAAAAAAAAGCTTTGCTTTATCGTCGTTCATATTTTCTACTGGAGTGATTGCACCTTTAATCACTTCATCATTATCTTGTATCTCAAGCTTTGTATTGGGCTTGTCTTTCTGTATTTGTAGCTTGTATTGAGAAGTTTCTGGTACAATTTCGATCGTGATGCCATCGATCTTAAGGTTATTTATTTTTTCCACTATATTTTGCCATGTATCACCTTGTGAGACTTGAATATCATTGTTGTTTATTTGAAATATTCCTTCTTTCAATAGCTTTAAATTATTTTCTCCTGGCTTGTTAACTGCAACTGCATCTTTATAGAATGATATGCTTTCAAATAATGTTAACTGGTCCTTAAAACCTTGAGTGATTATACCTTTAGTAATTTTATCATGATCTTGGATCCAGAGCATTGTATTAGGATTATCTTGCTTGATTTGTAGCTTATATCTATTAGTGTTTGGTATAATTTCGGCAGTGATACCATTGAGATTAAGATTATTTATTTTTTGCGCTATATCTTGCCATGTATCACCTTGTGAGACTCGAATATCCTTGTTGTTTATTTTAAATGTTCCTTCTTTTAATAGATCAGGATAATTTTCTTTTGGCTTGTTAACTGCAATTGCATCCTTATGGAATGACTTGCTTTCATATGACGGGAACTTAGTCTTAAGATTTGTATTTGCGGCATGGATTACACCTTTAGTAACTTCATGAAAATCATGTATACGAAGCTTTGTATCAAGATTGTCAAGTTGCTGGATCTTTAGTTGATATCTATGAGCGTTTGGTACAATTTCTGCAGTTATGCCATCGATATTGAGGTCGTTTATTTTTTGTACTATATCTTTCCACGTGTCACCTGGTGAGACTTGAATTTGCTGGTCGTTTATTTTAAATGTTCCTTCTTTTAATAGGTTTAAGTTATTTTCTTCTGGCTTGTTAACTGCTGCTGCGTTTTCATCATCGAATAATATGCTTTCAAATGATGGTAACTCAGCTTTAAAAAGGTCTCCAAGTATGTTGTCATAGTCTACAATTTCAAGATCTTGGTGCTGATTTAGCTCGAGTAAAATTGCGTTATAACCATCTGATCCTATAATTTTTGCTTCAATTTCTGCTTGAGCTTCATTATTTTTACCTATTGGGTTTTTACTTTTGGGAAACACTTTGTTAATTTTCTCGGCAAGTGTAGCAAGAGAATCTCCTTCAGAGAGCTTTATATTGCGATTGTTAATTATTATGTTTCCGTCTTTTTTCACAACCGCGATATCTTTGCTTGCGACGAATTTGCTCTGTGACGATATGACTTCCAATTTGTTGAAGTCTACTTCATAGTCGATTGAATCAACTATTAATCTGCCAAAATCTACATTTTTTCTTTCGTATGACAATGGCGTATGAAAATTCTCTGAAGTTGACCTTAGTGTGAAAGCAAATAGTTCTTCTATTTTTGTGATATCATCATTTATTGCCTTTTGAAAAATTTCCTTGTATATACCAAGAACTTGACATTGTGGTTCAAATTCACCTTTGTCATTTGTTTGTTCAGGTTCTGTTACAAAAGATATCCCTATGCTATCTAGTATTGATCTTGTGTGTTGTGATATTGCAAGATTGTTTGATATTTGTTTAAGTATGTCGTCTCTTGCTAGTGCTCCAAGACCTTCTTTTGGAGAGTCATCATATCCGTATTTACAGATTTGACGCAATAAAGTGCTGTATTTTGTTACAAAATCTAGTGTAGCATCCCATATTTTCTCTTGATCTGGAATGATTTGGACGTGAATGGGAGATTCAGTGGTATTTTTTAACTTTATTTTTAATGCACCCCTGCTAAAAACATCTGTGATAGTGTTATGAGAGCGTTGAATGATCTGCCCATTTAGTTCTATAATAGCATTTGTTGGATGGTTTATGGTTGCTTCGTTTGTGATATATTTGGCGCTACTTGCTGAATCAATTGACGGAAACACGCTGTTTAACGACATATAATGATCTTTGATCTTTATGACTTTTTCTGGTGCTGTTCCGGTGTATGTGAGAGATATTCGGAACTTATTATCACCGCCTTGATTTTCAGTGATTTCAGCTGTCACGTTTGTTGATCCGCGTACGTTATTTATCTTATCTTGCACGGTAGTTAGCGTATCACCTTTTTCTAGTAAAATTTTCTCTCCATTTATTGTGATGTAACCTGCTGTGAATACATCAGGTTTTTGGTGATATTCGTATACTACAGGTGAGTCTTTTGACTCAAACCCAACACTGCTGGTGATGCTGCCATTGAATTCAAAGTTTCTAGAAAATGTATCTCCAAGACAACCACTTTCATCCAAAAGATCCACTATAGTTCCTGCGCCTGTATAGTCATTTTTCAGAAAAATTTTGTATTCATCATCGTTAACACGCATATAGCTTGCAGATACGCCAGTTACCTTGCTGTGGTAATTAATACTTTCCAATATTGTTATTACGTTGTTACCTTCTTCTAGTTTTACTAATGCATAGCTTTTGTATCCATTTACAGGATCTTCGCTTTTAAATTGGTCGTTTAGTATATTCTTTTTATCAATGATTTCGTATGCATTGAGAGGTCCTGGCTGTTTAGATTGTATTAATAATCTAAATTCTCCATTTTCTGAAATTATACTCGCTTTAACATTAGAGTGCGATTGATTTATTTTATTCTTCAATTTCTCTAGTATGTCATCTGCTTTGATAATAATCTCAATGTTATTTCCTGATTCTTTTTCATAAATATAAAACACTCCAGCTTTGATATGTTGTGCAAGTGAAGTATCTGTAATATTTGTATCTTTGCTTTTGAATGTTGCGCTTAGATGTGGAAAGTTAGGTATGCCAATTTTGAATGTACCAGGAGTGAAAATCGCTGAATCTCCTGGGTCTTTATTTTCTTTGACTAAGGGTGTTTTAGTGTTTCTGAAAGAAGATGTGCTGCTTATCTGGTGTGCAGAGGCTAGTTGATTAATTTGAAGTTTTAGATCTGGGATTGTAGCGCTATGTACAGATATATCTGCATATTTTTCTATATCTTTACCGTATATAGTTCTGGATGCAAATACATTATCCTCTTTTGAGTTTGCGGACTCTCTTAATTGCTGCGTTACTTTATAAAGACTCGCAGTACTATCGCCGAGTTTCTGTAAGTTATCAAACTGTTCTTTATATTTTGATATGTCCTCTTGGTTTTTATCTAACTCCTGATACGTGCTTTTGGTCTTTTGTAAGACGGTAGTCGTAATCTTGTTCTTGTCAAAGAATTTTGAATCAACATTTTCTGCAATTGAATCTATACAATCTTGAATTGTTGGATATTCAGCTTTTTGTTTATTTCCTAGTGGTGTTTTATACCTATTATCACCCATGCTAGCCGAAGCTAGGTTGTTGGATATTCCTTTCATTTTCACTTCTCCATTTTATTCTTACGCTTAGATATAATCAGGCTATTTCATATAGATTAAAAGTTCAACTCTTAATAGAAGGATATATATGTTGTTCATATCCCTATGATTATGCTCAATATAATCTTAATCTTTTTTTAACAATTCCTCTTTTCTTCAAAAAAATATTAACATATGATGAACATCATAGATCTTGTTTAAAATGATTACAGGTACGTTATATGAGTAAAGAACGGGATAACTACAAGGCTTTAAAGATGAAAAAAGCTGAGGAGAAAGAAATGGCTAGAAAAAAAGAAATGGAAAATAGGATCGAGAAAGGGATCGAAGCGCTTAAATATATCATAAAAAATTACGAACAACGCTTTCAAGGAATTCTGCAGTTCTATGTCGGTGCTTATAGTCATGATTCGAATTTTTTTGTATCAGCTTTGTATAAAGCAGCGCTATTTATAGAGTATATATGGATTTGCTTCAGCAATTATAAGCTTTTAGATTTGAAGAATTTGATACTAAATGGTGAGCCTGGTGTTATAGAAAGAGTGGTGGCGGAGAGAGAAGTTCAAGACTTTATAGGGTCAAACAAAGAACTTGTGGCAGGCCTTGTGAAGACTACAAATGGATTAAGTAAGCAGCAAAGAGATTCGATTGTAGATTTGACAAATGCCATGCTAAAAGCCCTCCAGAATAGAGTGGAATATAACGAATTTGCTAAAATTGTCGCTGATGGTATGGAAAGAGATGGAAATCGTCTAGTGATGGTAGAGAGGTTAATGAAGTTTGCGTTGAATAAACCTGATCTCAAATCTGCAGTTATAAAAATAGCGCAAACGGCTCAAGGGGATATACGTAAAGCATTGTGGGCAAATGGTATTCTGAAGGATGCTGTGAAGTTTATGAGGGAGCACAAAGATAATGAGGTGCAAGCTTTTATTAGTCAGGTTGAGTTCATTGTGAGGGGAGATAAAAATATTCCTAATGACCAAAAAGCAGAGATGATTGCTTATAGAGCTTTTCGTGCGATATGTAGCGATGAGGATGTGCAGCAAAGGTTTTTCGCAGCATTAGAAAAAGAGAAAGGCATTTCACTAACACGAGAAGATCTGCTGGAGATAAATAAAGCACTGAAAGAGTTTTATCCACGCAATAGTACCTTATTTTTTCAAGGACTAGCTGCACAGATATTCTATTTTGATTTTAATGAGCAGAATTTTGAAATGATTCACTGAGTCTTTATCAAAGATTGTGTAAATTATAGTAGAGCCTATATTTGGAATTAATAAAGAATATAGGTAATTAGAATGAAGACAGAAAAGAATAAGAAAATAAATGAAGCGATAGACTTACTGATAGAAGGAGGAGCGGATTTAAAGACAGTACTGAAGCAGGATGGATTGATTAAGGAATTAACGAAGAGTATTTTGGAGAGAGCCTTGCAGGCAGAGAGAGTCTTTATCAAAGATTGTGTAAATTATAGTAGAGCCTATATTTGGAATTAATAAAGAATATAGGTAATTAGAATGAAGACAGAAAAGAATAAGAAAATAAATGAAGCGATAGATTTACTGATAGAAGGAGGAGCGGATTTAAAGACAGTACTGAAGCAGGATGGATTGATTAAGGAATTAACGAAGAGTATTTTGGAGAGAGCCTTGCAGGCAGAAATGTCTGAACACTTAGGTTATAACAAATATGATAGGTCTGAAACTGAGAATTGCAGGAATGGTCATTATAATAAGAATTTGATTACTGAGAATGGCAGTATCGAGTTAAATATTCCGCGAGATAGAGAAGGTAAATTTGCACCTGTAATTGTCTCCAAGAATCAAACAAGAATAGATGGTTTAGATCAAAAGATAATATCTCTGTATGCCAAGGGGATGAGTTTGTCTGATATCAAGATCCAATTACAAGAATTATATGGAGCAGAAGTTAGTGAGAGTTTAATTAGTAGGGTTACAGATGATGTAATTGATGAGGTTAGAATTTGGCAGAGTAGACCTCTTGAACCATTATATCCTATAGTATATTTTGATTGTTTAATAGTTAAGGTAAGGCAAGATAAACAGATAATTAATAAATCAGTATATGTTGCGCTGGGTATAGATTTACAGGGCCGGAAAGATATTTTAGGATTATGGATAAGTGAGAATGAAGGATCTAAATTCTGGCTTAGTAATTTTACTGAATTGAAGAATCGAGGATTAAAAGATATATTAATTGCCTGTAGTGATAACCTGACTGGTATGTCTGAAGCTATATGCGCAAGTTATCCCAAAACTGAGCATCAGCTTTGTATAGTACATCAAATTAGAAATAGCCTGAAGTATGTATCATATAAAGACAGAAAATTATTGGCATCAGATTTAAAGCTTATTTATAGCTCTGCTACTGAAGATGAAGCGCATCTTGCCCTAGAATCTTTTGATAAGAAATGGAGTAAACGATATCCACATATAGCAAAATCCTGGTATAATAATTGGGAGAATCTTGTAATATTTCTGCAATATCCAGAGAGTATCCGTAAGATAATTTACACTACAAATGCTATAGAATCGCTGAATAGTCAGTTGAGAAAAGTTACAAGAAATAAGCGTGTTTTCCCAAATGATGATTCGGTATTCAAGGTTTTATACCTAACGATTGATTATATTACCAAAAAATGGACCATGCCTATCTCTAACTGGAATGAAGCTATGGCTCATTTTATAATCAAATTTGATGGGAGATTTTAATGGCTCTAAAAAATTTACACAATCAATGAGAAAGACCCATAATAAAAATAGCAGAGCAGCTAAATCACTTCTATAATCCATCTGAAAAAGAAGCGTATAAGGGTGCAAAGTTCAATACTATATATAGCAAGTTGCTTGAAGGCTTCATTAAAGCCAAAGCAAGAGGTATGACAGATTCTTTGGATTTAGAGAATAAACAAGGTTTGAGTGATATACATGATTATATCAGATATGCAATAATGGCACAAAATCCTAAGAAGATGCCTAATGATTTTGCTGATTATTTTAGAGGTGATAATCTAGAATTTGTTAGAAATAGCGTGTCTTATGAAGAAGGAAGGGGTGGAATAGAAGTTCTAGCAAATGTTATAAGAAAAATGTTGCTGCCTCGAGAGAAGCCTTTAGAGGAAATTTCTATGTTTGAGAATGTTATACGAGGACATCTTATAAAAATTCTTTATGACTTAAGTATAAGTAAAGATAAAAACACTCAAGAAGTTCTGAAACTTCTTGGAAAAGAAAGTTTAGTGGGGTTTTTAACAAAAGATATTAGTTTCGCGGATGAGGTTGGAAAAATATCACATATTACTCGTGATATTATAGCAATATACGAAAAATACGATATGACAAACAGATATAAAGAGCGTGAGTTTGGAGAAAAATTAGAGAATGATATAAAAGATGCTGTGCTATTGCACGTAAGATTATATAGCCAATCTAAAGAAGAAGTTAGAGAAGTGGAGGATATTCAAGAGCGGCAGAGTGCTCAAAGTCATAGTGTGACTGAAAATGTAAGAAGAAGTTCTGTACGCAATATACTGATTGGAGAGCCTGAGCCGGATGACAATAGCAACTCACGAATTCGTTGATTATAGTATTTCTCCTGTCAGTTAATAAAAGATAATGTGATATTATCTGTAAAATAAATAAGAGTATGTTATTGAGTTATATGGGCCGCTATTATTCACTTGAGCTAAGAGAAAAGGTTATTTCATATATTGAGCGAGGAGGTAGTAAGTCAGTCCCTTGCATTCTAAAACGAAGTGCAAGGGACTGACGAAGTCATAACCATGTGTTTTATACGTCATTATTTGCTGGATTCAGAGTTTTGTTACTTAGTAAATTCTAATTTATGAAAATACAATACTCCCGTTATACAAGAAATAACAATTGGTACGATCAAGAATAAGGGGCCGAGTTTTCCATACTTCTCTATGAGATATATAAAACCAAATGATGTTACTACTGTAATAACAGCCTTTGAAATAGAGTATAAAAAAGCGCTATAGGTAAAGCGTTTCAATGTTGGTATATGTTTTAGTATTATTGGTGTTGCTGTTACTAAATCTATTGGCACAAATGTAATTAATATTTGCAATGCTAAAATATGTGATGCGCTGCTAGCAGTAGAAACTATATAAGGATAGAATATTACAAGCGCAGAAAATATAAAAATTCTGAATTTTAGCATTTTGAGTGGGTGAAATTTATAACTTAGGCATGTAATGACTATGTGATTGAAAAGAAGAGTTATGCCTATTGTTAAGTTGTGATTAATAATTTGTTCTGCTGAATAGCCAAACTTACTTTTAAGGATGTTGTTACAGTATGCATACAGCAGATAAAACCCCAGCGGCCATCCGCAATCCATAGCAAAAATAGCTAAAGCAGTTTTGTTGCTAAAATTAAAGTTTGATGTAGTGGTATTGTGCACTGCTTTCGTCTTTGCTTTTGAGATAGCGTATAAAAACTCAGGTGTCTCATGTAGCGTTTTTCTTGCAAGTGCAGTTAACAGTGTGACTGTTGCTCCTGTTATAAATGCAAATCGCCAATTGAAGTTTGTTGATACTGCAAATGAAGCAAAAGCAAGTGCTGCAAATCCACCAAGTGAGGCAGCAATCGTAGTTAGACCGCTAATTGGATATTGAGCTGGTGGTTTGATTGTTTCCATAAGATATATATCTGCTCCTATAACTTCTCCCATTGCAGCAAGTCCCTGTGTAATTCTACAAAAGACGAAGAGTATAGTAGCGAAGATTCCTATCTGCGAATATGTTGGCAGAACTGCAATTAATATACAAGATGTGGAGGCAAGTAACACTGTAAAGATTACAGTAGATTTTCTTCCTATAGTATCTCCTATTCTGCCTATAATAAGAGCCCATATTGGTCTTAAAGCGAATGTTGCAGTGTACCCTATTGCGTCGGAAAATTTTAAACCTGATGATGAGAAAAATAGCTCATTTAATACGACCGCCATATGTATATATAGCATTACGTCAAAATATTCAAGAAATGTGCTAGTGGATAGTAAAAGTACAGCTTTTCTTTGAGATAATGTTAAGCTATTGAACATTTTAAGTAGCGAAGGTAGCATATAGGCTGCGTAATTTAAAATAGATTTAATGAAATATATTTATAGCTTTAAATTGTTTTGCAAATATTAAAGTCGCGGTGTTTTCGAAGTTGTTGCTATTAATCATATAAATTTTAATCAATGCACGCAGAAATGGGTCTATCCAATTGATTGTGTAAATTTTTTAGAGCCATTAAAATCTCCCATCAAATTTGATTATAAAATGAGCCATAGCTTCATTCCATTTAGAGATAGGCATGGTCCATTTTTTGGTAATATAATCAATCGTTAGGTATAAAGCCTTGAATACCGAATCATCATTTGGGAAAACACGCTTATTTCTTGTAACTTTTCTCAACTGACTATTCAGCGATTCTATAGCATTTGTAGTGTAAATTATCTTACGGATACTCTCTGGATATTGCAAAAATATTACCAGATTCTCCCAATTATTATACCAGGATTTTGCTATATGTGGATATCGTTTACTCCATTTCTTATCAAAAGATTCTAGAGCAAGACGCGCTTCATCTTCAGTAGCAGAGCTATAAATAAGCTTTAAATCTGATGCCAATAATTTTCTGTCTTTATATGATACATACTTCAGGCTATTTCTAATTTGATGTACTATACAAAGCTGATGCTCAGTTTTGGGATAACTTGCGCATATAGCTTCAGACATACCAGTCAGGTTATCACTACAGGCAATTAATATATCTTTTAATCCTCGATTCTTCAATTCAGTAAAATTACTAAGCCAGAATTTAGATCGAGTCTTTATCAAAGATTGTGTAAATTATAGTAGAGCCTATATTTGGAATTAATAAAGAATATAGGTAATTAGAATGAAGACAGAAAAGAATAAGAAAATAAATGAAGCGATAGATTTACTGATAGAAGGAGGAGCGGATTTAAAGACAGTACTGAAGCAGGATGGATTGATTAAGGAATTAACGAAGAGTATTTTGGAGAGAGCCTTGCAGGCAGAAATGTCTGAACACTTAGGTTATAACAAATATGATAGGTCTGAAACTGAGAATTGCAGGAATGGTCATTATAATAAGAATTTGATTACTGAGAATGGCAGTATCGAGTTAAATATTCCGCGAGATAGAGAAGGTAAATTTGCACCTGTAATTGTCTCCAAGAATCAAACAAGAATAGATGGTTTAGATCAAAAGATAATATCTCTGTATGCCAAGGGGATGAGTTTGTCTGATATCAAGATCCAATTACAAGAATTATATGGAGCAGAAGTTAGTGAGAGTTTGGGTTTATCCCATTGATTGTGTAAATTTTTTAGAGCCATTAAAATCTCCCATCAAATTTGATTATAAAATGAGCCATAGCTTCATTCCAGTTAGAGATAGGCATGGTCCATTTTTTGGTAATATAATCAATCGTTAGGTATAAAACCTTGAATACCGAATCATCATTTGGGAAAACACGCTTATTTCTTGTAACTTTTCTCAACTGACTATTCAGCGATTCTATAGCATTTGTAGTGTAAATTATCTTACGGATACTCTCTGGATATTGCAGAAATATTACAAGATTCTCCCAATTATTATACCAGGATTTTGCTATATGTGGATATCGTTTACTCCATTTCTTATCAAAAGATTCTAGGGCAAGATGCGCTTCATCTTCAGTAGCAGAGCTATAAATAAGCTTTAAATCTGATGCCAATAATTTTCTGTCTTTATATGATACATACTTCAGGCTATTTCTAATTTGATGTACTATACAAAGCTGATGCTCAGTTTTGGGATAACTTGCGCATATAGCTTCAGACATACCAGTCAGGTTATCACTACAGGCAATTAATATATCTTTTAATCCTCGATTCTTCAATTCAGTAAAATTACTAAGCCAGAATTTAGATCCTTCATTCTCACTTATCCATAATCCTAAAATATCTTTCCGGCCCTGTAAATCTATACCCAGCGCAACATATACTGATTTATTAATTATCTGTTTATCTTGCCTTACCTTAACTATTAAACAATCAAAATATACTATAGGATATAATGGTTCAAGAGGTCTACTCTGCCAAATTCTAACCTCATCAATTACATCATCTGTAACCCTACTAATTAAACTCTCACTAACTTCTGCTCCATATAATTCTTGTAATTGGATCTTGATATCAGACAAACTCATCCCCTTGGCATACAGAGATATTATCTTTTGATCTAAACCATCTATTCTTGTTTGATTCTTGGAGACAATTACAGGTGCAAATTTACCTTCTCTATCTCGCGGAATATTTAACTCGATACTGCCATTCTCAGTAATCAAATTCTTATTATAATGACCATTCCTGCAATTCTCAGTTTCAGACCTATCATATTTGTTATAACCTAAGTGTTCAGACATTTCTGCCTGCAAGGCTCTCTCCAAAATACTCTTCGTTAATTCCTTAATCAATCCATCCTGCTTCAGTACTGTCTTTAAATCCGCTCCTCCTTCTATCAGTAAATCTATCGCTTCATTTATTTTCTTATTCTTTTCTGTCTTCATTCTAATTACCTATATTCTTTATTAATTCCAAATATAGGCTCTACTATAATTTACACAATCTTTGATAAAGACCCGAGAGTTTAATTAGTAGGGTTACAGATGATGTAATTGATGAGGTTAGAATTTGGCAGAGTAGACCTCTTGAACCATTATATCCTATAGTATATTTTGATTGTTTAATAGTTAAGGTAAGGCAAGATAAACAGATAATTAATAAATCAGTATATGTTGCGCTGGGTATAGATTTACAGGGCCGGAAAGATATTTTAGGATTATGGATAAGTGAGAATGAAGGATCTAAATTCTGGCTTAGTAATTTTACTGAATTGAAGAATCGAGGATTAAAAGATATATTAATTGCCTGTAGTGATAACCTGACTGGTATGTCTGAAGCTATATGCGCAAGTTATCCCAAAACTGAGCATCAGCTTTGTATAGTACATCAAATTAGAAATAGCCTGAAGTATGTATCATATAAAGACAGAAAATTATTGGCATCAGATTTAAAGCTTATTTATAGCTCTGCTACTGAAGATGAAGCGCGTCTTGCTCTAGAATCTTTTGATAAGAAATGGAGTAAACGATATCCACATATATCAAAATCCTGGTATAATAATTGGGAGAATCTGGTAATATTTTTGCAATATCCAGAGAGTATCCGTAAGATAATTTACACTACAAATGCTATAGAATCGCTGAATAGTCAGTTGAGAAAAGTTACAAGAAATAAGCGTGTTTTCCCAAATGATGATTCGGTATTCAAGGCTTTATACCTAACGATTGATTATATTACCAAAAAATGGACCATGCCTATCTCTAACTGGAATGAAGCTATGGCTCATTTTATAATCAAATTTGATGGGAGATTTTAATGGCTCTAAAAAATTTACACAATCAATGAGAAAGACCCTAATATAATGCATTGTTAGGATCAATACTTGGCGCTAAACCTTTAATAATAAAACCTATCATGCAGATAATAAAAACGAACGCAAAGTGAATAACAGGAATGAATTTTATCACATGTGTTAATTGTTTAGAGGATGAAACCATTAAAAATCTCTGTATGTAAGGCCCACTATTAATTGGCAATATTGCATAGAATATTAGACTACAAAATAGAAATATGTTTTCTTTGTTTAAATCTAACACAACTAGATCTTGCGGAACAGACCTCATTATACCACTATAACCGCCTATGTCACGATATGCAAACGAACAAGCAATAGGTATAGCAATTATCAATATTACAAACTGAAAAACATCAGTAATTGCAACAGCTCTTATACCACCAAATGTAGAATAAAAAATCAGTATGGACATACCAACGCACATCCCAAGCACTTTTGGTACTTGTAAGAAATACTCTATAGCATATCCAAGCGCTAGAGCTTGCACTGATATCAGTCCTATAGATATCAATATAGAGGCAATATTAGTAACCCAACGACCTATACTGCCATATAATAGCGCCATAACATCGCCTATAGAAATACAACCAGAAAATCGATTTATATTTTTCGCAAAAACTATTAAAGTAATAAACCAAAGCAAAGGAGCTGTTAATTCAGTTATAGCAAAAAATAAACCAAGCTCATATACCTTACCTACAGCACCTACAACCTGTGGCGCCCCAATGAATGTCATGAAAATGGTAGACAATACGACAGTATCTGGAAAATAACCCGACCCTATAGTATACTCAGTGATTGTTTTAATTTTCTTTGATCTATATAACGCTAAAACTACACATAACACAAAATAGGTGAATATAATCAAAACATCTACAATATTAAGACTTCCCATATGAGACCGCTAATTCTATTATAAGTAGCAATTATCTTATAATAAAATATTAATATGTACATAGTATTTTTATATATTATCTAATTGATTACTAAGAGTGTACATTTATTGCATACAATACAAAATTAGATTTTAAAAAAGCTAGGAAGAATGCGGTAGCATGTCAATATGACGAATATACATAATGAAGACAAATCATTACTTGCGCTTACAATATATATTACAAAGGTTTCTTGGCTTTATTTATAGAAATTACCAAATTCCCTCTATTAAGTTACTAATAATTGCGCAATTGCCTTATAAACTTACAAATACTAGTCTTATAGGTATTAAATGTCAAATAATCAAAACCTAATCAATCTCTTTGAAAGACAAGCGACACTTTCACCATCTAAGATTGCTATCACATATCAAGATCAACAACTGACATACTTTGAAATTAACTCCAGGATTAACAGACTAGCACAGCATTTACAGTCATTACATATAGGGTATCATGACCGTGTTTGCATATATTTAGATAATTCACCAGAGTTGATCATTGCAATTCTCGCAGCCATTAAGATTCTTGCTACATATGTCATCATTAGCCCAGAGCTATCCAGCAAAAAGCAATGTTTCATAGTCAAAGATTCTAATTGCAAACTTATTATTTCAGAATCTCATTTAATCGAAAATTTTCACACATATGACTTGAAAGCAAAAGTTGTGCTTCTTGATGAAATACACAATGCTCTCATGCTGTATAGCAGCGAAAATCTATACTTCACTTATGATGAAAAAGAACACGATATTAATAGTCAGATACTAGCAATCTATTACACATCTGGTTCTACAGGTGATCCAAAAGGCGTGATGGTACGCCATATTAGTGTAGCAAGCAGAATTTTATGGCATTACAGAGAATACCCAAAGATAGAAGATGAAACAATACTGGCAAGGCACTTTATCAGCACAATATCACTTTTAGAAACTATCGGAGCTTTAATTTTCGGAATTAAAATTATTATAATGACACGCAATATCTGTAGGCATTTACCTACCATTAGATCAATTGTAGCAAATCAGAACAGTAATGTTAAAAGACTATGTTTTACACCTAATCTATTAGGAGTTTTATTAAGCTATGAACCGGAATTTATTGCAGGGTTCAGAAATATCAAACTATGGCGTATAGTTGGAGAAGCAATACATTATAGTTTGCTAGAAAAGTTCTTCATTCACTTTGATTCTGTTATCGTCAATCACTATGGACTGACAGAATTTGCAACACAAATAACAAAAAAATTAACAATTAACAACGAAAAAACAATCGCTTTTGCCAATACTGCATCAAACAGCGACACAAAAGTTTATGTGTTGAATAGTGACAATAACATAGCAAAAAATCATGAAGTAGGAGAAATATGTTTAAGCGGCAACGGCATCGCAGCAGGATACTTAAACTTACCAGAACTGACAAAACAAAAATTTGTTGATAACCCTTTTGCAATAGAAGGAATGACGGAATTCAATCAAATATTGAAAACCGGCGATTTAGGAAAGATACTCTCAAATGGTGATATTATATATGTTGGAAGATCCGACGATCAGATTAAGATCTGTGGGTATGCTGTCAATATAGCGGAAATAGAGAATGCATTAAAATTAAGTACAATCGTGAAAAATGCAGCTGTTGTTCTTGCAGACACAGGAGATAAGTATAACGAATTGGCAGCATATATAGTATGCTACCAAAAAATAGAACACGAAAAAGAGGAAGAAACTATAATCAAAGACATCAAATTACATTTAACAAAATATCTACCATATTATATGATTCCAAACTATTACATATTGTTAGACGAGCTTCCTGTGCTTACTAACAATAAGATTGATCGCAAGGCGCTGCCAACACTAGCCAGAACGCAGCAAGCTATCACTTCTAAACAATCATAAAATCAAGCTATATACCGCAGGCAAATGAAGAGTTGGTATTTAACTTGCGTATATACAAAGTTAGACTTCAAAAAGAGCTAGGAAGGATAGGAGACGCATGTGTACGCACTACTCGCAAAGCCACTTGCGCAGACCTTTTTTGCTTCATTTTTCATATTACTTCGTCCGTCCACCAAAAATTGATTTGCATAGCAAATAAATTTTTGACGGATAGACTATAAACAATTACTTAATACAACAGAACCTAAAGTGCACAAGCTTTAAAAAAACCTACGGCGCCTAGTTTGCGGCTGTGGCTTATTATTAGAAGGACGACTAGGAGCTTGATTCCCTTGAGAAAACTTTTCAATCACAACTGCCTCCTCATCGCCACTTTCAACACCACTATCAGGCTCTCTAGCGAGTCTTTCAGCAACTTCAGGAGCAAGATAAATTTGATTCAAATTACGCATTGTGAGCTTTATCCTTCCATTTTTTTCAAATGCTACTATGCGTACTACAACTTTATCGCCTTCCTGAAGCACATCCTCAACTTCAGCAATATAATGATTACATATCTCACTAATATGAACCATACCTTCAGAATTCCCTAAAAACCTAACAAAAAGACCAAAATTTGTAATCTTTACAACAGCGCCATCATATATTCCACCAACCTCAGGCGATGTCACTATATCTTTAATAATTTTTGTAGCAATCTCGATAGAATCTTTATTAGGCCCAAATATAGTTAACGTCCCATCAGGTGCCACATCTATCTTCGCACCACTTTTTTCGCAAATCTCTCTTATTACTTTGCCACCAGCTCCAATCACCTCTCTAATCTTTTCTTTATCTATCATTATATTAAGAATTCTTGGAGCAGAAGGACTAAGCGTAGCTCTAGTTGTCTCGAGAACTTCACTCATTTTTGAGAGTATATGATTAATGCCAACAACAGCTTGAGATATTGCTTTTTCCATAATGTCTCTATTAATGCCGCAAATTTTAATATCCATTTGTAGAGCAGTAATACCATCTTTTGTTCCAGCAACTTTAAAATCCATATCTCCTAAAAAATCTTCATCACCCATAATGTCAGAGAGAATTGCAAACTTCTCACCTTCTTTAACAAGACCCATTGCGATACCAGCTACTGGCAATTTCACTGGGATTCCAGCAGCCATCATCGCAAGAGATGATGCGCAAACCGTCGCCATTGACGAAGATCCATTAGATTCTGTAACTTCAGATACAAGCCTTATTGTATAAGCAAAATCTTCTTTTTGTGGAATTACAGATTGAAATGATTTATACGCCAGACGACCATGACCTATTTCCCTCCTACCAGGAGCTCTTAAAGCACCGACCTCTCCAACAGAATAGGCAGGGAAATTGTAGTGCAACATAAAGTTTTCGAATCTATTCCCTGTTAAATCATCAGTCATCTGCTCATCATCAGCTGTACCAAGCGTCACAACAGCTAAAGCTTGCGTCTCTCCTCTAGTAAACAAACTAGAGCCATGAGCTCTTGGCAGAATATCAATATCTATTGAGATATCGCGTATCTCACCATGTCCTCTTCCATCTATACGGGTAGCATCATCCAAGATTTTTTTACGTACTATCGCACGCTCTAACAACCCAAAAGCTGTCATATATGGCAGTGGAGCAAAATCTTCTTGCTCCGCACATTTTTCGCGAACATAAGATTTTAGTTCTTCAATTTTTTGACGACGACTCTGCTTTTCTGGAATTAAATATGCTTCAGCAAGCTTCTTACCTACAAGACCCTTCACTTGCTTAAGGATGCTAGAATAATTCTGCTCAATATGTTCAGATTTTTTTATACCTATTTCCTTAGCAAATTCCTTGATAAGATCTACAACGACTTTGAGTTCGCTATGCCCAAACTCTATTGCCCCTAACATCTTATCTTGTGGTAATTCTGCAGCTTCTGACTCAATCATGAAAATAGCTTCATCAGTTCCAGCAACAACAAGATCTAATTCCTTACGATTTTTCTGTGCCGCAGCAAATTGTATGAAATAATCACCATTCGTATATCCAACTCTTGATGCAGCTATCACGTCTTTGCAAGGTATATCTGATATCGCTATAGCAGCTGATGCACCAATCACTGATAAAATATCTGGGTTATACTCAGGGTCATATGATAGAACAGTACAAATAACCTGAACTTCATTGTGATAATTTTTTGGGAAAAGAGGACGCAGCGATCTATCGATCAGCCTTGATGTTAAAACTTCACGCTCGCTATTTTTCCCTTCCCTCTTTATAAAACCACCAGGAAATCTGCCATCTGCATAAAATTTCTCTTGATAATTTACAGTTAAAGGAAGGAAATCTATCCCTTCCTTTGGTGTTTTCTCCGCCACTACAGTTGCCAGAATCATTGTGTCACCCATTTGCACAATCACAGCACCACTAGCCTGCCTTGCTATTTTTCCAGTCTCCAACTTTAAAGTCGCATTACCCCAAATTGTCTCTTTTGTCACAATATTGAACATCTAAATCCTTACCAATACATCTAAAAAATTATAAATTAACCTTAATAACTTGACACCTATAGCATGTTTCAATATTTAATACGATACGACGCAATCGGTTAATTTTACAAGAAAACAAGGCAAAAAATATAGCCTATATCAAATAAGCCGATTTTTTATCGTTGTCAATTTATAAAATTGCTCACAGCTTAATGTGTCACATAAAAAATAAAGTTTTATTTCTATAACACTGTTGAGATAACAAAATCTCTATAATAATAAATCATTTTAGCTGTATGCACCGCATTCGAAATATGACAAGCATATGAAATTGAATACCTCAGTTTAATCTTCCACTATTACCTAGCTTATAAAATAAAAACGCAGCAAAGATCGAAGTAGCAGTAATTTTTATACTTACGCGATTTCGATTTAGAAGATTTTCGAATTCATACTCAAACGATATCAAAACATCCTAGATATGAACTATCAATAAGCATAACTAAATTTCGCACCTTTAAAATGCAATACGCAGGACACAAAATTCAAAATATTCATACAGAGCCAGCACCTTAAAAATATTAAACCTAAATCTGGGTAAAACTCTTACACACTCTATACAACAAGCAGCAAAACCCAAATTTTATAGATAAATTTTTTAAAACAAAAACAGCAATAACACAAGACATAACCAGTACACCGGATTTCACTAGCACATATTGCGCAAGCTAGATTATGTGATCTAGCACTTTTAGAAAGTTAAAAGCACAACAAATACAAGACAACCTCCACAAAACTCGTTTCATACTTCTATAACAAACTCCGATATTTTGACATACCATGTCAAAAATCTACACTTTTTTGAAGCAACTTTCAAAGTAAGAATTTATAACCACTCTGGCAAAATACCAACCTTTATTTGCAAGCAGTATACAAGTTTATTTTTAGATTGTCGAACGCGAAATTCGATTCACTTATACATATAAAACATATTAAAGCTGCTTAAATTTCCTGTTCTACATTTTTTTTTAAGATCAGTCTTAGTATATACATTAAGTAATACAATTAATTAAACTTATTAAACGCTTTGTATAAGACAAATATCTATTTACAAAATATATGAACAACTCATGAAGCCCTTAGTATAAATAAATTATATTATGCCAAAAGCTTACATTATCGCAACTCATACATCTTCAAAAAATATTCTCGAAAACTTCTACTCATATAGAGGAATATAAGCATTCTGCATATAGATCATATACTATGTGAATTTCATAATATAATTTCAAAGCAACAATACTCTAAAACTCAAGTCAAAATAATAAAGCATCTAAACAAGCTCTAAAACATATCAACTACTATATATGCCAACACGTGTTGAACACCGTTGTTATATATAATATCACTCGCCTAATCAGTGAAGAAAAAAAGGCAATATAAAAAAGCAAAATGTACAGATAAGAATATAAGCTTAAAATAGATAAAAAGATTCAATACATCTTTAATCATCAGCTTTATATCTAAGTGTAAACAATACTTTCACAGGTATCTGTTAAAAATACCTGCTTTTCAGCTAAGCATTCCTACACTTATGACGCTAAGACAGCCAACTGAAGCTAAAATAGAAAAACATTCAAACAACTCGCAAAAAATCTTATATAATAAGCACTGCACGCGAGCACAACAGTGTCATATACTAGTCATACTTTTCAAAATTAGCGTTGTTAAAATGCTACTGATGTAATCTTGTATACACATGTGTCACCATTCTTCCTAGCTCTTTTCGAAAATTAACTCCATATATAATATAATCAATATCAACTCTTCATTTACTTGAGGCATACCACAGGTTTAGTCTCACAGAAAAAAGAGATAATCAACTTGCACCTTAAAAAATTTAGTGCTCATAATGACCAGTCACACACTTATATCACTAAAAACCTTCAGGATTTACACTAAAGTGCAAAGAAAGCATCATTTATACGTTTAAGTAAAGATTTTATTATGCTTTACTTTTTATAATCCCAAAAGCTTTAAACAAGTTGTGCTCCACTCAATTTTTCACTTCTTAACAAAACTTAGTTCTTCTAAAGTCACTCAATCATTAACATATTATGCACACTACATCCCTTGAAATTTTTGCTATTCTTTCAATATATCTCAAAGGTAAAATATATTAGTGAGTGTAACAACTTGATATTATTAACTTCACCAAATTTAATTAGTCTGCCCGTCACAAATCGATTTGCTATGCAAATAAATTTTTGCGGAAAGTCGAATGTACAAAAATTAGCTTTGGAAGCGGCCATTCACTAATTTTCGGATATATCATTTCTTATACTTGCAAATACTACTTAACAAAATCCATAAGGGTTTTGACAACTTTGCCACTTTTTCTGTTGGACTTTCAGTGCATCATAATTGCTTGCAAGCCAATATCAATCCTATGCTTAGAAAGTTATGGCGCAAGCGACTAATTAAAGCTATAAGCAACTCAACTGCAGAATCATTATCACGTCTCTGAACAAAAGCACAACTACACAAGGCAGAGATACTACACTCAAACTCAAGCACCTTTTCCTCTAGATCAGTAAGCTTATTTACGCAACCCAAGTCTTGTTATAAGCGCTTTATGTCTTGCTGGATTTTTACTTTTAACATATGCAAGTAATCTCTTACGCTTATTTACAATAACAAGCAACCCTCTGCGTGCCTGAAAATCCTTAGGATTCGCATTAAAGTGCCCAGTAAGTGCCTTTATTTGTGCAGTAAAAACAGCACATTGAACCTCAGGCGACCCAGTATCTGTGGAAGAACTCCCATACTCCTTAATCAAAGAAGCTTTATCTTCTTTTTTTATCGACATCTAAATAAACCCCTACAAAACTGTTATAAATTAATGTAATCAGCAAAACACACGCTTGCTTGATAAATACTTGTCATTTATTCTACACATAAACTGCAAAAATAAGCGCAAAATAGGCGGAACTAAGATGTCGTCCAGCAACCGCTATTAAATCATGTGTATAAGGAACTGACGCAGCACGTATTATGCAACACTTCTACTATATAATCCAGTAAAAATCCTGCGACACTACAATAATTTTCATGCAAAACAATATGACTTAAAATGTAAGTAGGACTAAACAATTGAAGCGCAATAATCTAAAATCCTACTGCAAGCAACTCTTAAATTCTCGTTACTTGTTGCAAATGAGATTCTAAAGTAACTTGGCATCCCAAAAGCACTTCCAGGAACTACAGCAACAAGACCTTCTTCCAGAAGTCCAGAAGCAAAATCTATGTCATTAGCTATCTTCCTACCGCTACTTGATTTTTTCCCAATCGCAAACGTACAACTTATAAATAAATAAAATGCTCCATCTGGTATAACATAACTGAGAGCAGGAAAATCCTTTAATAATTTATTTACTAAAGTAAGGCGCTCTTCAAAAAGAGCAGCTCCTTGCTTAACGCAATCCTGAGGCCCCAAAAGTGCAGCAACCGCAGCAGCCTGACTAATAGAGCATGGATTAGAAGTGCTCTGCGATTGTATCATAGACATTGCTTTTATTAACTTCTTATTACCTGCACCGTAACCTATCCTCCAACCAGTCATAGCATAAGACTTAGAAACACCGTTAACAGTGAGAATTCTATCTTTTAAGTGAGGCACAACCTCAGCTGGAGTTGAGAATTTGAAATTGTTAAATACTACATGCTCATATATATCATCTGAAAGAACATTCATATTTTCATGTTTAGATACAACGTCCATCAAATCTCTTAACTCCGATTCAGTATATGCAGAACCAACAGGATTACTTGGAGAGTTTAATAACAACCACTTAGTTCTAGAAGTAATCGCTTTCTCCAGCTGAGATGGTAATAATTTAAAATTATTTTCAATGCCACACTGCACAACCTTAGGCACACCTTGAGCAAGCAATACCATGTCTGGATATGAAACCCAAAAAGGTGCTGGAATTATCACCTCATCACCTGGATCTAAAGTAGCAACAAAAGCATTATATATAACCTGCTTAGCACCAGTACATACTATAATTTCATTATTACTATAGCTTATATTATTCTCTTTAGAAAATTTATGCGATATAGCGCTTTTTAACTCTGCAGTGCCATCTACAGCAGTATACTTTGTCTTCCCAGCTCTAATTGCAGTAACTGCAGCCTCTTTTACATGTTCTGGAGTATCAAAATCTGGCTCTCCAGTACTCAAGCTTATAACATGCAGTCCTGAAGACTTCATGTTTGCAGCTTTTTCTGCAACAGCTAAAGTCGGAGATTCCTTTATTTTTTTCAAATGCTCTGCAATCAACATATTATTCATATAAAAACGAAAAAAAATTATTCCCAAAGCTTCAAAGCGCCTACTTCTACGAATTTTGATATAACCTCAGGAACCATTATATAAAGCATATTGAACAATACGCCAAGCAAAATCATAAATTTTAACAACAAACTCTTTAACTCCAGATTATCTGAATCACCGTCATCAAAATACATGACTTTAACAACTCTTAAGTAATAAAAACTACTAACGGCTGCACAAACAACAGCAAACACAGCAGCTGGATATAGTTCCTGCTTCACAACACTCAACAAAACAAAGAATTTTGCAAAAAAGCCTGCAAACGGTGGTACCCCAGCCATAGAAAACATAATAACAGATATAGAGAAAGCAAGCACAGGATTATTCTTGCCGAGTCCAGCAAGCTGTTTGATATTTTCCTTTTCTTCTCCGTTTTTAAAACGCAGTGCAAAAAGTATTGCAAAGATTGTCGCAGTCATTACAAGATATATAATGGTGTAAGTAACTGCGCTGTGTATACCAGCAAAATCGCTTGATGCAATCGCAAGAATAATAAATCCTATGTGTGCTATGCTGCTATATGCTATAAGCCTTTTTATGTTTTGCTGCATAATAGCACCAAATGATCCTATAGCAAGCGAAGCGATGGAAGTAAATATTGCTATTCTCTGCCACTCTTCAACCAAGTCAAACATTACTCCATACAACAATTTTATAAAAAATAACACAACGGCTGCTTTAGAAGCAGTTGCTATAAAAGTCGTAACTATTGTAGGAGAACCTTGGTAAACATCAGGTGTCCACATATGAAAAGGAGCAGCCGACATTTTAAAACAAAATGCGACTAATATTAACACCATCCCAACTATAAAACCAATTGGCACACTGCTCAAAGCACCATCCTGTGCGCTTAAACTTGCACTTGCCGCGCTAGAACTTAGATAATATTCTCCTATACTATCAAAATTGATACTTCCAGCAAAACCATATATCATGGAGCAGCCGAATAGATAGATACCAGAAGCTAGCGCACCTAATATGAAATATTTGAGCGCAGCCTCAGAAGCTGTAGGACTATCTCGTAGGTAAGCAACTATAACATAAGTAGCAAGACTCATTAGCTCAAGAGCAAGGTAAAGCACAAGTAAATCATTAGAGCTAATAACTAGCATCATTCCAACAGTAGAAAATAACATCAGTACAAAAACTTCAAATGGCATTTTCTTTATATTATCGGAAGAAACAGCTATCAACATACTACCTATCACAGATAGCAATATAATATACTTCGCACTTACAACAAAAGAATTGCTTTCTATGCTATTTTCCAATGCTGTCTTCTCAACTCCTGAGATTAAATGTAGAAAAAACAGTGTCACAAATAACATTGCTATAGAGAGATACCCTACATGCCTAGAAAATACAACATTTCTCTCGCTAAAATTGGAAAATCCGCTACAGAGTGCAGAATTCTGCGAATTAGACGTGGATATATTACTTCCTCTACAAAATATTCCGTAGAGCAGCGTCATGATAGTACCTAGTACTAGAATCGCTTCCGGGATCAATATATCTATATCACGTAAAATATAACTCATCGTTTTTAATAAATATTTGTATTTCTAAAATACTACTCCTTAAAACAAGGTAGAAAAAGCCTTATTTATAGCAATCATAACGGTCGAATCTCTGACTACTTCTTTTGTGATTTTATATCACCATTGCAAAGTAAATAATTACTTCAGATAACATATAAACCCATGTAAACAGCCAAAATCATAATTTACTTTTTATTTGATTTTATCTGCAACACAGAAATCAACTCATCGGAGATCCCTGAATTTTGCATCGAAACTGCAAATGGCTCAACGATTTTCCAGGTCGACTGTTGTATGCCACTTGTTATAATGCTTGGATATATGCCAATAGCCACAACAACAATAGCAAGAGAAGAAAGCACAAATTTTTCAAGCGATACACAATCTTTGATCGCATTCACATTTGAGTTTAAATTACCAAATACAACACGAGCAACCAGCCATAACATATATGCAGCACCAAGCACCATACCAAGAGCCATCAATGCACCATATATATGACTATAATCAAATGTAGATGCAAGAATCGCAAATTCACCTATAAAACCTGAAGTGCCAGGAAGACCACACGATGCAAAAGATAATAACACTAAAAACAATGCAAAACTCGGCATCCTCTCAGCCAAACCGCTATAAAACTTAATTTCCTTAGTATGAGCACGTTCATAAAGCACACCAACGCACACAAATAAACCTGAAGAAATTAGTCCATGGCTAATCATTTGGAAAACAGCACCACATACTCCTTCAGGCTGCAGAGTAAAGATTCCAGCAGTAACATAACCCATATGCGCAACTGAAGAATAAGCGATTAACTTCTTCATGTCAGATTGTACCAATGCAACAAAAGACGTATATATTACAGCAATGATGCTTAGAACAAAAACCAAGTCGGCAAAGTATTGTGAAGCCATCGGAAGCATAGGAACAGAAAATCTCAAGAAACCATATCCACCCATCTTAAGCAAAATCCCAGCTAGCATAACAGAACCTGCAGTTGGCGCTTGAACATGCGCATCAGGAAGCCAAGTATGAACAGGCCACATAGGAATCTTTATTGCAAACGATATGAAAAATGCTATCCAAAGCCACTTTTGAGTATCAAGAGTATACTGTGGCAATATATGCACAATCTCTTGCATATCGCTAATTTCCGTTGTGAAATATATGTAGAGCACACCGATGAGCATTAAAACAGAGCCAAAAAACGTATACAAGAAAAATTTATACGCTGCATAGACTCTATTCTCTCCTCCCCAAACTCCTATAATTAAAAACATAGGAATCAGCACTGCTTCAAAAAATAAGTAGAATAAAATAAGATCTTGAGCAACAAAAACACCTATAACCAGAGCTTCCAGCAATAAGAATAAAGCAAAGTATTTTTTTACACCTTTTTTTATAGAATTCCAACTAATCACAATGCATAGTAAAGTCAAAAATGTCGTGAGTGGAATAAAATATAGAGATACGCCATCAATACCTAGTTGATAGTATATATTATAAGACGGCATCCATTCATACTTCTCGATAAATTGCATGGAGTCCGCTGAGTAATCAAAGACAAGTAAAAGATATACAGATAACAAGAAGCTTGCAATAGCAAATACTGATGCGAAGCACTTAATTATATAAGCATTATCACTCGATTCTTTGATGAGTAGTAGCAGCAAAAAGCCACACAATGGCACAATCAATAGTAATGATAAGATTGGAAGCTGTTCTATCTGCATACCGCGTTTCTATGAATTTTAAAAAATTAAATTACCAAGGTAGATATAAGTATATAACAACGACAACACCAAGTATCATAGCAACCGCATAATGATACAAATAGCCGGTTTGTATGCTACTCACACACTTTGCAAACATACGAGATAACCTTGCAGCGCTGTTTGGAATAGCATCAATAGCCAGCACTTCAACCACAAGCGAAATAAAATTTGCTATCAAAAATGACGATTTTACGAATAACAAATTATATAATTCGTCAAAGTACCATTTATTAAGCAAGAAGTTATGTATGATTTTGGTGTGATTGTAAATAAAAGTGAGAAAACCTTTAGCCGCAATATATAATGCATAAGCAAGTAATATGCCTAAAATAGCTAATAAAATAGGATAATATAGAGCCATCCCCTCTATAGAGTGGATCTTATGCAACACGTTATTTTGTGGCAATACAAAGATAGATTTACCCCAAAAAATCATCTCAGGATTCAAAATATCGAAACAATAAACTCCAATTGCACCAGCCAGCAGCGCACCAACACTCAAAAAGATTAACGGAATAAGCATATAAGGACCTGACTCATGTACCTTAGCAAATTGGTTAGTTGAGAGCTTAGATTTTCCGTGAAATACCAATATAATCAACCGCCAAGAATAAAGAGCTGTCAATGCTGCTGCTGCAATACCCAGTAGATATGCAAAGCCGCCGAAATGATTGTCACTTATGTAAGCAGCTTCCAGTATTGCATCTTTAGAATAAAATCCAGCAAACGGTGGAATTCCAGCAAGCGCGAGAGAACCTATCCACATGAAAGCATAAGTGACAGGGATCTTTTTCCAAATGCCGCCCATTTTCTTTATGTCCTGCGCACCAGACAAGGCATGTATTACACTGCCTGCACCTAAGAACAAAAGTGCCTTAAAGAATGCATGCGTGAAAAGGTGGAAAATTCCAGCTGAATAAGCTGAAACTCCACAAGCAAAAAACATGTAACCAAGTTGACTACATGTGGAATACGCAATTATCTTCTTGATATCATCCTGAACAAGCGCAACAGTCGCCGCAAAAATACACGTTATACCGCCCACAAAAACAACTACATTCAAAGCTGTTTCTGAATATTCGAATATAGGTGAACATCTAGCAAGCAAAAATACGCCAGCTGTTACCATGGTAGCCGCATGTATAAGAGCAGAAACAGGCGTTGGCCCTTCCATTGCATCTGGCAGCCACGTATGCAACCCTAGCTGAGCAGATTTTCCCATACAGCCTATAAATAACAATATACAGATTAGTGTAATGGTATCACACTCCATGCCAAAAAAATGCGTTACATCACCAACAAGTGGCTTAACCTCTGAAAAAACAGACTGATAATCAAAAGTATAAAATTTTGAGAATATTAAGAATATACCTAAAGCAAGACCAATGTCACCAACTCTATTTATTAAGAAGGCCTTAATCGCTGCGGCATTTGCTTCACGCTTCTTAAACCAAAAACCTATCAATAAATATGAGCTAAGGCCAACACCTTCCCAGCCAAAGAACAACTGAATAAAGTTGTCTGAGACAACAAGCATAAGCATGCAAAATGTAAACAAAGAGAGATATGCCATAAACCTAGGTTGATGAGGATCATCTGACATATATCCTATTGAATAAACGTGTACTAGTACAGAAACAGTAGTCACAACAACTAGCATTACAGCCGTTAACATATCAATGTATATAGACCAATCTGCTTTAAAATCTTCAATGTCAAACCAAGTAAATAACTTTAGATGTATTACAGAACCTGAATCATACACCTTATAAAATATTATATATGAAAGTACTGCTGATAAGAATACAGACGCTGTAGTTACACTCTGCGCTATCATTGCACAGGTAGCTCGCGTAGAAAGCCCTATAAAAGCCGCAGCAAGTAGCGGCAATGCAACAATCATAATCGCGAGCAAATCAAAATTTATACTCATATAGCAAGCACTTAGCCTCGCATTTGATTCATGTTATTAACGTCAATATTCCCAAGATTTCTGAAAAATGCAACCAAAATTGCAAGACCTATAGCAGCTTCTGCAGCAGCAACAGTCAAAATAAAGATCACAAATACTTGACCAACCAAGTCTTGCAGATAAACCGAGAATGCAACAAAATTTATATTGACAGCAAGCAACATCAACTCAATCGACATGAGAATAGAGATGATACTTTTTCTATTTATCATGATTCCACATACTGCAATGACAAACAATGCAGAAGAGACAACTATATAGTGCATCAAAGAAACGTCATTAATGATTTGTATAGAATTCATATAGAAACACCTTTAGAAATCTCAGCATCAACTAGCTCAACGCTATTTTCTTTATTTCTTAACATCTGTGCATACACGCTCTGCTTTTTCGCATTCTTACTGTGACGAACTGTAATAGTTATCGCACCCACTATTGCAACAAGTAGCACAAGGCCAGCCATTTGAAACGGCAGGAAATATCTGGTATATAGCTGCCTTCCTATTGCTTCGGCATTTGTTATAGTATCAATCTCTACAACTCCTGGGAGTTTTGTAAAATAACTCCTAGATTCTACAAATGCCCATAATAACTCAATTAGAATAATGCAACTTAAGAAAAGTATCAACGGCACATAAAGCTTCACGCCATGCTTTGTCTTTTTGTTCTTGATGTCTAGCAACATTATTACAAAAAGAAATAGCACCATCACAGCACCGACATAAACGACTATCATTGTCATAGCTATATATTCAGCACCAATGAGTAAAAAAAGTGCGGAAGCGTTTAAAAAACAGAAAATAAGACTTAATGCAGAATAAACTGGATTTGAAGAACTGACAACACAGATCGCAGAAACAAGCAGCAATAAGGAAAATGTACAAAAAACCAACTCAGTCATTAGCATTACCAAGCAAACAAGTTATCATAAGCAAACTCCAATGCGCCACCTTAACTGTCAAAAGATCCAGACAAAAGAGCTCGTTTAGAACTGTATACCGCGTTCCAAGCAATTTTGCAATTTTTGCTTTATAAATCTGTTTAAATTTAAGAACTAACAGAAGTCATAACAAAAACTAGACAATATAGAAAGCTCATACTCTTAACTATTTCTCTTACCAGATAATAATATGTTATCAATATATCGAGATTATAATCAAAAACCAATATATTTTGGACACACTTGCATAAAATCTGTATTGATCTAAAGCTTAAGCTAACAATTGAATACGGATATACCATATAAGAAAAATAACTTAAGACCTCAAGTGAGAGATCCAGCAAACTATTTGAAGTTATTTCTTAATATCTTCAATGCTCTTATTTTTCTCTGTTTTCTTAGACTTTGCTTTGATTGGTTTTTTTGCACCAGATACATCCTGTTTTTTCGAGGATTTTGATTTGTTTAATAGCTCATCTATAGCAGCTTTATTCTCTATAGCAAGCTTCTTCACAACTTCAAATTCTTCGTGTTTAACGAAATTCATCCCATGTATCAATGACTCGCAATATTCTTTTATATATTTCATTAAATCATTTTTAGCGCCATTCGCCGTTTCAAGTACAGAAGCTGCAATTTTTGAAAGCTTGGAGAATGTATCGCTATTGTTATTTTTCTTGTTACTCACCATAACCAATTTATTGATTTGAACTGCTAAACTGTATTAAATTTATCAGATATATTAGTAAGACAACTAATAAATGTCACAAACAAGACATCTGAAGCGAAGTCAGCAACTTTGACTACAGCATATATGATAGTTTCTGTCGAAAAAATAGGCAATTCATTTCTACACATAAGATAGTAATCTAAAGAAGAAGCTAAGCACCGCACAGCAATGCAAAATGCATAATTCAGCAAAAAAGCATAATAAACAACAGCCATTTTCAGCAGATTGAGTATACACTCAGTATCTTTTCTATTTATCAAAAATGTATGTACATATGATTTTTTACTGGAAATAAATTTTGAATAGTGTTAAAGCTAGATATGCTATTTCTGCCTGCAAGGCTCTCTCCAAAATACTCTTCGTTAATTCCTTAATCAATCCATCCTGCTTCAGTACTGTCTTTAAATCCGCTCCTCCTTCTATCAGTAAATCTATCGCTTCATTTATTTTCTTATTCTTTTCTGTCTTCATTCTAATTACCTATATTCTTTATTAATTCCAAATATAGGCTCTACTATAATTTACACAATCTTTGATAAAGACTCACTGTACTTAGTACATCCCATTTTCGCGCAAACAGCAGTTCAACTTCAAGACCCAAAGATCTCATCAAAGATATCGCCAATAACACATAGCGGAAGTTCAGCAACGCTTAAAGCCATTTTTCCAACACCTCTAGCGACTTTTCCAACACTCTTAACTGTGCCTACCACAACTTCCTCCGCTAATTCACCAACTGCTAAGCCAACCTCTCCAACGCCCCTAGCAACATCTACTGCCAATTCACCAGCCATTTTCGCGGTTTCTAGATCTGCATCCACATGAACCTTCATCTCGGCGGCATCTATATGTTTGCCATTAGTCTCAACATGACTGTGCTGATCAACACAATGATTATTCGCCTGCGTGCATTGATCGTCATAACCTTGCAAACCATAAATATCATTATCTTGAAGCGTATATGATTCGTACAACATATTTATTACCCTTTTATAATTGAGATTATATATTTGCTCTACAACTTACTGCGTTTTTATTCCTTAATGGCAGCTATAAACGCATTAATAATTAATTATATTGTATTTTTCTTTTAGTTTATGCGATTTATCAAAATTTCATTGTAAATGCGGCTATATATATGATTTTTCCAACACTTTTTATTTCGTCGTCACTAGTAACTTGCACAAATTTCATAAATAATTAGTTATATGACTTGAGTGTTTTTAGAAATTTAATATAAACTTAAAAGCCTTATGTAGTCTATCAGTCAAAAGTAAAAATTTTTTAAATTGAGACAGAATATTGACCTGTAAAAAGATCTTTTTTTGCAGCTCAAGGCTTCAACATTAGCAAGTAAACCTTGTGAATTTTCTTCGCACCTAAGGTTTCAAGGAGCACATTTTTACAGAGGTAATTTTTAAAAATCCATAAGGGTTTTTGCAATTTTGGTATTTTTTCTGCGGAATTTCTATGTTGTATAGTTGCTTACAACCAATATAAATTACTTATTTCAAGAATTATGATGCAACGACTAAATCATTTCACACAGGTCGTTGTAAGGAAATTGCATTGATAAATACTGATATATAAATAGGCAGTTGCAACATCCTCAAGAGTGCGGGTCTATCTAAAGCAGAATAATTTTATCTATTAGCTACATAAAAAAACAGAATACCAAAGCTTTATAACCTTTATCAATTTATTGCGACAAAACCCTGTTTGCGCCCCTTTAAGTAATGCTTTTGATTGATTATAAAATATTTAGGATTATTTATCCACTGTTTTAATATAAATTGTCAAGGAGTATTAGTTTTAAGTCGCTTTACAAAATTATAAGCTATTAGATAAGCATTCAAAGCGTATTTGAAGCTGGTCATGGAATAGAATAAGCGCTGCCGGCAAAGCCATTTGCACAGACTCCTTTGGCCTGATTTTCAAGTATTACTTCGTGAATTCCTTTGTAAATATATAACATTTGATTCAGAAATTAACTGGCATTCTCAAAAATCATGCTATTAAAATCTTCATGCATGCATTGATGAAGACAGTGTCTAGAGTAATTCTATATCTTAAATGCAATGCACAAATTACTTATGTCAAACTTTGGTTAACTTAACAAATTATGAGATAATACTAACATTCCTAAGGAGTATGTGTACCACAATATAACTATTTAGTTACACAGCTTTTGATCGAGATTTATTTGCGGAAGAAGGGTTGCAACATTGTCATGATTCATGTACTGAACAAAATATCTAAGTCACTCAATTATGTTTTGTTGACTGTTTCTGCTAAATACAACGTTGTTATTATCTATAACGCCATAAATAAATATATTCTATCTTATTCATCTATTGGCAGCTTTGCCAAAACATTTGATATAGAGCTAAAAACAAAAAGAGATGGACTATTTAAGTGATTAATTGAAGCTCAAGAAAATACATCCAAAAAAATTCAATTCCTCCAGAGTTTTTCAGTACGTTATATTAACGATTTAACAGATTGTAATACTATATGGGCATGACCTAAAGGATTTACTTTATACCATGCTTTGACTATATTTTGATTTTTTCCAATTAAGAAAGTGCTTCGCTGTATTCCATAATATTTTTTGCCAAACATATTTTTTATGTGCCATACTCCGTACTTTTTACAAACTTCACCTTCTGGATCGGATAATAAAGGAAATGCTAAGCATTGTGCAGCGATGAATTTCTTGTGGCTGGCAATATTATCCCTTGAAACCCCCAGTACTACACAATCAAATTTCCGAAACTCATCAAGATGTTTATTAAAATCGTTAGCTTCTATTGTGCATCCTGGTGTTGCATCTTTTGGATAAAAATATAATACAATATTTTTACCTGTAAAATCGCTAAGCGAAACTTCTTTGTAATCAGTTGATTCCAATTTAAAATCAGGAGCAATATCATTTTCTTTTAGCGTTGTCATTATTTTTGAAAATTTGTTTTATGATTGAACTATAAGCTATATTATAATGTTTAATTTTAGCTTACCATAGAAAATTTATTTATAGAATTCACTTATGTTAAATGCAATTAAAACACTCTATGTATAAATCAAAGCTGTTAAGTCATGAATTCTACATATGACAAGATTATGATTTAAGAGTCATACGATATAATCTTGTGGACAAAACAACATAAATTATTAATGATGTGTAGCATAACACTAGGGGTGCTTACTTAGCTGAGAATGTTTTATCATAACCCTTTGAACCTGATATTTGTTAGTACAAACGGAGGAAATGTGTTTTATATAGAAAGTTTCTTTGGTATGTTAGCTCGTCCATCCGCCAAAAGTATGGATTTTAGCTTTTGAAATGCCTTGTTACAACTTTATATTGTGTGTTTTGCTGCTCATGTAATGGTACCTGTGTCAATTTATTGTGATTTTTTATGGCAGAACGGGAAAAATGTCTGTAAGGCGTTCAAAATGCTGCGTTTTAAGCATGCGTCCTCTATTGCCACTTTGTAGCATTTGATTTTGATATGTTTAAATTCAGGTGATTAGCCAGATAAGGTGCGCTCTATCGCCTTCAGATTCATGCCTATGGCTGATATGAATGGATTTATTATATCTCCTATTATACCTCGCAGATAATTACGTCCAAGACGACCAAAATGCTTCAAATGTCCGATTATAGGCTCAATTGCACTTCTTCGCTTCATCATCTTTTTATCAGCAAAACTAAGGCTTTTCTTGGTATATGGCGTATATACTTTGCTTTTGGACTTTAAATTATTACCTCGGTAACCAAGGTCCACAAATATCTTTTTGGGATCTTCTGCAACCTTTTTCACCTCATCAACCACCTCAGATAGTGTATGTCCATCGTATGGATTTCCATGAAATGACTTTATTCCAACTATGAAATTACCTCTGCCACTCACCGCTATACCAACCTTGTTGCCGAATTCGTATGGTTTGTGCAATTTGCCTTTGCCTATGCACTCAACAGCAGGTTCATGGAAACTATATAGTACCTTATTTTCTTTTTTGTAATCCTCTTTGGCACGTTTGCAAAGTACAGATTGATTATAGATCATATTAGCTTTTTCTAGAATTGCTGCGGCTTCTGGTGAAATAGTCAATGACAGTTTTGCAATACCACGATGGCAAAATCTTATTAGACGGCCAAGCCTGCTTTTCAGCTTCTTCATCTGATTAATCCGCTTTTTGGACTTGCTATCATCACGATATTTCCAAACCTTCATTATTCCACGCTTGTAGTACTTTGCATATGTATCATTTAGCGATATACCTTGATCCTTGCAAAGCTCAACTATCTGAAAACGCGCCTTTTCCATTAGATGACAATCATGTGGATGTTTTATATGCTTTGGCTGAACTGTCGTATCAATAATCACGGCTGCCAAATCTTTTTTTTAACTGTGCCAATCTTACAGCCTATTCTGACAAGCTCCTTTAATATCTCACGACACCCAGATTCTCCTAAAGCTTGACGAAATCTTCTTATGCAACTTTCAGATACAATTATGTCATTTTTGAAATAGTCATATCCACAAAAATACTGCCAATAGGAATTTTCCTGAAGCTCCTCCTCAGTATAACAATCAGAGGCACTTGAAATGGCTTGCAACATAAACAAACCAAGCATAACACGACGGTCTTTACGGCTTCTACCATATCGTTTCACAGAAACTTTACCAAAAATTCGCTCATCAAGACCACACCAATCAACTATCGATCTTAATTTATATAACTTGTGTTTGGGATTCAAACTATTAGATAATCTCTCCTCAAATATTCTACTTTGAGTATTATTAATTTGCACTTCTTCTGATGGCATATAATACAAATCCGTAAGTTTTTTGGGATATTATAACATTTTCTTACGGATTAAAAACACTATTTTGATACTCTAAACATTATTTTATGCCTCTTCCAAGACTTTTGGTGCGTGTACTATATAGTAAATTGAGCTGAGGTTTGCGTATTAAAGAATTGAACTAAAACATACATATGTTATTACTTTTTTCCGAAAATCTTCGCTGCATAAGGATGCCATTTTCCTTTGGGTGTAGCACATATCTATATATATACGCAAACTACAACTTAATTTACCATAGTGTGTGAAGCAGAGCATAAGCCAAGAAAATACTTGGCTTATGTTTTTAACTGATTAAAGTTCAACATGCAGATCATTGTCAGATTGATACAAATCATTTTGCCAATCATTCTCTGCATATGCAGCAAGTTCAACATACAGATCATCGTCAGATTGATCTAGAAGATTATGCCAAAACCAACCAAGGTCTGCGTATGCAGCGTATGACTTTAAAGACCAATCATCTTGCATGTATTCTTTGTATAGTGAATACGAGTTAGAGAGTGCATTGTATGCGCTGCAGCCTGCAGTCAAGAGGCTATACCCAAGAGCTAGTTGCGGCGCTCCATACGGCTACAGCATAAGGAAGAGCCATATATGCTGTTGTTATAACGGCATTCTGAAGCACTTTGCCATATTCGCCGATGCTGCCCAAATATATAATTTCAGCTGCGCTGATGACAGCAGAATATAAATTAAAGCCAGCAAGCATGCTATAAATGTGAGCTGAATCAACTATAACTTTTGTAGCATTATTTGCTGTTGGTTCATGTATAAATCTTGCAGAATCTACAGCAGAATCCAGCATCTTAAACCCGATAGAAGCATTATAAAGTGCTTTCTGTATTGAACTTGGAACATAAGCAGTATTTTGCTCTGCAAATTCTGCTTCAGAATTTATAGCAGAAATGTTTTGCTCTTGATGAGCATCAGATAAAGCAACTATTTTTGGCTTGAGGCCATTGCTTACTTCCATTACGCTGAGTTCTTTATTAAGAAGATATTTATTAAGTTCTGGAGCTGGAGGTGCAGCTGGTGGTTCTTTGTCTTGTTTAGTAGCAGCTTTCTCATAAAATTGCTTCCGTAGCAATGCTAGTGGCTCGTTATATATCTCGCTTTGCTCTTCATGCATTTTCAGCATTGTAACTTCTTCAGATGCGAGGTTATTTGAAGTATTTGTTATAATAACTTCTTTACGTAGCAATGCTAGTGGTTTGTTATATGTTCCAGCTTTTATTTCCTGTTCTTCAAGCGCTTTATGCAGCGGCTGTCTCAGGACTGTAAGTATCGCACTTATGGATTCTGGTTTTTTTGTTGAGAAATCTTCATAGAATGACAACACTGTTGCTTTGAGGTTTTTGCTCAGACTACTAAACGTGGTGACTTTGTTGGTGCCATCAAGCGAATTATCGTTCTTTTCTTTGATTGGCACATATTTCATCAGATCTCTTGTAACTAAGCTAAGCTTTGTCAACTCGCCACTTTTTAGCCATTTATTATCAAAATTCCCTTCTTTGGAGAACAGAGAATCACCAACTTCCTGTCTCAGAACAGAAATTTTATATGCTGATTATATAATTGCATTCTTTACAGAGTCATCTTCTATTTTCATGCTGCGTGTAACAAGCGCCTTGTTTGCAAATATATAGCTGCCATCTCCTATTGGAATGCTGCGTGAAACAAACACCTCATCGCGCACTGTAAACTGATCGCTTTCCAATATATCAGTACTGCATTTTATAAAAGATTCTTTATTCTCTGCTTTGATATATGATAATGCAAGCGCTAGCTTTTCTTTTGTGTGTGAGGAAGATAGAGGTTTATCTATTATAGTGCTAATTGCTTCCTTGCCATTTTCAAGCTCTACTATCGTCGTTTCGTTTATGTGTGAGGAAGATAGAAGTTTAGATAGATGTTTATGTATTAGAGTGCTAATTGCTTCATTTCCATTTTCAAGCTCTGCCAGCGTTTTTAGCAATAAATCTAACATTTTACTGTTAGGACTTTTGAGTATATTGTGTAAAATAATGGCACGCTGTTTGCTTTCCGGTGATGTAATGGTATTATCTTCGCTTTCCAGTAATTGTCTAACATCTATGTTGAGATTTTTTGCATGATCAAGTAAGCACTTTACTATCTCAATATTCTCAAGTACTATTGCAAGGCTGAGAGATAGATGATATATATGATTTACTGCTTGTGTTGTCTTTATTCCAAGTGCTGTTTTATTATCAAATAATTGCTTAATCACCTCTGGATTCTTATTTCTTGTTGCATATCTGAAGACTGAGGAATAGTCCTCGTGTGCATTTGTTCCGTTTGTGTTTGCTTGAGAATCATTGAGATACTCAAGTAATAACTTGATCATATTAATATTCTCATTTCGAGCTGCCTGTCGTAATATATTATTATCTTTGCTTGTCAGTATTGCTCTGATATTTATTCCTCGAATATATCCCTCTTGAAGCAATAATTTTAGTACATCAGGACTCTGATCTATCATTGCTGGGTAGAATGATAAATGCTCACTCTGTCTATTGAGAATATTTTGTATGCCTGTCTTTTTTTGATCTAAATGCTCAAGTAGTAATTTCATCATCTTAGAATCATTATTGGCCGCTACTTGTTGTAAGACTGTGTCGCTGTCCTCAAGCTCATTTTTTAAGCTTACTCCTGCATTCTTGAAATGCTTGAGTAATAACTCCAGCATATGATGATTGGAATTTTTTACTGTGCTGAGAAGGACTGAGTCATACTTTTTAAGCAGCGCTTCTCTGAGATCTATTTTCAGATTATGCGTGTCATTATACTCAAGTAATAGCCTCATCACTTCATGATTATCATTTTCTGATGCACGAGAAAAGGCAAGATAATTCAAATACTTTAGTGCATTTTTCACATTTGTTTGTGTGCAATATTTGTGCTCAAGTAATGACTGCATTACCTCGTGGTTCGTATTTGTAGCTGCTGACATGAAGGTTGCATAATTTTTCTTCGTAAATACTTTTTCTATACTTTCTATGGTATGATTTGGGTATTCGAGTAATAATTGCATTACCTTATGATTCGTATTTTTTGCTGCATGCTGAAAAATTGCGTAATGTGACTTCTCAAATACTCTTATGATGTCTACTACTTCTTCTTTTGCATATTCTAATAATAACTTTATCACCTCGTGATCGTTATTTTGCGCTGCATACTCGAATGCTTTATGACCGTCTTGACTCTCTATAATTTTTTTAATACTTACTTCATTTTTCGAAGCAGCATCAAAGAAAGTGATTAGAATTTCAGCATCTCCTAGCTTTAAAATATGGAAGAAAAATTGCTCATCATTTAATAGCTCTGGAGATATAACATAATTATTATTTTTGATTTTAGCCATGATTTCATCATAACTTTGTCTCAAATCTATGGTCTCTTCTATGCGTTTCATAAGTAAATTCCTGAAAATACATTAATATGCGATGAATGTAGTGGTCGTTGCGCGTATTAGTTTTAAATATCTCTATTTTAGCTGGCAACTCTTGATAATAAAGAGAAAGCCACATATTTTTGCCGCTTTATTGAAGTGATTGGCATTTTATATGGGATGCATATTATAAACAAATTGATCTACTCTAGTCAATTAGATATTTTAAGATTTTTATGGAGAATTTATGAATTATTTCGCTAAGTTGTGATTTATTCTTCCTTTAAAGGATGGTAAAATTGCTAAGAAAGCTTATATGCATGGAGCGGCTTTGAGAATATTCGCACGAAGTCCTTGTAAAACTCCTGGCTTTTAGGACTTGCATGTGGATATATAGTCTGTTAGTCAAAAATCGATTTACTGCGCAAATAAATTGTTGCCGAAAATGAAGCTTATTACATAAGATCGTTATATCGCGCTGCATATCATAATAGACCTCTTGCAGAACCTATTTGTGAGGAGTGAATGGTATGGGGGGCCTTTGAGACGCGCAAAGGAGGCATGTATTCTAATATACTAACGCAACCTTTAGCATTGAAGCGACGCACCGGGCGCCATCAGAAATTGAGTTATGCAACGCTTCTTTTGCAATAAAGCCAGCGCAGTGCCATAAAATTAGAAAGGAGATATTATATCAAGCACCTGTTTGCCGTATCTGTCTTGCTGATAATCCGAAATTTGGCCTCTGCCACCATAAGATAACCTTGCTTCTGCAATTTGATCTAGATTTATTGCATTATCACTACTAATATCTTCTGGGCGTACTATACCATTAATAGTCACTTCTCTTAGCTCAAGATTTACACGGATCTCTTGAGATCCTTGTATAAGTAAATTTCCACTTGGTAGTATGCGTACAACAGTTGCTGCAATTGTAGTTGTCATGTCTTCTTTCCTGTCTATCTTACCGTGACCAGAACTTGTATCTGAAGAGCTGGTACCAATTAGTTTTTTCGAATTTATACTCTTTTCAAGCCCAAAGAAGTTTGGAATTCCCATATCAGAATCCGCAGCTCTGCTCTTATCTGTTTTGTTATCGAGCTTGGCTCTATCTTGAATATTTATTTTAACCTTTACAATATCTCCAACAGCTCTTGCGCGCTGATCTCTAAAAAATGTTCTTGACCCTGGTCTCCAAAGAGAATTAACACTTCTAACATCTGAATCTACTACTAGAACTTGTGGATGAGCTATAAGTTGAGCCTTTGCAGCGTTATTGTTTTTCTCTTGATCTTTAACATTGACTTCATGAAATGTAGGTGCATTGCCAACATTCTTTAGTTTATCAATCATAGAGCTACATCCAGCAATAAGCTGTGAAGCCACAAAAATCACACTCACAAAAGCGATGCGCCTAACTTTCAATTTAACTAATTGCTTCATAACCACAACATATAAAAATCTATTCCACCAATACAACCTTACTTTTCAGCACTCTACCGTTTAATGTTTTATTTGTATCATCATTCCTTACTCTTATTACTTCATTTTTCCCACCATCCTCAAGCGCCACGCCAGTAGCTTCTATTGTAAGAGCTCCCTTGTGATATAATATATTCACATTTTCTCCGCTCTTAACTACTGGAATACTTTTCACATCACTCATCCGAATAGGCTTATTTGCTGCTAATACCTTTTTGGTCTTTCTACCAAGTAGCAAATCTTTGGATGAAGCATATTCTCCTCTGTAACGTGACACTGGAAACTTAGCAAGCGCCAGATCAGATTCTGTAATTATAGCACCGTGGTGTATAGTAGAAAGAGGCACAACCAGGTGTCTTGCGTTTTCAAATGTTGCAAATACCTTGTAGTGCATACCACCAACATCCAAAATTACTTCTGCAGTCTTTCCACTGTTCATGTCAAAAGAAACTAACTCAAAATCCGCATTTTTCGGTAACGCTCTAATATCTTTAAACTTTACTATTAATGGTCCTCTAATTCCTGACTCTTCCAGCTTAATCTCAAGAAGCGATTCTATATCAGTAATCGAACTTCCAAAACATGTAGTATATGCAAAAGAAATATAACAAAAAAACAGCAAAAACACGCGTAGTGTGATGAACTTCACAGTATATAAAACACAACTATCACCACACAACTGCTCCTCATTCTTTTGAGTATTCAAACAAAACAGATTCATACCGCAATCGTATAAAAATATTCAAACATATTCTATGCAAGAGAGAAGGATTATACCTTTATCTCTATCAATCCTTTCTCAGCTTGGTAACCCCCATTTAAGCAATTAAGCACCATACTGTGAACTTGTTGTAAATCCAACATATCAAGAAGAGCTTTTATACTATTCACATTTGATCCTTCCAAGAAATATTGTCTTATCTCCCCGTAATTATCTTGGGTTGCAGTTCCCTCTTGAGGGTCTCCTGAAGCATCAGTTGGCAGATAAAGATTATCACCAATAGCTTCCAGCCCTGCAGGATTGATAAACCTTGTTAGTAAGATGCGCCCTATAGGCTGAGGTTCTTGCTGATTAGGTAATTTGACCGATACCTCCCCATCTTGTGCAATTGTAAAGTCTTCAATTTCCAGTGGAACCTCTATCTGTGCTTCTAATTCATACTTATCGCAAGCAACAATACGGCCCAAGTTATTACGACTCAGAGCGCCATTTCTAGTATATGCTATTCTTCCATCTGGCAATATCACTGAAATAAATCCAATACCATTTATTGCTATGCTATATGGATTCTCTGATTTATTGAGTGGACCCTGAACAAAATTCTTCGTTATGCTAGAAACTGTTACACCTCTTCCAAGCTGTATCATATTTGGTACGCCATCTGTTGCTGTAATTCCAAGTCTTTGAGAACTCTGATAGGTTAAATCAGCAAATTCAAGCTCACTGCTCTTATAAGCAGTAGTGTTATAATTTGCTAAGTTATTCGTAACATTTCGCATAGCATCACTAATTGCCATTAATGCTGTTGCTGCAACTGGTGAATTTTGTGGCATAAGCTTTAACCTCCTTGTTTACTCATAGCTTTATAAACTCCTTGTGAGAGTCTATAGTTATTGTTAATCATATTATTTGCAGCCTGCATTTGATTATTCAGTTCAAGCATTCTTGCCATTTCAGTGACGGGCACTGTGTTGGACTGTTCCAATGTTCCTTGAATCACTCTAAAATTTTCTGCAGGAAAAGCAGGCATATCTGAGAAAAACATATTATTTCCACTTTTTCTGACAAAATGTAGATCTGGAAAATCTACTACAGCTATATTTCCCTTTTCTTGGTCATTTGCCATCACTCTACCGTTTTCCATTATAGAAGGCGGATTATCTGTTACATCAAAAGCTATTGTGTCACCCTCAGAAGTGAGCACAGGATGACCATCTTTATTTACGAGAGTACCCTCAGAATTTATGGTAAAACTACCATTTCTTGTATAACGCACACCCTCAGGAGTTTGCAGAGCAAAGAAACCTCTGCCAGCTATAGCCAGATCAAATGGCTGCTTTGTAGGCTTAAAAACACCTTCTTGAAATAGTACAATCGTACTTGCATCATTTGGGAAAGTTGTTTTATCGAGTACGTCGTTAGTTAAAAATTGCTTGAATAACATTTTGTCTTGCTTAAAGCCAACAGTCCCTGCATTTGCCATATTGTTGGTTGTTAACTGTATATTATTCAATATCCCTACTTGGTTTGTAAGTGTACTGTAAACCGTATTGTCCATAGGCAAAAATAGCAAATTTACAAGTTATGGCTTAGCAAAAAGCATCAATAATTAGAGACACGCATAAACAAGGTTGTTTAGTGTATAAACACATCAAACACAAATAAGATTAAATAGTAATTCTATCATATCCACACAAACACACCCTAAGATAGCAGGTTACACTAAAGGGATGCAATATCAATACAAATTTGATAGTTAGTTATGCTTTTTAATTTGTGTTCTAAACTCGATTTGCGATCATGCGCGGTTCACACTTAACCAATTCTTATCAAATAATTATGTTATATGATCCAATATTTTAAGATGGATTTTAAAAAACGGTCGTGTATTCAATGCGTTGATTAGTCTTTAAACATAATATTCTCGTTCAATAAATGTTACGATAATTCTGTCATTTTTACTTCTACTGTTGCCATAAATGATCTTTTGAAAAATCCTTACACTACACAACAATCAATATATTGAATACATGACCCTCTACTATAACCCATGGCCTTACATGCAGATGATATACTACCAAGGCTTTTGGCCAATTTAAGTAAACCTAGCTTTGGTTTGAGTATTTTTTGATTTAAGTTCATTTCCAATCTAACTAATACAGTTTATACTGCTTTAGCTATATGTCGCACTTGATTTTCCAATTTATACCACTTCTAAATGCTTTAGTGTATATCATGTCCAAGTATATAGTCATGTAGTGTTGTATAAAAATAGCTGCAGTAATGCCATATATTGCCATATACAACCTCTCTTGCTTCTCCAACATCTTTTTCCACCATTTTGATGAAATGATAAGTTGTAGTAGTTTTTATATATTCTATTGTCCACATCTCTTCTAATACTGGTTCAGGTTGATTGAAACCATTTTCACATGCAGTAGCAAGTAATTTTATGTAATTGTGATCTTTTTCTTCTCTCATGGTGATCATTTCTTCAGTTTTCTGATGTAATGCTGTGATACATGAGAATTCCTTAGTTATTGGTTCTCCCCACAGCTTATGACTTATCACTTTCATATAATAAGGAGAGGCAGGATATAAATCTTGAGCTGAAATAAGATATATTTTTGTAAGATTTGTGATGCTGATGTCATGTATTTTATTGTTCATAATATAATCAAATATGTCGATGATATTTTGTTGATTCAAATACACAATATATTGATTGTCTTTTATATAGTGATCTTCGCCAAGGATCAATATCTCAGATCCTTCTGGTAATGCGTATTTTGCATGAGATGCTGCAATTTGCCCGTGAGCAGATGCTAAAAGCACATTCATCTTCTTTCCAGCTGGGAAAAAAATCCATGGCATGGACTGTATTAAAAAGATACTCATTTCAGCACTGTATCCACTAGCTGCATAAGATAGCCCCTTTATAAAGCTTGCTGTGTTTATGTGATCTACGATATATTTACTTGGTAATCTGCCATCAAGATATTGAAATAACTTCCATATGCTATCTATAGGTTGTGTGATTTCTTCCTTATGCCCCAGTATAGAAATTGCATGCATATTGTTTATCAAAGTGCCAGGAGCTATTATAAAAAATAGCTTGATATCTTTAGTAGAATATCTATAAACCACATTGAAAACGTCAGATAGCATTATGTTTTCCTTCCTTGCATCTACCGAGATAACATTAGACCTCTTGCATAACCATATAAATTGATTAAAATCCTTGATTTTATCAAGGATAACATGAAGTTTGAAAACATCAAAGATGAATACGCAGAAGAGTTTCGCAGGCTTACTGGCATTAAACGAGGAACGTTTGAAGTTATACTAAGTATATTAAAAGAAGCTGAAGCTATTTTAAAGTCTCAAGGTGGAAAACCCAATAAATTGGCTTTAGAAGATCGATTACTCATGACGCTTGAGTACTTGCGTGAATACAGGACATATTTTCATATTTCCCGCAGTTATGGAATAAGTGAAAGTGCCTGTTATCGTAATATACGTTGGATTGAAGATACTCTAATTAAAGATAAACGATTTTCACTACCTGGACGTAAAGCATTACTAAAAAGCGATTCTGAATACGAACTTGTGTTAATTGATGCTACTGAAACACCGATAGAACGACCTAAAAAAAACAGAAGCACTTTTATTCGGGAAAAAAGAGGCGACATACTCTAAAAACTCAGCTTATTGTGGATAAAAGGAAAAAAGAAATCATTTGCACTAATTTTTCTAATGGCAAGCGTCATGATTTCAGGTTATTTAAAGAATCCGGAGTTCACATCCACCCTGAGATTAAAGTTCTTACAGATACTGGTTATCAAGGCATTGATAAGTTGCATTATAATTCAGAGTTACCAAAGAAAAAGACAAAAAAGCGACCACTAAGCAGGAAAGATAAAAAGAAAAATCGTCAATTGTCTAGTGAACGTGTTTTAAATGAAAACGTCATAGGCATGATCAAACGATTTAAAATTATCGCTGATCGTTATAGGAACAGAAGAAAACGATTCGGTTTAAGGTTTAATTTACTTGCTGGTATCTATAACTTTGAGCTTTAAATAGGTTATGCAAGAGGTCTATTAAATCCGCTCATAAAAAGTTTATGCACTGTATCGGTATCTAGAGCTCCTTTATCATCATCATCTCCTAAAAATACAAAGACTATTTCTGCTCTGTCAATGCTATGAGAGTAATAGGAGTGATCTTTCAGATGATATATTTTGTAAGTATTTGGATATAACTCCTTAAATCCTAATGTTTCTAAAGCAGATTTCTTGCTTATCTCTATAGGTTTCAGCTTCCAGTAATACAGTGCAGAAAAACCGAAAGAATCTACATTGTCTTTGTATGCAGAAGGGTTGCTTCTCATATGATTGTACATACAATCAAGAAACTTATAAGGAGTATATAAAATGTTAGTTATCAAATCGATATCTGTACCGCCTCGCTGATAGAAAGAGCTCAATATTTCAGAAAACGTATGGTATATTTCAGTATTAAAATCATCGCATTTGGAATTTTTCATTTTTATATAGTATTTTTTGTTTTATACGAATTTTGATGGATAATTAGACGTAAATATATTTATATTTTTGTAAATTTTAGCAATATAGCAGAGGCGCTATAATAAGATTATTTATATAAAATGAGAATTTATAGCTTGATATCTATCTTAGGTTGCTAAAAAATATATATTAGCCTGAGTTATGGTGGATTCTATTGCAGATTGATTGTTTATGCAACGATATTTTTCCATTTTCTTGTTTTTTAGCTTTTATATTTGTGTGTTTGTTTCATTTGTATGATATTATTAGTTAATTCTCCATATTTAATAAGGGTGTTATTGTTTTATAACAAAAATTTTAAGTTACTCTAATAAAAGAGATCATAAATGATGATCATTAGAGATTTATCAAATGAGGTTTATCTGTGATAAAATAATACATAGCGTTTTAATTATATACCGCACCTCAATGAAGAGTTGGTATTTAATTTAAGTACATACCGAAGTTAGACTTTAAGAAGAGCTAGGAAGAATGGTCTCGGTGATAACAACGTAATGAGCATTCTGACGATGCCAATTTTTGTGGAAAATTAAATATACAAAAATTAGCCCTTAGAACTGCCATGCGCTAATTTTCGGATATATAATTTGTCCCGTATCTAGCAAAACACTACTTAACAAAATCCATCAGGTTGCTATGCAGTGCCATAGCTAAAGCGCCATAAAATAAGTGGGCTTTTAATAAATTTTAAATTGTCGAAATTGTGAATTTTTGATTTAACTTTAGCTCTTGGGCTTGCAAGAACGCCTCTATTTTAGTTTCAATCTTATTATTTGCAGGAGTTGGTATAATTCATACTTGCAACATAAGTTATTACGCGTTTGTATGCCCTACACTAAAAATTGTACAACCTTTTTTCTTTAAGGTTGATCTTAAATTTTACTACTGTAATGTTGAATAGTTAGGATTAGTGCATCAAATAGATGTGTTGTTAAAATAACTGGAGGTATTATTAAATGTCGAGTAGAGATGATTTAAATTTTCATATTAAGAATATGAGTGAAGCAATTGAAAAGTATTCAATATGGTATCATAAAGGTAATATACACGCTTTCATAAATAATATGTTTTATTATGCAAGTAACTGCTTCAATTGTTGGTTTAGAGCAAATAATCCTCTTGATTTCTCAAGAGTTGATAGTATTGAACATATTATCTTAACAGCAGCAGTGAGGTTTTACCTTGGGCATTATAATATTGATACAGTTAATGCTGTTTTAGGTAATAATATTTACACTATCGGAATAAGAGGCATTACTTCAGAAGAGGTAGAAACGGCGCCAGTAGTTCATAACTCGATACAGGAATCTGACTTAATATATGGAGTTATAACTGGTGCACTTACTTTACCTGCATTACCTAGTGCTACTTACATATCGGATTATCTAAGAGATGATAATATCTCTTTTGCTAACAGGGAGCTCATAGCACGAGTTGTCTTGGAGGCAGATAATATAATTAATGACATGACTATAATGTATCCATTAGAGGGTGAGGATAGAGAAGTTACACGTCTCCAAGTAACGGATGATGACAGAGGATCAGCAGCAACATTTTTAGATAATAATAGAGTATATACAGCAAATATGATTGGTGATACTTCTGACAATATGAATGATGAGATGATTGGGAATATACTAGTATCTGAGATGTTCATGTGTTATTCATAAATAACTATTTTCTTGAGAAAGAATTTAAGATCAATCTACCAGTACCAGCAATTTAGAGAATAGCCTGCAGGCAAAATATTAATTAATTTTTGATGCAGACGCTGTTCTCTAAAAATAAATGCACATTCTAATTTGCCTTTAATTCAAGATTCATACTTCTGGAAGGCTCCATTCTCACTTATCAAATATATAGCTAGTACGCCGCGCCAAAAGTCTCGAAACAAGCATGAAATGATGTTTAAGGTGTCAAAATAGCGTTTGAGGCATTGCTACCCAAGAATAGATTTTGCTTTTAAATTCACGTAATGTATACAGCCTCGATAGTAAGTTATATTGGAAGCATTATATATGTTAAGTTGTAAGCATTGTGGCAGCATAGAAAATACAAAGAATGGCTATATTAAAGTGCGTCAGATGTATAAGTGCCGAGGGTGTCAAAAGACCTATAAATCTGGAGATATGAGAGTAAAGTATAGCCTTGATAAAAAGATGAAGGTTGCAGGCATGTATCTGTAGGGAGTTGGAATTAGATCAATAGAGAGATTAGAAAAGGTCTGGAGTCCACTTATAATAAAGTGGATTAGAAGGTTTTTGCAGATTCTCAAACAAAAACTAAATGAAGTATCTATACCGTAAGATGTCAAGTAAATCTCAATTATTGAGCTTGATGAGCTTTTTAGTTACCATCAAAAAAACTAACAAAGTCTACGTATGGCTTGCTGTTGATAGGGACGGAAATAAAGTTGTTGATTTTGAAGTGAGCATTGTCAGGGATTTTGCATCCTATCTTCCGATTGCCATGCGATTACAAAGTAGCTACGAGATAGAGATATCAATGCAAGTGACCATTACGACGTTTATGAAAAATTTAGGATTGCTAAAAAGCACTATTCTACTAAGGCAGAAACGTCTTTAGTGGAATTATTCAACTCATTAATACGGCACTATTTAGCCAGGTTTCATCGTAAAACCAAACGTTACAGTAAGGCCATAGATATGATCTACAACTCTACCCTAATGCTTTTTAATAAGAAGTTATTGATAGATATCTTTAGTTAGCAATGCATCAAATGCGACATTAAAAGGCAAATTGAAATGATTATTAAGGTAAACACTCTAAATCTCTTGAAAAAAGACTTCATTCTTATATCTTTTAAAGCTTCTCGAAGTGAGAAGCTTTAGGATTTTATATGTAATTATGCAACAAAGCCCGCAGTAGCGTCTGTAATTTGTGAACTAAAGATCTAATTTTAGATTTTAAATTTCAAGCTATATCCACTCTATAACACTTTCAACTTCATTGACTAAATACAACAAATGCTCAGAATATAGAGCTATTAACTTGTTTCATTAAATACTGTATATTTGCTTTGCCGGGCTTCAACAAACTCGCTAGATTCTTTGCTTTATTCACGCTTATAACACCACCATTTTCGTTGATCACACCATTTGATAGCCTTCTGTGACTCTTACTCACCGTCACTTTATCCTTAATCTGTGACATGATGCCCTCCATTAACAATTAGCCTAATTTTCATATCTTAAATATATACCTGTAGAAAATTACAAAATTATGAATAGCGAATTCTATAGGCCTATATATCTTAAATACAGCAGTCAGCAGGACTTGTATTATAGCTAAGACTGTCTTTAAGACTAGAATATCTGTTTCACTCTGACAAAAATTTTTATTAATTAACTGCTCGCGGATATTAATTATTGCGTATGTTTTCGTAGTAAAAACTTGAGATACACTCAAGCAACTACCGCTATAATCAAATTGATTTTAATATTAACGACTAAAAAACAAATGATCAAGAAGTATTTATTTAAATGCTATGAACAAAATCTTTCTATATAACATGCATCTCCATACGAAAAAAATCTATAACTATTTGATATTGCTTCACTGTAAAGAATGCCCATAAATTCTAAACTAGTAAACGCAGAAACCAATACAAACAATGTAGATTTAGGGAGATGAAAATTTGTAACTAATGAATCTACAACACGAAATTCATAACCAGGTTTAATAAATATATCAGTTTCACTAGAGTGAGTTGGCATTACCATACCAATAGCATCTGCTGAACTTTCCAGTGCTCTTAATGTTGTTGTCCCTATACAAATAACCTTTGAACCCCTTTTTTTTGCCATATTTATAGCACTTGCAGTATCATCACTGATAGAAAAGCTTTCAGTATGCATGCGATGTGTGTTTATGTCATCTGTTTTAATTGGCAAAAAAGTGCCAAGGCCAACATGAAGAGTCACAAATACTATTTCAACCCCAATATCTCTTATCTCTTGAAGCAACTTTGTAGTAAAATGTAACCCAGCTGTTGGAGCTGCAAAAGATCCTAGCTCTCTTGCATATTCCGTTTGATATGCCTCATTATCAGTAGCTTTGCTGCTTAATATGTTGCGTTTAATATATTGAGGCAGAGGCATCATCCCATATCGTTCAAGATTATGAAATATCTGCGCCTCACTAACCATTAAAAATTTAATATATATTTCATTGTTAGCACTTTCTTTATATACTACCTCAGCTTTAAATTCGCCACCTTCATCAAAATATAATATATCCCCAAGCGCTAATTTCTTAGCAGGCTTAGCTAAAATTTGCCATAATAAATCGCTATTCTGTATTTTTTTTACGAGATTTATAGTAATACTATTCCCTTCACAATTCTGTTTGCGCGCGTGAAGCAAAGCTGGAATAACCTTGGTATCATTTAATACCAAAACATCACCTTTTTTGAATACTTTTTTTATATCAGAGAATATACCGTGTTCAATCTTCCTATCTTTGGTGCCAAAAATTAACCTAGAAGTATCTCTAGGAAATACTGGCGCTTGAGCTATTAACTCACTTGGCAAGTCAAAGTCAAAGTCTGACAAATGCATTTGAAAAACCTTTAGTGAACAAATATATCGTCTGCCCAACCTAAAATATCTAGCCTCGCTCTATGTGGCAGGAACTCAAAACACTTCTTAGCAAGATCGACTCGCTTTTCACGCACAAGCATATCATCTAATATGACTCTTATACTATGTAAATGCAGCACATCATTCGCTGCATAATTTTGCTGTTCCTTGGTTAAAGCTTGCGCCCCCCAGTTACTACTCTGCTGCTGTTTTGAAATTCTTATCCCAAGCAACTCGTTACATAGCTCCTTTAAACTATGATGCTCAGTGTATGTTCTTGCAATTCTAGACGCAATTTTTGTACAGTATATATTTGAAAAATCAATATTTAAGTAATATTGCATTATTGCAATATCAAACCTTCCAAAATGGAATATCTTAGTACGCTCAACGTCACTTAACAATGCTTTCAGATTCTTACAATCATATTTATCTGATGGAAAATGTACTATATGCACCCTGCCATGTTCGTCTGCAATCTGCACGACACAAAGCCTATCACGCCCTATTCTAAGACCCATTGCCTCTGTATCTACAGCTATATCACCAGATATATCAAGACCATCTGGAAGATCATAAACATGATATTGTATGTTCATAAAATCTCTACTCCGCCAAAATTTTCTTTCAAGCATACCGTTTGATTTACCTTCAAAAGACATACCATTTATATATAAAACCATGACTTTTCAATAACGCATGGTTTTCATAGCTAAACTAAAACTCTTCCACACTTCTATTATTTTTAGCATTTAAAAGATAACAAGCAGAAACCATGCCCATAACAATAGCAAATATAGTAGAAATTTCTCTTTAATTAATCTCCAATCCTTCTTCCAAACTCTTTTCTAATATCACACAAATCATAAAATACACTATAAATAAGCAACAAACCTAGTCTATACGTCAAAAATCGATTTGCGTGCGCAAATAAATTTTTGTGGAAAGTTAAATGTACAAAAATTAGCCCTGAGGCATGACCATGAACTAATTTTTGAATATATAATTTGTCCTGTATCTAGCAAATACTACTTAGAAACTGCAGGCAAAGCCGCTTGCACAGACCTTTTTAGCCTAATTTTCAAGCATCACTTCGTTAATTTCTTTGCAAATATACATAATATTTGACTCAAAAATTAACTGGCACTCTAAAAAAATCCTCGCGCGTATATTTATGAAGGCAGTGTCTAGAGAATGCTTAATGAACAACTTCAGAATTATCAGCACATCATACTATTTTTTTATTGCAAACAAAATCTACATGCTAAATATAAGAACATGCTAAATATAAGATTTTTCACTGTATACTAATCATACTTTTCAAAATTTGCACCTAAATTCTTCCTAACTCTTTTTGAAGTCTAACTTCTTGTATGCATAAGTTAAATACCAACTCTTCATTTACATGAGGTATATATCACAAATTTCTGATCCATGCATCAAAATCTCTTCTACCAAGATCTTTTTCAAACGTCAGAAGATCTGATACTGAATTAACGCATAATTCATGAGAAGGCATGACCAATTCCTGCCCACTACCAAGCGCAAGACACTGTGTTTTACAAGCTTTTTCCAAATGATAAAGAAAAAACATTGCTTCATGTATGCTCTTTGTGCAAATAACGACACCGTGATTGCGTAGCATCAGTATATTTGAGTCACACAAAGCACTGGCAAGTAACGTTCCTTGGTCATTGGTTAACAAAAGCGAATCATAGTCATAATATTTAACATTTTCATAAAAATGCAAAGCCCATTGACTAATTGGTAAAATACCACATTTCATAGCAGAAACTGCTATTATACTTGGTGTATGAACGTGAAACACTGCTTTCACATCTTGACGTTGCTTGTAAATAGAACCATGCAGTATATAGCCTGTTGTATTAATATGCTCCTCTATGCCACTTGTTACTTCGCCACTAAATGTGATACCTAATAAATTCTCCTCTCTAATTTCAGAAAATCTTAGCCCAAACTTATTCATAAACATTATACCAGACTCATCTTCTGATCTTGCAGAAAGATGCGTATATGTATGATCATCAAGCTCAAGCTTAGCTATAATTTGGTATGCGTATGCTAAATCCCTTTTGATAATATTATCACTCTGCACTATACACCGTTCATTTATTTAAATTCTATATGAGAAACTTTAGAGCCTGGAAATTTTTGCAATATATGCTGCACCAATGAACTTTGTATCACATTGCTGCGCATTTTCTCATTCTGTAAATTTTCCAGTTCTGTTAGAGAACGAGCAAAATCATCACTTTCAATTTCTACTCTCCACTTTTGTTTTGTAATATCACATATTTTTTTTTCAAGTAAAGAAGCAATATTGTTATTTGCACCATTCAAAAGCGTTACTCTGATTACATGTTCTGTGATTGAGTTTACAGATATCTCATTTTGCAATGCATAACAAAGTACCATTTCATTATGATCATATAAAATACTTATTAGATCATTTGCATTTGTTGGATCAAAACTGGCGTATTTCGCTGAATTATCACTTAAAATATCAACATCCTGCGCATTATTTTTATATTCAACAACTGCGCTCTGCGTGCTGCATGCAGAATCAAAATCGCGATCATTCCGTTTCATATTCTGCTCTAACGAACGTTGCTGATTTTGCTGGCTACTGCTAGTTTTAAGTCCGTTTAATATATCCTCTGGTGTTTCCAAAGTATTTGCATAAGCAATTCTGATTATCACCATTTCAAGAGATTCAAATGGAAGCATAGAAATGCTGATCTCTTCCATACCTTTCATTAACATCTGCCAGATTCTTGAGAGAAAAATTATATCTAGTGATCTGGCAAAACTTTCCATATATCTCTTATGCGTCTCAGAGTTGCTTCTTTCACAAATCTTACCATTAGTTTTCGAAAGTGTTATATCATGCACAAGCTCAAGAAGAGCACGAATGATATGGACAGGATCAACTCCTCTTTCATATAAAGACGATGCAAAACTCAAAGCAACAACCACATCACCACGTATAACTGAGTCAAAAAGCTCATAGACTGCATCTAGTCCACCAAGACCTAACATCTCCTCAACTATTTCTTTTGTGACGTTTGTACAGCTGCTAAGTGCAATTGCTTGATCTAAAATAGAAAGACCATCACGCACAGAACCATCTGCAGCTTTTGCCACCATGTAAACAGCTTCTTTATCTATAGAAACTCCTTCTTTTAAAGCAATTTCCTCATAATGCTTTACTAAATGCTCAACAGAAATTCTTTTTAAGTAAAATTTCTGACACCTAGATAGTATAGTAAGTGGTATCTTATCCATTTCGGTTGTTGCAAAGATAAACTTTGTGTGTGCTGGTGGCTCTTCTAGTGTTTTAAGCAATGCATTGAAAGCACTGCTAGATAGCATATGCACCTCATCTATGATGTAAATTTTATCTCTAGCTGAAATTGGTTTATATGCAACATTCTCTATAATAGCACGAACATCGTTTACACTTGTATTGCTAGCTGCATCCATTTCTACAACATCTGGATGTCTTGATTCTGAAATCGCAACACAGTTGTTACACACACCGCAAGGTTCTTTACTTGGTATATTCAAATCACCAGATGGACCTATGCAATTCAGAGCGCGTGCTATTATCCTTGCTGTAGTTGTTTTACCAACACCACGAATTCCAGTAAGCAACATCGCATGTGGAATTTTGGAGTGGTTTATCGCATTTGTGATGATACGTACAAGTACATCTTGACCTATCAGGTCAGAAAATAGCTGCGGACGATACTTACGCGCTAAAGCTTTGTAGTAATGACTTTCCATAAATTTAACACTGTATTATATACTTTATACTTATTTTGTTTCGTGCCAATCATTTGCACTTTAATCTCTTGACATTGTATTTCCATTTTTCTTTACATATTTCTTAAGCAAATAGAGATGGCGGTGCAAGTAGCACCAAAGCTATATGTTCTCTCCATCATAACTCTTAAAATGGAAGATTGATATTGGTTGCAAGCAATTATGACGCATCTAAATCCAGCAAAAAAAGTGGCAAAATTGCCAAAAACCTTATGGATTTTATTATGCACTACCTTCATAAGTGCCTAAAGTAGTATTTGCGAAGTACAGGACAAATTATATATCCGAAAATTAGTGCAGGACTAGGAGTTTAAGCTAATTTTTGTAAATTGATTTACGAAGCAAATCAATTTTTGACGGATAGACTACATGACAGAAAGAACAAGACAAACAAATATCGCAGCGAGCATAAGCCCGTCCATCCTATCTAGCATACCACCATGCCCAGGAAGAATATTGCCACTATCTTTCACCTTTACAATTCTCTTTACAAACGATTCCAACAGATCTCCGCACTGCGCAACAAAGGCTGTAACACCGCTCAAAAATATATATCTTGGTGTAATAGACGGCATTATCGCTGTCATACACGCACCAACCAAGACTGCAAACGCACATCCACCTATAAGACCCGACCAAGTCTTTGTTGGACTAACAACAGGTAGAAGTTTTGGCCCACCTATTATATTACCAAAAACATATGCTCCAACATCAACTGACCATACAGTTAAAAAAAGCCAATAGGAAAGTTCCATACCAAATGGCTCTACATCACGAATGGCTATGATACAAACTGAAGCTATAACTATATAAGTTACTCCAAACGCACTAAATATTACACTCTTTATCCTTGAAAATTTTGCTCCTGCGTGAAACGATATATTCACCATCTCGATCATCATTACAGCGCATATTCCAAGAATCAAAGACTTGAAGAATATACCACCACTCCATATTGTAAATAATACAACAGGCGCAAGAACAAGTGTTGTGATTGTTCTCTTTATTAAATTCGCTGCATTTTGCATAAGCTCTTTTTAATTTTTATATGTTATATTTTTGAGATCAGCTCATTCTTTATCTTTAGCACATCAAACCACATAGCTTTCTTTTCACTTGGTTGTCTTAGCAGATATGATGGATGTAATATAAGTGCTGTTTTGATATTTTTTTCCAAATAGCAGTTTGTATAATCAAAATACTGTGATTTTAAAGATTTCATCGACTGTTTAAGGTTTAACAGCGATTCAACTGCTGTACTTCCAACTAGGATTATCAATTTTGGATTGATAAATGCTATATGCCTCTCTACGAATGGACGGCATATGGCGATTTCCTCAGGAGTTGGCCTTCTATTTCCTGGCGGCCTCCAAAATACAGTATTTGTTATATAGCAATTCTTACGCCTAGAAAGACCTATAGATTTTAATATATTATCCAGCAGCTTCCCACTCTGACCGCAGAACGGTATTCCATATAAATCCTCCTGAGCACCAGGCGCTTCACCAACGAGTAAAATATCAGAAATAGTACCATCTCCAAGAACTGTATTCTTTGCAGCTCTTTTCAAATCACAACCTTCAAATTTCTTAATAGCATCATAAAGCTCATCTATATTTGATACTTTATCTGCAATTCTTCTACTTTCTGATGTTATCCTATTTTCACTTATAGTACCCACTTCTAGCACTTTATTAACAATTTTCTGCTGTGCCTTTTCATATTCCTGCATACTGTTTGATTCCTTATTAAGCTCCTCTGCTGATTTCAACACGCTTGAGTAAGCAGCACTTGAATCTTGAATATGCTGACTTTTTGTCTGATCCTGCGGAGTCTTGTTATAAAATAGGTCAGCACCGATATCATTAAACCATTCTAATTTTCTCATCTAAAACATATCTCTTATATGTTGATCAAGCCCGATAATATCTTCTATTAAAGATACAGAATTTGGTCTCTTTGCTACTTCCAAAACCTTTCTAATAAAACCTATAATTTCTAGAAATGAAATTTTGCCACTTAAAAACATATTTACTGCTATTTCATTTGCTGCATTTAAAATAATGCATGCCGCAGGCCCTTCATTTAATGCAGAAATTGCCAAATTAAGTAGTGGAAATTTTTGAAAATCAGGCTGCAAGAAACTGAGTTTTTCTATCTCTATCAAGTTTAATGGTTTTGGATGCCATTCTAGCCTTTCTGGATATAAGAATGCAAGCGAAATTGCTGTCTTCATATCTGGCACGCTCATATGCGCAATTGTAGAGCCATCCTTATAATGTACCATACCATGCAAAATAGATTCAGGATGCACAAGTACTTCAATTTTACTTGATGGGAGATCAAATAGAAGTGCAGCTTCTATCACCTCAAGTCCTTTATTCATGAGTGTTGCAGAATCCACAGAAATTTTCGCCCCCATGCTCCAGTTTGGATGTTTAACAGCTTCTTTTGGAGTCACCTTAGCTAATTCTTCCATACTCTTATTTAAAAAAGGACCTCCCGACGCTGTGAGCGTAATTTTCTCCATCTGTTTAGATTGATTAGAAGCTCCAGAATTTAAAATCTGAAATATTGCACTATGCTCTGAATCAATTGGTATAATCTTTGTACTATGCTTCTCAGCAAGACTCAATATTATGCTGCCTGCACAAACTATACTCTCTTTGTTTGCTATTGCTATTTTTCTAGTATTTGGAATACATCTATAAATCGGTTCAAGTCCTGCAATTCCTGAAATAGCGGCTATAGTAAGATCGTGCTGATTCTTTACAACATCAAGCAAAGCATTCCTGCCTGCTAGCACTTCAATTCCAGAGCCAAAGAGCAGGTCTTTTAACTCACCGTATTTACTTTCATCATAAATTACCGAATATTTCGGTTTATGCTTCAGGCTCTGCTCTGCAAGTTTCTGTGTATTACTACCGCCTACTAATGTTTCTACTTGAAAGAGCTCTTTAAATTCCTGCATTTCTAAAAGCTCAAGTGTGCTGGAACCAACAGAACCGGTCGCACCTAATATCATTATTTTTTGCATTTATCTCTTGGTATAGTATATCTAGTCAACATATTGAATCCGAATTGCTAATAAATAACACAAGTGTATGATGCATTATATTATGCATCAAGCTGAAATGAATAATTTCTGCGCAGCAGCAATTGCTTCTTCTGTAATACTACTGCCTGAAAGCATTCTTGCGACTTCTGATACACTGTCAAGCTTGCTAAGCTTATTTACTGTTACTTTTGCTGCCTCGTTTGTTTGCTCTTTCTCCACTAAATAATGATTATTTGCATACACAACGACTTGTGGCTGGTGCGTTACCACTATAACCTGCTTTTCTTCAGAAAGTTTTAAAAGTTTCTTTCCTACGTTACTTGCAACCTTTCCCCCTATTCCTGAGTCTATCTCATCAAAAATTATTGAAGTAACACCTTTATTTCCAGAAAGTGCAACCTTATATGCAAGCATAAATCTTGATAATTCTCCACCAGATGCTATCTTACTAAGCGCACCAAATTCACTATTTGAATTAGTTTTTATTAAAAAGGTGACATTATTAATTCCGTTCTTCTTTGCCTCTTGAATATCTAGTTCATCAACCTGCACTAAAATATCTGCTTTTTCAAGATTAATATGCTGAAATTCTGCTAGAATCTTGCTTCTTAACTCAAAAGCTGCAGTTTTTCTTCTTTCAGATAAAAGCTTTGCTTCACGCAAATAATTACCTTGTGCATCTTGAAGCTCTTTGCTTAAGCGTTCAATGATTGAGCCTATGTCACATATCATTTCATATTGCTTTTTAGCATACTCCAAAAATTTATTCAGGTCATTGTCTGTGACTCTGTATTTCCTAATTAAATTTCTAAGCTCAAAAAGTCTATTCTCTATGAAATCAAGATCTTCATTAATAATGAGTTCTGATCTTTTGTGCTCAACTGTATTACTAAGCTCTTGAAGATCAATTCTGATAGCTTCAAATTTTAAATTAACATCAGAAAAATAATCAGGAAACCTAGACAAAGCCTTTTCTATAGCACATAACTGACTTATTACACCTGTTCCTGGCATATCTAATATTGAAGTTGATTCCAGAGTAGCCTCTAATATCTTTGTCTTAGATATTAAGACCTTACGTTTCTCATCGAGTAATGCTTCCTCTCCCACTATAGGCATGAAAGCTTCAATTTCATCTATGACATGCTTTAGGTAAGCTTTTTCGCTTTCTGAAGCTGCTTGTGTAGCTATAGCGTTATTTAGCTGCTTCTTGATGTTTTGCATAGTATCAAAATATGCTTCAACATCCTTTAGTATTTTTTCGTTTTTTGAGAACAAATCTAATATATTAATATACTCTCTTGGATCCAGTAATTGCTGGTTCTTATGTTGACCGCAAACTTCAACCAAATGTGCACATATTTGTCCTAGTTGCCCTATATTAATTAAACTATTATTTAGAAAAGCTCTAGTTCTTCCGTCAGGATTAATCACACGTCTGATGATTAACTCGCACGCTGTGCTAAGCGGCTTTGCTTCTATACCTAATTCTAATAAAATATCGCGCAAATTCTTGTTATCAAGTAAATCAACCTCGATTTCCACAGTGACAACAGCCGCCTTATTTTTGTCTTTCAGGAAATGTACCCCGCCTTTATCACCAAGTGCAAGACCAAGCGCATCTAATATAATTGATTTTCCCGCTCCAGTCTCTCCACTCAAAATGCAAAGTCCGAGATCAAACTCTATGGATATATTTTCTATAAGAACAAAATTCTCTACAGTTAGTAAACGTAACACCATTTATAAATACTTTAAAATATATCTCTAATAAATTAAGAGTTGGTATTTAACTTGCATACATATGAAGTTAGACTTCAAAAAGAGCTAGGAAGAGCTTCAGTGAGCATTTTTGTGTATAATCAATACATAACGAACAATCTTTAAGGCACCAATTTTGAAAAGTATGACTAGGATACAACTAATATATATTCATAAACACTACTTTAGTTGATGAGCTCAACCAAAAACCCTATCATATAAGAAAAAGAAATACACTATAAGTATACTATTCATACTTTTCAAAATTTGCGCCTTTAAAATGCGACTTATGTAACTCGAGCTGCCGATTGATAATCATAGTGTATGGCAGATTTTTTAGCAATAGCACTGTTAATAAGGCATTTGTGTAATGATTCTTTTGAGTACGATAATTCCGCACATAATACTTTTACATATTTGCAAAGAAACTAACGAAGTAATATAGGAATTAGGCTAAAAAAGCTTACACAATGACTTGATTAACAGGATAATACATAATAAATGCTAACTCTTCATTTACCTATGGTCGGTATAAATTTACCTTGAAACTCCTCTGTTTGTTGTTCTAGATGCTATTTCTGTTCTTTCCTGCCAGCTATGACCTTTGTCTTGATTTTCCTTCTCATGATCTCTTTCTTGTTTAGCATGTAGAGTTTGCAACTCACTCATGACAGTACCATGCAACATGATAAGATCTTTTCTGTGTTCCGAAGGAACATTTTTAATTACTGCTCTAACTTGTTCCTCTAACATAGCGATAGTTTCTTCTCTCAGCTGCCCTTTCATTATTTTTATTGACTCATCAGCTTTAGTATAATGCACAGCAATATCTTCAGAATGGTCTTTACCGACATCATCATGTCTGAGAAAGCAATCTCTTATCTGCTTAAGTGTGTCATATATACTAGACAAAGACTTCTCAAGCTCGATATTTGCTTTCGCGCTAATGTTTACACAACTTTCTTTAACCTTAGCAATAAATTCAATTAATACTGTTTCAACATATTTTAAAACAGAGACGTTCTCCTGTTGATTATTTTGTGATTTACTAGTATCTATTTGCTGAGCCATTTTTAATAGTTCGGAGTTTTCTTGTATAGAGTCATTACCCTGCACATGCGATAAAATAGCTTCTTTTAATGGAATTTGACTAGTCAGATCTTGAGTCCTAAGCGCCATAACATATTGACCATAAGGCTTAGCAAGTTCAATATGTTTTGCAAGTATATCTCCTGCCTCATGTGACATGACTTCACTTGGCATCTCTAGCATGTTCTTATACATAACAAATGATATACTGTACGCTATATTACGGTTTGCTATATAATCTGCTATCTCTTTTCTGTTATTATCAACATCATAATTTGCAAGCACTTCATTTACCTGCTCTATCAAGTCTTTTTCGTTACTGTTTGGCAGACCTACAAGTGCAGATCTTATGTTTGACTTAAGTACGTCATCTCTCGTAAATAGCTTTTCTAGTAAATTTTCCATCGCGTTAGATGCAACTTCATTTCCCGCTTTAAGATTTTGATTCTTAATGATCTTAGCGATATCCTCAGAGAGCATATGCCTTATATTCTCTTCAGGCATTTTTAATATTGATTCTGTGAGCCTATCACTATAATTAGAATAACAAGCCAATATAGCCGGATCTATCTTTACTGTGCCAAACTTCTCAGGACTGTCTTGCAGTTCCAAATATCTTTTTCCAATTTCTTTCATGCATGTGTTTACAAGGAGATATAATTGAGATTGCTCTCTTATAAGTACAGGCGCTTCAAATGCATCAAGCCCCTCAGAAAATGCACGATCTATATGAGCAGAAAATAAGTTTGTTGTAAATTTTGTTAATTCCTCAGTACTACACGCTGGTATCATCTCTTCTCGAAATGCTTTCAGTTTATCTCTAGGAAGTGTATTGAAGTTTATAAAATCATCATTAGTTAACTTGTTTGCTTCTACACCCTTGATAAAATCAACAATATCATACCCAACACCTTCAGACATAAACGAACCTCCAGATAATGCTATAAGCTATGTTGTTATTCTAGAACATGTTAAACATTCTAGTAAACTAAAAGTTGCAATAAGCATGTCAAAATATATCCATGATGATAAATGAAGAATTGGTATTTACACTGTTAACAGTGCTATAGAACATTTACGAAGTACTATTTTCATTCTACACGATTCTCAATTTAGATTTAATCTTTTGTTTGCTTAATATCATTAAAAATGCTAGCATACGCAATGCTTTACATGTGGATTTTAGCTATTGTATTGCTATTTTTTGAGCATGTGCCTTGCTTTTTCTATGTTGACTTTGCTTATTTTTAGGAGGTACGCAAAAATGGGCGGTCGTTTTGGAGAGTTATTGCTAATCTTCTTAATAGTACTTGTCTTATTTGGCGCAGGGAGAATACCAAAGATCATGCGCGATATAGGAGCCGGCTTAAATGCATTTAAAGATGGCATGAAGCGTGGAAAAGACGAAGATAAATCTGATAATCAGAAATAAATAAAAATCATAAATAATATAAAATGCTGTCTAACTTGCGTAAGCTATTCATAAAAACGTATGGCTGCCAGATGAATTTCTATGACTCTGAAAAGATGGTGGAACTTTTAAGGCCACACGGTTTTACTATTACAGAATCTGCATCTGATGCTGATCTATTTATATTGAATACTTGTCATGTAAGAGAGAACCCTACTGAAAAAGTTTATGCAGAACTTGGCAGGATCAGAAAAATCAAGGAGACAAGAAAGAAAAAAGGCGATGATGTTGTAATAGCTGTTGCAGGCTGCGTTGCTCAAGCTGAGGGAGAGGAAATCTTTAAGCGTGCTAAATTTGTTGATGTTGTTGTTGGGCCACAATCTTATCACCACCTCCCAGTTTTGATTGAACAAGCAAGACGTGAAAAAAAGTGGGCTATCAATCTTGATTTTTTAGAAAATGTAAAGTTTGATTCTGTAAAACAGCTAGGTGAGCAAACTACATGTAATGTCTCATCTTTTCTATCTATACAAGAGGGCTGTGATAAGTTTTGCCATTTCTGTGTAGTACCTTACACGCGAGGTCCTGAATATTCAAGACCTGTGCATGAAATATATAGAGAAGCTCTGAATTTGGTATCACGATCTACAAAAGAGATTACATTGCTTGGACAGAACGTGAGCGCTTATAAGGGCACAGCACCTGAGGATAGATTATTTAGCATAGCTGATTTAATCGAGCATATTGCAAAGATAGATGGACTAGAACGTATAAGATATACAACTTCACATCCTCGTGATATGGAAGATAATAAATTATTTGAGTTGCATGCTAGTGAGTCGAAACTGATGCCTTTCATACATCTTCCAGTACAATCTGGTTCTGATAAAATATTGCGGACAATGAACAGAAAACACGATAGAAAACTTTATGTTGATGTAATATCGCGTTTTAGGAAAGCAAACTCTAACATACAGTTTTCATCTGATTTTATTGTTGGATATCCCGGTGAAACTGAGCAAGACTTCTTGGAAACCATATCACTTGTCGAAGAAATAGGATATACGCAATATTTTGCATTCAAGTATAGTAGACGTCCTGGCACTCCAGCTTCTATATTAGAAAACCAGATTTCAGAGGAAGTAAAAAATGAAAGATTAGCAAGGTTACAGGAAGTATTAAATCGCCAGCAACTTGATTTTAACAGAAGTATGATAGGTAATAGCCTTGACATTCTTATATACAAGAATGGTAAAAAAGATGGCCAGCTTTTGGGTAAATCTCCATATATGCAATCTGTAATAATTGACGATTGTAATGCAGACCTTATGAATAAAATGGTCAAAGTCAAAATCATTTCTGCATCACAAAACAGCCTAGTTGGCATAATTTAAAATACCTCAATACGCCATAAACAAAACTTGTTGCTTCGGTTGTTTTCAGATTATTTTCATTTTGCTGAATATATATTATTACTCCACAAAAATTTATTTGCATAGCAAATCAATTTCTGGCGGATGGCGCGTACTAGCTAAAGAATGAATAAAGCTGGTGATAAATGGCAGATAAACATATAGTAAATTAAGTTGAAGTTTGCGCATACATAGATGTGTGTTACACTCAAAGGAAAATGCCATCCTCATACAGCGAAGATTTTCGGAAAAAGTAATAACATATGTATGCTTTGGTTCAATTCTTTAATACGCAAACCTCAGCTTAATTTACCATAGTTTATTCAAGTATGAAAACTATGTTCATTTATCAGTGCTTGCAAGAAGCATAGCAAGCATTTTTTATATCTGTAAGAAATTGAAGGTGTAACTTTTAGTGTTTGAACTGAACAGTTTTATTATTTGATGCTTGTTGTCCAACCCTGTCAGCAAACTTATTGCCAGACATTTGAGTACTTTGTACTGTTTCAACCTGTGCTTTTTGCTTCAAATCTCGTGCGTCATCGTTTACTTTTTGAGTACTTTCTTTTATATTCTGTGAGTTCTGTTCATTTTTTGTGTCTTGGGTATTTCGCGTTGATTGAACATTTTCTTTTTTACTTCTTGAGTCTTGCTGATTTGTTATTTCTTGAGCACTTGGTATGATTTCAACATTTCTTTTTTCATGTTTTAATTCCTGTTGATCTTTTATCTCTTGTGCATTTTGTTTTGATACAACATTCTCTTTTTCTAAGCTAAAGCTGTCTTTTTCATTTATCAAGATCTTCTTTCTTTTTATCTCTGTATCTATCAGATCTTTATAGGCAAAAAGCTGCTTTGTACACTTGCTTTCATTTATTTTTCTATAAATACCAAATACGTCAAGCATACTAATCAACCCACCAAAAGATTTCTGCTCATCTCTTTTTAAGCTTACTTTCCCACCTGTAGTAAGTATTCTTTTGAAGTATTCCGGATTTTCACGTATTATGTCTTCAACTGTTCTGCGATTTCCATGATCATCTTGATATCCTGTAAGAGTCCAAGAACCTTTCTCATTTTTATTAAAAGCAAGACTGATATCTATCGTAGTAGCATAATCCTTAAGGGATGTTTGCCTCTTCTGCATCTTTTCTATAAAATGAGTTTTTAGAGATTCTACTATACCTTCTTTATCATTAATTTTAGCGATCTCAATGGTAGCAACCTGCTTTGCAAACTCTTGCAGTGGAGCTATACCATAGTACTTACCAACTTCGTCAAAACCCTCCTTTATAGCGATGGTAAAATCGAAATCATATATATCTTTCAAACCTCTAACAAATGTAGGGTTTATCCTCATTTCTTCAGGATATTCAACAAAGTGATTTGTTGGACCAAATCCAGGCAAATGACGGAAAACCGAATGCGGATGAACCTCATCCTCAAAACCACCTTTAAATGCCCAAGCAAAATCTATTCTTACCATCTTTGCTGGAACGTCTGGCTTACTTGGATCTCTAACAACACCAACATTTCCCCAATGTATATCAAAATCTCCGATAAGTAGCGAAAGAGGCATTATATCAGAAAATCCACTATAATTCTTACTTGTTACCGTTTGATTAAACACGCTTGCATCTTGCCCAATTAACCAAGGTCTATCTTTTGGTGCTTGCTTTCCAAGAATATCATATGCATCAACATACAAATCTTTATAATGATCGAAAAATATGGAAGCAACATATATATTGCTTCCGTCACTGTCCGGAATTTTTATGCTGCTAGAATTCTTTGCTAAAAATACCTTTGCGCCAGAATTAGGTTTGGCGTGTGCAAACATCCTGCTGCCAAGAAATTCACATATATTACTAACATTATCAACATCACCACCTTTGTTTTCTTGCTTAATTAGAGCTGTTATCTCTCCTCTTCTATATATTCCGCCGTCTTGACCAGCGGAATTAGCTCCACCAGATTTCCCCGCAACAAAAACAAAGTCGCTTATGTCTAATGAATCTTCGTCGTTATAGCTGATTACTCCATCTTGAAATGATTCAATCTTCCTCGAGCCATCATAAGCCTCAGAACAAACCCACTGATTATAGTTATGTTCATCCTTATATAAACCAATGACGTCTTGTATCTCTTCTTTCTTTGAATACTTGTTTATTCTATGTACATTAAAAAACTTATGCAGTGTTGTATTTGCAAGTTTGAACTTTGTGGAGCCAGTAGGTAAATTGGTAAATTCTCCATTCTTTGCGATACCATAATCTTGCCAAAACTCCACATTCTTGCCGCAAAGTTGTAGTATCTCAGCATCTGATTGTTTTGGACTTTTAGAGTTTATTTCTCCTGCAACTTTTTCGATATTTTTAATATTTAACGTGGCATTTAGAACTGAATTATTATTAGATGCTTGAAATGATAATTTCACATTAATCTCTTGAGTATCAATAGCATTGTTCACATTAGTCTTTTTAGCATCATTGTACGCATTCACAACATGCATTAACAATGATACAAGGTCTGATGCTGATATCACACCGTCATCCACTACAACGCAGGGTTGGATATCTGCTATATTACCGTCCCTCACTTTTCCTCCTTAATGAATAAATAAATGCCAATTGTGTTAGCAAGCTAATATAGAATGTTACAATTTTACTAAGATTGCAAAACAAAAATTTATTAAATATTTGTTTGCGCGAAAATGCAATTATATATAAATAATGTTAAAGTGATATTAATTATATATTGCGCTATACATAATACTTTAAAGGTTAAAGAGCTATATTGCAACAATAGACCTCTTGCATAACCTATTTAAAGCTCAAAGTTATAGATACCAGCAAGTAAATTAAACCTTAAACCGAATCGTTTTCTTCTGTTCCTATAACGATCAGCGATAATTTTAAATCGTTTGATCATGCCTATGACGTTTTCATTTAAAACACGTTCACTAGACAATTGACGATTTTTCTTTTTATCTTTCCTGCTTAGTGGTCGCTTTTTTGTCTTTTTCTTTGGTAACTCTGAATTATAATGCAACTTATCAATGCCTTGATAACCAGTATCTGTAAGAACTTTAATCTCAGGGTGGATGTGAACTCCGGATTCTTTAAATAACCTGAAATCATGACGCTTGCCATTAGAAAAATTAGTGCAAATGATTTCTTTTTTCCTTTTATCCACAATAAGCTGAGTTTTTAGAGTATGTCGCCTCTTTTTTCCCGAATAAAAGTGCTTCTGTTTTTTTTAGGTCGTTCTATCGGTGTTTCAGTAGCATCAATTAACACAAGTTCGTATTCAGAATCGCTTTTTAGTAATGCTTTACGTCCAGGTAGTGAAAATCGTTTATCTTTAATTAGAGTATCTTCAATCCAACGTATATTACGATAACAGGCACTTTCACTTATTCCATAACTGCGGGAAATATGAAAATATGTCCTGTATTCACGCAAGTACTCAAGCGTCATGAGTAATCGATCTTCTAAAGCCAATTTATTGGGTTTTCCACCTTGAGACTTTAAAATAGCTTCAGCTTCTTTTAATATACTTAGTATAACTTCAAACGTTCCTCGTTTAATGCCAGTAAGCCTGCGAAACTCTTCTGCGTATTCATCTTTGATGTTTTCAAACTTCATGTTATCCTTGATAAAATCAAGGATTTTAATCAATTTATATGGTTATGCAAGAGGTCTAATATTACACTTATAAAATAATCTATCAACTGTACATTGTAATCAAGCTTAAAATAAGAAGAAGCTACCACTGTAAGAGGTAACAGACTTATGAAGTAATAAACACGTTAAAGATTAATTATTTATTATAACAGAATCAAATCTAGAAAGTTAAAAATATGTGGCGGAATCTCTTTTCTCACTAGTATAAATAAATCTTAAAGACATCACTGAAGGTTTCACTTTAAACAATACATAAATATACAACGCATCAATCATTAGCGCAGTTCATAAGCTCTAATAGGTGAAAAGTAATAAATAATATATAAATCACTTATATCATTTATAACTTAATATCAGATGAGTAATTAAACTAAGAAAGCGCTTGTGTTTGTGGATGCATATATTAAATTTCACCCAGCCATTTTTGAGCTAATTTTGCAATCTCTCCATTTTCATTTAATGCTCTAAGCGCAGAATTAATTTTTTCTCTGAGCTCTGAACCTTTTTTAATAGCTATTGCATAGCCAAACTCTGATTTTGCTATGCTAGTATATTCAAGCTCTATATTTTTTTGTGCAAAAGCTTGCGCTTGAAATAAATCAATTAACACGCCATCAACTCTACCTGCTTTTAGAGCTTCAACAGCTTGTGGATTATTATCAAGAAGCACAAGTTCTGTATCTTTCGCATTTTCTTTTAGCCAAATCTCCATAGTTGTCCCGAGTTGACAAGCAATTTTTTTTGTTCTTAATTGAGATTTATCAGTTATTGCTTGTTCTCCTTTGTTTGAAAGAATAGCAATCTCTTCTCTATAGTATACATCTGAGAAATCAAAGTTTTTTTCTCTCTCTTCTGTAACAGTGATTGTAGAGATGCCTGCATCAACCGCTCCACTCTGCACGGCAGCAAAGATGTTAGCGAATCTCATATCTTCAAATATAGCTTCCATATCCATTTGCTTTGCTATAAGTCCAGCTAGCTCTATATCAAATCCAATAATAGCGCCAGCTCCTTCACGATATTCAAAAGGTGGATAATCGGCTGATACAGCAAATTTTAACACTTTCTCTTCATCCTTTTTGCCGCAACCTGTAATCAGAATTGCAAGGGACAAAAAAATGCTTAGTAAATATTTCTTCATTTATCTAATCTAATAAGTTCTTATACTGGTCAAATATCTTCTTATTTTGCAAGCTATATACTCGTCATACTTTTCAAAATTGGCACATTTAAAATGCTTTTCATGTAATTTTGTATATCATATGTCGCATTCTTGCTGACTTTTTTGGAAGTATCGCTTTATATATACATAATTAAATAATAACTCTTCATTTATCATTAATAATATATACTAAAAAATATTTATAGTGAATCTAAATAAGCTTCAAACATTTTAACTTAAAAACTCTATACCAGTTGAGTAATAAAACCTTGGATAAAAGTACAGCTGTAAACATAGAGCTGGCAATTCCTATTATTAATGTCACAGCAAAACCTTTGATAGGTCCACTTCCAAAACAATATAAAGCAAGTCCTGCAATCACGGTTGTCACATTAGAATCGACTATTGTAAAGAAGGCGGCTTTATATCCACTTGAGATGGCTGGTAACATTTTCTTTCCTAAGCGCAGCTCTTCTTTGATGCGTTCACAGATAAGAACATTAGAATCAACTGCCATACCAAGCGTTAAAACTATTCCAGCCAGACCAGGTAACGTAAGTGTAGCGTCTAAAAAGCTTAACATAGCAAATATGAAAAATATATTCATTATCATTGCTATATCTGCTATTAAACCAAATACACCATAAAATGCAACCATAAATATAATCACTACAATAGCTCCAGCAATCATGGCGCGTGCGCCTGCTTCTATGGAATCACTGCCTAAATTTGGTCCTACTACTCTCTCTTCAATTATATTTAGTGGGGTAGCAAGTGCGCCAGACCTAAGCATAAGAGCAAGTTCATTTGCAGTTTCCATAGAGAAGCTTCCTGAAATTACTCCAGAGCCACCAATGATAGGTTCATTAATTACAGGTGCGCTTATAACCTCATTATCAAGAACAATTGCAAGCATTTTACCTGTATTTTTTGATGATATATCCGCAAATATCCTACTTCCAACGCTACTTAGTTTAAAACTCACTGCAGGTTTTGATGTATTTACTACAACTTGTGCATCAATCAACATGTCACCACTGAGCATAGATTCTGATTCAACAGCCAAATAACGCTGATTGCTTTCACTGTTACCAGCACTAAACAACAGAATTTTAAACCCAATTGGAGGTCTTACCCTAGATTCCAGAAATTTTTTTGTAATTTCTAGATCCACAAGATGGAATGAAAGCTTTGCAGTGCGGCCGAGCAATCTCTTAATTTGTTCAGGTGAACTTGCTCCAGGAACTTGCAGTAAAATCTGATTTTTCCCTTGTTTTTGTAGATCAATCTCCTTAGCACCTTTTTCGTCTATACGTCTTCTTATTATTTCAATGCTTTGCTCCATTATCTTGCCTTCAGCTGCTTGAAGCATATCACTATCAAGCTTTACTGATATAACATCTGTTTCAGTACGAACGCGAAAGTTTTGCCCCACAGTCTCTTTTACTTTTTTTAAGAGTTGTTCATGCAAGTCTTTTGATATTTCTTTTCTGAGCTTTAGGTTAATTCCTTGTAAATCAGGTAGTAGTTCAAATTCTACAGAATGTGTAGTATCTTTCTTGAACTGCACTTTTAGTTGAGAAAAAGCTTGTTGCAGAACCTCTTTTCTATAATTATCAAGGTCCGCTTCGAGCAATAAAGAAACTCCTCCTCTAAGATCTAAACCTAAATTCACAGTATTTTTAGGCAGGTAATTAAGCAAATTACTACTGCTGCCTATAAACATACTAGGAAGTGCAAAATATATTGCAAGTAGGCAACAACACCATATAAAGAACTCTTTCCACTTTGGAATATAAAACATGTAAGTAAATAAAAGTAAGTTTTAAAATTCTTGAGAAATATTGATCGTGTTTGCCATATTAATCACAATGGCAAATCAAATGAATAATCCAGGGCAATGTATCAAAAAGTATACAATTTGAAAAGCATCAAAAATAAAACTTCAGTATAAATCATGATGTTTCAAGTTCATGCATTATATGTTATAGAATTATGTCGTGTCGATACAATTTTGAATCACAAACAAACAATCAATGCATTCATCCAGTAATTTAGAAAACCTTTTTATACATCTTAGAGCACACTCAGATTATTCTCTTGGTAAAAGTACAAACAAAATTCAAGCACTTGTTAAAGAATCTCTAAAGTATAAGATGCCAGCACTTTGCCTTGCTGATTACGGTAATTTATTTGGCTCTTTAGAATTTTCCATGGAATGTGTAAAAAACGGCATCAAGCCGTTGATAGGCTGTATAATCAAAGTCTTATTACCTCAACAATTTGCTCTACAAAATGGTAATCAATTAAATCTACACGACTTTTTTATAATAGCTAAAAACGAAAGTGGATATAGAAATTTATTATACCTTGTAAGCCATTCATTTTTGCATACAAAAGGTGATGTTACATTTTATATTACACTAGAGCAACTATTTCAAAAATCAGATGGCATAGTGCTATTATCACCAGGCACACAGGGTATAGCAAGTGAACTATTTCATTCTGGCAAAACTGCTCAACTTGAGGAATTAGTTGTCAGTCTAAGCAAACAATTTGAAGATAATTTCTTTTTAGAGTTTATTAGGAATAGTGATAAAATAGATGCCGCGCTGGAGAATGTATGCTTAGATCTTGCATATAAATATAATATACCGATTGTTGCAAGCAACCCCATATCTTATCTCACACCAGAACTTATGGTAGCTCAAGACGCGCTGCTTTGTATAACAGAAAGTAAGTATTTGCTCGAAGATACAAGGCCAAAAGCAGGCATACATAATTATTTCAAATCACCAAGCGAGATGGTGAAACTCTTCAGCGATTTGCCAGAAGCAATCGAAAACACAGCATTGATTGCAATGAAATGCTCGGCTATGGCAGAGGAGAGAGCTCCAATGCTGCCTAAGTTCACTACACAGTCACAAGACATTTCTGGAAATACCAAAAGCATTAGTGAAGCTGAAGCTCTTCGCAATGCTGCCAAAATAGGACTTGAGAATAGAATTAGTGATATCACAGATTCAAAAGAGAGAGAGGAGTATTTCTCAAGGCTAGAATTTGAACTAGAAGTTATAAATAAGATGAACTTTCCTGGGTATTTTTTGATAGTCTCAGACTTCATCAAATGGAGTAAAAATCAAGGAATTCCTGTCGGTCCAGGAAGAGGATCGGGTGTTGGATCGATAGTAGCTTGGGCTCTTGAAATTACAGATCTTGATCCTATAAAATTTGGCCTGCTGTTTGAGAGATTTTTAAATCCTGAAAGAGTCTCAATGCCAGATTTTGATATCGACTTCTGTCAAGAGCGCAGGGATGAGGTGATAGGGTACGTACAGCAAAAATATGGCGAGGAGAGAGTAGCACAGATAATAACATTTGGAAAATTACAAGCAAGAGCAGTGCTTAGAGATGTTGGTCGCGTTATGCAACTTCCATATGGTCTTATAGATAAGATAAGCAAATCTGTTCCTCATAATCCAGCAAATCCAATTACACTCTCTGAAGCAATAAAATTAGACAAAGAATTACAAGCGCAAAGAGGAAATGATCCAGATATTGATAAATTACTTTCAATTGGCTTGCAACTTGAAGGGATAAATAGGCATGTATCAACACATGCAGCGGGAATAGTAATATCAGATCGCCCTATCATAGAGCTTGCCCCTCTTTATCAGGATGCGAATTCAACAATGCAAGCAGTGCAATATTCACTGAAATATGCTGAATCTGCCGGCCTCATAAAATTTGACTTTCTTGGACTTAAAACATTAACGGTCATTTCCAAAACCTGCTCTCTTATCAATGAGAGTATTATACAAGAAAATAAAAGTAAGGATAATCCAAAATTCTTCGATATCAATAGTATTGGCCTTGACGACCAAAAAACTTATCAAATGCTCTCCAGAGGAGAAACCATAGGGGTATTTCAGTTTGAGGGTGTTGGTATGCGCGGCTCCATTAAAAATCTGAAGCCAGATTGTATTGGAGACTTAATGGCACTTGCGTCGCTATATAGACCGGGCCCTATGGATAATATACCAAGCTATATCAAGCGAAAACATGGCCTTGAAAAGGTATCTCACATACATAAGAAGCTTGAAGAGTTACTTAGCGAAACATACGGTATCATAATATACCAAGAGCAAGTTATGGAGATTGCTAAGATCCTTGCTGGCTATAGCTTAGGACAGGCAGATTTGCTCAGAAGGGCAATGGGTAAGAAAAACAAAGCTGAGATGGAAAGATTACGTGAAGGCTTTGTGAATGGTGCTGTAAAGGGAGGAATAGAAAAACAGCAAGCACAAGAAATATTCGGCTTAGTCGAGAAGTTTGCAAGTTATGGATTTAATAAATCTCACGCTGCTGCATACTCTGTAATCTCATATCAAACTGCATATCTAAAAGCGCATTACCCACTGCAATTTTTTACAGCTTCTATTAACCTTGAGATACACGACTCAGACAAGATAAGTATGTTCTGTTCAGATGCTAGACATTTTAAAATAAAAATCTTGCCTCCTGATATCAATAGTTCCGCGGCATATTTCAAAATCGAGGGAGATGCTATAAGGTTTGGACTTGCTGGTATTAAAAATGTCGGAATTTCTGCGATGGAAATCTTAGTAAAAGAACGGCAAGAAAATGGATCATTTACCGACATTTTTGATGTACTTGAGAGATGCTCACATAACGCTATTAACAAAAGAGCTATAGAAAATCTTGCGAAAGCTGGAGCATTAAACTCTATAGCGGATAATAAAAAGCAGATTTTCTCAAATGTTGATACATTAATAAAATATTTAAATTTCTACCATAACAACTCTTCTTCACAAATAGATCTTTTTGCTCAAGACGGCAAGCAATATTGCCTCAGGCCGGAATTACAACTATGCCAAGATTGGGATCAGAAAGAAGGTTCAAAGATGGAATTTGAAGCGCTGGGGTTTTATCTATCGTCGCATCCACTGTCTGAGCACAAAGTCAAACTACAAAAAGCAAAGGTAATAACTTCAGATTTAATCGAGCGCTTAGCTGATAAGAACGCGGCCAAAATGAACATAGCGGGGATTGTTATCAATAAGAAAATACGTTCCACTCCTAGAGGTAAGTTTGCATTTCTGCAACTCTCAGATCCAAACGGAATGATAGATGTTTCTATATTTAATGAACAGATTTTATATGAAAATGCAGATCTAATTGCTGAGGGGCATGCTGTATTTTGCGAAGTTGAAACTAGAAAGGATGCTGCAGGAGTTAAAATAATTATCGAAAAAATACATGATCTTGACGATTATTTATCAAAAGTTAACTCTTTTTTCAACGTTTATGTATCGAAAATAGAAGTAATAGATAAGATAGCAAATGAGATTTGCGAATCTGGAGTACAAATCAATATCATAGCGAAACTAAAATGCTCTGAGGTTACTGATCAAATTTCAGATAAAACGTTTACAATATACTTTACACATCAGAAGCAAATATTTGTGACAAAAGAGTATTTAGAGAAAATGAAGCACATAGACGGAATAGAACTTGTTGAGGTTTAGCATTTAAAATAAGTTAAATTTTATAGTCCGTTCGTTAATAATTTATTTGCATAGCAAATAAATTTTTGGCGGATAGACAAGATATAGATTTGTTCGTCGCATTTATTAACTTATTGCGACAAAACCAATGCTAGTGATAGAGATTTCCAAGTATCACATTTCATAAATTTACAAGTAATAGCTTGGACTTTTGCAGTTTAAGCTATTTTTCTTTGTAAGAAACTGCGCGGATAATTTTTGTGAATTCATGTGCATCAAGACTTGCGTTTCCAACAAGAATTCCGTCTATACTATGAATACTGCTGAGCATGCTAATGTTTGAGGAATTAACAGAGCCACCATATAAAAATTTTATTCCTGTATAGTGATTTTTTATAACGGTTGCTACTTCATTGATATCACTTAGAGTTGGAATGTTGCCAGAACCAATAGACCATAGTGGTTCGTATGCGATTATCATATCGCTGATACTTTCTGTATCTAGCAGATGAATTGAGCCATGAAGTTGATCTAGAATGTCATGTATATAAGTTCCGCTATTTCTTTGTTGTGTGGATTCACCAACACATATTATAGGGGTCACTTTACTCTTTAGCAATGAACATACTTTTTTTGAGATCGATAAGTTAGATTCGGGTTTTGCTATCCTGCACTCTGAGTGTCCAACTATTGAATATTTACAGCCAAGATCAAAGAGCATACGCGAATTTACCTGTCCTGTATGTGGGCCGTATTCGCAATATTCAGAAACATCCTGTGCTCCAAGTGTAAACTTTAGCGATAATTCAGAAGAATGATTTGTGATGTTACAAGCAGCTTCTATGGAATCTAGATTTTCAATGGTGACCACTGAGTTATCATAAGGAAGAGGAGGATGTATGGAGGGAAAGCTGCTTTGATATGAAGATGAGTTATTGATCATGGCAGAGACAGTGCCAAGATACACATACGGTGGACAAAAAACAACTTCTACTCCACCAATACCACATGTAATGTTACCTGTGAATGCTTCCATAACAGCGGAGACAAGGCGGGAAGCGCTAGCCTTGTCACAATTCATTTTCCAGTTTGCTACTACTAAGCGCACAAAATCATGTTAATATAAAATTAAACGCTTTCTAGAGCTTTGATTTTTTTTGTGAGTTGGCTAACTTTTCTAGAGGCTGCATTTAGCTTCAAGACACCAAACTTCACGCCACGCATGATTTCAGATTCGACTGTGCTAAGCATTGCCTTTAAATCAGTGAAGTCATTTTTTGCAATAGCAGCTTCTAACTTCTTAGTAAAAGTCTTAATTCTACTGACTCTCTGTGTATTCCTTTTTGATCTTTTTAACGAAGCGCGATGAGCTTTAATTGCGGATCTGTGATTAGCCATAAAATTTCAAAGTTACAAAATAATTATAAAGTGTTGGATTGCAATATACCAGAGGCAAATTATACAACGTTTCTACTTGCGAGTCAAGATCACCTATGCTGCATAATTGACACAATTAGTAAAGATATGGTAAGCATCTGGTTAGATGAGCTTGTATATTGATAGCTATATCCTGAGAAGAATAATGTTATTAACGCGATTTGCCAATTCCTAAAGTTTTTGAAATATAAAATTCAATGATTTTTGCAAAGTAGGTATATTGCAACTCACTACTAAAGTAGCAAAATGGTATAGCACTTTGTCGGCAGTACCTAGGTTATCTTATATCAAAAAATTGCTGTGGCTTCTTGTATTATAAGAAAAAAATATCACTTTTTATAGCTTTTATGTCTAAAGATGTCCCAAAAAAAGATATATTGGAGTGGTTAAAGTTCTTAGAGGATGAAGAAATTAAGGAGAGTAAGAGTCACTTAATTAAAAAATCTTCAATAAAATTATATCAAGAAGATATAAACCACTCTTCGATTGAAGAATCTTATAAAGAGTCTAATGACATAGCATTATATGATAATAATATCTATTCTCTTAAAGCATTAGAGGAAAAACAACGTAAAGAAAAATCGTGCCTTAGAAAAGAAGTGTCTAATAAGATGAATCTAAATATCAAGAAGGTTGAGAAATTACACCTTACTCATACTTTGAAAACAGCCAGATTGTTAGAATTAGAAGAGTATAGAGACAAATTACTTATTGCGCATAATTCATGCCTTTCTCATAAAAAAATTAGAAGCATATCATCAGGAAAGTGCAACATAGATTCTTCAATTGATTTGCATGGATATACTATAGAATCTGCATTTTATATGTTTGAACAATTTGTTACTGCAGCATATTTAAACGGACAAAGACTGCTTCTTGTAATCACAGGAAAGGGTAGGGCAAAAAGATGTGATTTAATAAAAAATGATACAATTAATGGCATGATACAAGAATGGGTCAATATAAAGTCTGTGAAAGATAAAATACTGTATTTCAGCCATGCAGCCCAGCATCATGGAGGAAGTGGTGCATTTTATATTTTTTTAAAACGAAAGCGCAGGTAATAAATATTAAAAATAACTGTGTATTGACTCTATAACACTTTTGATTAGTATCGGGTCTTGTCTTCCTGGAATAGATTCAATTCCGCTTTCTACATCTAATATCTTAGCGCTTGTTTCTCGAACTATATAGTGGAAATTATACCTAGAAATGTCACCAGATAATATCCATGGTTTGTCTGTCTCTATTTTGTGAAAGATGTTCCAATCCGTAAATTCTTCAAATTGGTTTGATGGTTTGAACAGAAACATATCAACTACGTCGTCATATGGTATCGTCTTCTCAAAATCATAAAAATTTTGTACATGAAATGTCTTGATTATTTTGCAATTGAACTGTGACTTGATAATTTTGAGCATGTCAGGTGATTCAAAGCCATTAAACTGTATATAATCTGGATGAAATAATGAAATAATATTGTTAAGCAGTAAATTTGTTACTTTATTTACAACTGCTACCTTTTTTACACTTAAAAGTGGTATATCCATGAACATTCCCCTTGCTGCAATTGGGGTAATGCAATTTACGGATGCGGGATCAAAATGGCAACCTATATAGTCAGCGCCATTCTGTACGGCAGATAATATACTATCTCGATTGCTCAGCCCACATAGTTTTACGGCAATCTGTGGTGCTCTATACATACTTATAAATGTTTTAATCCTTCCTTTAGATAAACATAACCTGTAGCGAGTGTCAATATGGCTGCAATCCATATCAAAAATTGCCCGATTGCATCAGTATAAGGTATTCCTATGCACTCTTCGTTGAGCAATAACACTGTGATGGCTATCATTTGTATTACAGTCTTGATTTTTGCTATATTACTTACTGGTATGCTAACTTTTGTTTCTGCTAGATGTTCCCTAAGACCAGAAACCAATATCTCCCTACATAATATAGCAATAGCAGGGAAAACATCTACCTTATCGAAGTGTACCAGCATAAGCAGGGCAGAAGCAACAAGCATTTTGTCAGCAGTTGGATCTAAAACTGCTCCAAAGCGTGATTGTGTGCTCCAAAGTCTTGCTAAAAATCCATCAAAATAATCTGTTATGCTAGCAAATATGAATATTCCAGCTGCCATATAATGAGCAAAGTTATCTTGTAAATAAAATGACATTATAAGAATTGGTATCATGCAAATGCGCAGTAGTGTCAATATATTTGGTATATTTTTTGTCATGCTTCTACATCGTAGTTGAAATTAAACAGATTGTATTATTAATGAATCCAATAACTTCGTTAGTGAGTAACTGCATCATTTTGACTAAAATTGCAATATATAGTGTGCAAAATCAGAAATAATCGATTTATATTATTGCATATAATATGCGGTTCTATTTAAAAAGGTGCACAGTTTAATATATAAATGAATGCAGTTTAATATTGAATTAATCAATTTGTACAAGTTATTTTTATAACTCAAATTCCTCTTCTCTCGCTCCGCTTAACCATTTTTCCAGAAATATGTTGTAATGTTCCTTATTACCTGATGTTAAGAAAGATATGATTTCGGAGATAGATTTCATATATCCGTCTCGTTTCATTTTGCCAATATGGTGCGCATAGCGCAAATATAGTATATATGTATTCAATACGTCTAATTCACAGTAGTCTCTGATTTCTTGAATTTTGCCTTCATAGTACATATGCTCAACCATGCCGCCATCAATCTCCATTTTGCCTGGCAAGCCCAGCATTGCACATACTTCATTCATCTTAACTCTTGCTGAGCTTCCAAAATCTGAAAATGCTTCTAGCAAGTCACAATGCCAGTCTAGTGAATATCTACTGCTGTAGTTATTCCATTTATCGCCTGATTTATAGAACCAATCTAGTGATATGTTATAAAGCATTGCTCGATATTTCAAAACAGGCATATCAAAAGTTTTGCCGTTGAAGCTTACAAATCTTGGATGTATCTTCCTCAAATATTGAAACAATCCCGTGATAAGATCTTTTTCACTAGATTCTACATTTCCTCCTGATCTTAAATCCTTTATTTTATAGTATTCAAAATCATCTTGATATTCTATATCTGCTTCTAAAAAACTTATTGCAACTACTTTATGAAATGGCTGTCTTAAGAATGAGTTTTTTCCTTGAGTAATATCTAGGTGATACTCTTTAAGTTTTTTTGTTAAAAAATCTCTGCTGGTCTCGGAATTATCAGCATCTGCTTCATCTGATATTAAATTTGATGCAGCAACCAAATCAGGTATAGTTTCGATATCAAAAACGAATAATGTTTTGTGTTTCAATGTTTATTTTCCTATACAAAAGTTACTAAAAATGCGGTCTAACAGCTCTTCGACATTAACTTTTCCTGTTAATCTGCCAAGAGCGTCTGCAGCTAATCTTACGTCTTGAGCTGCAATTTCCAAGTGTTTTTCTAAAGAGAATAAGCTAAGATGTGAAACGCAATCATTTAATGTGTGGATATGTCTTAGCTTTGTGATAACAGGTTCCGTTGCTGATATATGGTACTTAGCTTTAATCAATAGCAATAATTTTTCTGTAATGGAATCAAATGCAGCGCTTTGATCTATTAGTGAGATTGGAATCATAGTGCATTCTGGGATCCCAAGATTCAAGATTGCGTTTTTAACTTCTTGTGCTGCTGGTTTAAGATCTGACTTATTTAAAAGGCAAATTATGGAACTTGATATATCATCTCTTGATATTGAGAAATCTCTGATTAGTTCTTCTGAGTATGATGAATTAGATTCGCAACTTGCATCAAATACAAAAATTGCTACATCTGAATTTAATAATGATTTTTTAGCTCTTTTTATTCCTTCTTGTTCCAAAGGATCTATGGTTTCCCTGACTCCCGCTGTATCTGCAAAAACAATTGGAAAGCCTCCTATGTCAACTTTACTTTCTATAATATCGCGCGTGGTTCCTGCTATATCAGATACGATAGCAGCGTCTCTTTGAGAAAAAATATTAAGTAAAGTGGATTTTCCAGCGTTAGGAGGCCCAATAATTGTCACTCTAATTCCATCATTCAATGAGGTATTATTCTCGTTTGTCTTGATATATCTAGTAATCTCTGACTTTAATCTTAAAACCTCATCATTAACATTATTCAGCAATTTATCTGGTATATCATCTTCAGGAAAGTCTATCAATGCCTCTAAAGTAACGAGTATATCAATGAGTGATGATCTCCATGAATCATATAAATTTTCAAGTTCTCCAGAGAGGTTGCGTATCGCAACAGATTTTTGTAACTCTGTTTGTGCGTCTAACAGGTCCGCTAGTGCTTCTGCTTTTGTGAGGTCGAATTTAGAGTTATAAAATGCTCTTTTAGTGAATTCCCCTGGTTCTGCAAGGCGCAAAAAATCTAATTTGTGTAATTCTTTTATCAAGTCATTGATCACAGCTATGCTGCCGTGCACATGGAGTTCTAAAACATCCTCCCCAGTGAAACTTGCGGGACTTTGAAAAAAAATTGCTATTGCATCATCTATTATATGACTTTTATCCACTGAAAACAGGCGACTCAATGTTGCTCTTCGATTAATTAGCTCATCCTTTCCTCCTAGCTTGCTATATGTTAGTTTAGCATCTGGCCCTGAGATTCTAATCACGGCGACTCCAGATTTGCCGAATATGGTAGAAAGTGCAAATATAGTAGACATACTTTGTTATAGCTATATATGGCCTAAAACGGCTTTAATACCGCAAGAAAAACTATGAAAATCATAAGTAGAGATGGTATTTCATTTGCTACTTTAAAAAATCTTGAGGTCTTCTTATTAGCACCAAGTGCAAACGCTTTTGCAAAGCGCCACATTATGTGATGAAATGCAAGTAGAATGAATACGAAAAACAGCTTAATATGGAGCCATATGCCGCTCTTAAATCCAATTATATAAATCAAGGTAATTCCAAGGAGTAGTGATAAAATCATGCTAGGGGTCATTATATACATAAAAAGGCGTCTTTCCATGGTTCTAAATATCATATCTGTTTCAGAGCCTACTCTTGTATTGGCATGATACACAAAGAGCCTTGGTAGATATAGCAAGCCAACCATCCAGCATATTACTGCAATAATATGAATAGATTTTATAACTAAATAGTATTCGGAAATCATAACTTTAAATACCAAGAGATATTATCTGACCAGTAATTGAAGGTGTTTTTATTATAAAATCTACAGTACTTGTAATCTCGTCGCATTTGACTTGCTTGCCTAGTATAGATTTTTTAATTTCATTTTCGAAATTTTCTTGATTCTGTTGTTCGCTTTTTAGTGCATATCCAACTGCTATGCCATTCACTCTGATTTTTGGTGCAAGCTGTCTAGCTGACGTTTTGGTAAAATCTGTAAGTGCTAATTTTGTTAGCCTATACGTGCAAAAATTGTTCGCTGAAGAGTATGCATTGCAATCTAACATATTTATTATGTTTAGGTTAGCATTATTATGGAAGTTTTGTCCTGCGAACAATGATGTCAGTATCATAGGAGCTGTTAAGTTCGTAGCAAGACAAGAGCTTACCTCATCAGAGTTTAAAGAATAAATAGAGTCATTTTGGAATGCAGAGGCGTTATTAATCAGAAGGCTGATTGGTTCTTTTGTTGCATGAAATAGCGCGGGAAAATTACAAGAAGCTGCTGAAAAATCAAGGCGCGCCAGTTCTATTCTGCCTTTTTCTTCTTCAGAAAGCGAAGAGTTGATAGATGATGCGTCGGAATGCGATTGATTGTAATGCACAATAACGTTCCAACCATTCTTTATAAGATAAAGCGTCAAGAATCTTCCTATTCTCCTTGCGCCGCCAGTTATTAAGGCTGTGGCCACTCAAAATCTCCTGCGAGTATTCTTGAAAATGAAAAAAGAAACTAATTTTACATAAAATGAATTGGCAGGAGCGAGAGGACTCGAACCTCCAACCGCCGGTTTTGGAGACCGGAACTCTACCAATTGAGCTACACTCCTATATGACAACGAGAATCTATCTTTGATTCTGCGTAAAGTAAAGTACTTTTTGAGTTATTATGAATATCTATAATTTATAGAAGTTTGCGCAAATCTATCATAAGTTGTGATTTTTATTCTTCTGTCTCGGAATGTTTTGTTTAAAATATATTTTATCATAACTCTGTTAACCAAGTCATTTTGTAAACATTTTTTATCTAATATACCATATTGCTTCGTTAATTTCTTTGTAGGTATGTGAAGTATTTGAGGTAGAAATTATTATACTCTAAAAAATCATGATTTCAAAATCATCACTCGAGCATTTATGTAGGCAGAGCCATATGAAAAGTGATGCAGCGCAGAGATAGTAATGCAACTCAAAGATGATTTATATTTTTATATAAAGTTATGATTTATATAAAAATATAAATCTTTTGATGTTTATTTGCATATATGAGATAATAATAAGTCATACTATATATTGGTATTGTGTTATGTTGGAAAATCATTGGATTTTTGTTTTCTTATTTTTGAGATGAGCAACAATATCTTACCTTTATATTTTATTTTGGAAGCCTTTCGGTGTAGTGCGAATACAATATATGTTAAATTAGCCAAGAGGGTTGTTCGATGAATTTTCTAAATGGATGTAGGAAGGTAACTCATGGCAGTGAATAGGGAATATTTGACACGTCAGATTAAAAAACGAGTTGGGCTGCATGTATTTCAAGCTGAGTATATAGTGGATGCTGTGATAGATTTTATCATAGAATCTCTAGCGGCAGATGATTGCACTGTACGTATTAAATCATTTGGTTCATTTTATGTGCATAAAAGAAAAGCAAGAATGGTGTATAACCCCAAAACTGGTAAAGAAGTATTGGCACCTGAAAAAAGAGTAATGAAGTTTAAAGCATCTAAGCATCTGAAGTCAGCAATTGATTCTAACATCAATATGATTGTTAGAACATATCATGTGGATGAAAAACTAGGTGTACGGCGCGCAGGATATAAAAATTCAAATTTTATCAATCTATAGCATTATACTAATTCTTGAATTTAGCTTGCTCAATATACATTTTGTATATAGTCCATCGCGCGTACTATATAATAGTGCATAGGCACTGCCGGCAAGGCCATTATTCAGGCTTTTTTGGCCTAACATTTCATATTGCGTCATTCATTTCTTTGTAAATAATATAAAAGCATTAGGTGTGGTAATGAACTTATATACTCGTCATACTTTTTGGTCGCTTGCGTCATCACTCTAAGAAGCGTAGGATTTATCTCGGCCTGCAAGCGGTTATGATATGCCAAAAGTTCAGCAGAAAATGGCAAAATTGCCAAAAATCTTATGGATTTTGTTAAGTAGTATTTGCTAGGTACATGACAAATTATATGTCCGAAAATTAGCCCAGTGCCGCGCTTAAAAGCTAATTTTTTGTACATTTAATTTTTTACAAAAATTTATTTGCGCAGGAGATCAATTTTTGACGGATAGACTTTGTGAAATTGGCGCAATAAAAAGATCGCTTGTTATGTATTGACTATACACATGCTCCCTTAGTTCTTCCTAGCTCTTTTTGAAGTCTAACTTCGTATGTGTATAATAAAATACCAACTCTTCATTTACCCTGCTATATAGTTTTAATGGCTATCATTTAAGAAAGAATTGCATCTAGCATCCATATATTTTTTTCATGTTCAGCAAGTTGTGATGTGAAAAAATCTGCCGCTACAAAATCCGATATTTTTTCAGAATCTGCTATAATTGCTCTGATTAAATCAGAGAGAATTTTATTATCCTCTAGCAGATGTTTTAGCATAGATTGCCAATTTGCAGATATCTCAATACCGGACTTTATCATACTATTCTTATCAAACTCTGTGAATGAGGCATTTATGCTTTGATTTCGCATTACTATAAGCTCAGCTATGCCGTCTATTCTAGATTGCATGGTTTCATATTGCTCTTGAAATAATTGATGTAGTGAATGGAAGTTTGGTCCTGATACATTCCAATGACAAACTTGCGTCTTTAGGTAAAGGCTGTAAGTGCTTGCGAGTATTGTATGTAAATCTTTCATCTTAACCTTCAATAGATTTATGTTTGAGTTTATTTAAAAGTGGTTTGTTAAGTAATGTAAAGCGTTATTGTGCCTGTATACTTTTCCATATGTGCTGATCAAACTATTATATAAGTCTTTTTCGCCTAGTTTTCTATATTACTTCGTTAATTTCTTTACAAATATGTAAAAGTATTAGATGCAGCAATTAACTTGTACTCTAAAAAATCATGTTCTAAAAATCCTTATATAAGCACTTTTGTTAATAGGGCCGCAATCAGTGCGTGTTGCAATAGATATGTTCTAATATATCGATATATCATAGTTTTATTGAATTTTAACATGTTGTTATTGCATGAGCGTAGTTATAGATTTTGCCTAGCTTATCACTGAGTTGGAAGATTAAAATGCTGTGAGAATTGAGATAACTTTGCACTGCGGAGATAAACAAAGATTATAGTCTCATTTCTTATATACGCATAGTTAAAACTAACTCTTTATTTATTATATATATTCGTCACGCTTTTTAAAATTTGTGTTGTCACAAGGCTCCTTATTTTATGCGAGTTGCTAATTCATTTTATGATTGGCAATTTGCGTTTTGTAGCTCTTTTTGGAGTATGACGAGTATATAACTTTGTATGTTGCACGGTTGATAAAGTCATTTCTTAAAATCTGTGCGCGTGTACTTTGTAGTCAGTGTCATGCATAATAAATATCAGCTCTTTATTTGTTAGAGATATATATGATCTTATTAGAGTTCTGCAAATCTCCAGTTTGTAACGCATAATTGCTTCCATATTGAATTTTAATGTTAAGTGCTTATAACTGCATGCTATTCAGTGTGCAAGAGAGGAATTATATGGCAATTACGTTAATATTAGCAGATTTTGTAATTTGGCCAATCAAATATTTAGCTTGTCTTAATATTAAGGTTATGCTCATATGTTGAATATGAACAAAAGATTAAGGCAAAGAGATTTGAGGAGTTAGCTGTATGAGTTATAGATATATTAGGATATTTCTAGCTATACTATTTTTTATGGCATTTATTGTTTATCTAATGGACTCTGAGAATCGTAAATCTAATAATAAGGATAAAGGTTTTTCGGTAAAGATACTACAAACTGTTGAACATCCGGCTCTTGATGCGACCAGGCGTGGCATTGAAGATTATCTGAAAGAATGTTGTAATGTAGCTGTTAATTATGAAACTGCGCAAGGAAGCCAAGAACTAGCAAAACAGATTGCTAGAGGTTTTATATCTAAAAATCCAGACGTAGTTGTTGCAATAGGAACGCAAGCTGCTCAAGCGCTATCATGGTATCACGGAAATATACCGCTTGTGTTTAGCTCTGTGACAGATCCTGTCAGTGCTGGGCTTATGAAGAATATAAGAGTGCCTAATGCAAATGTTACTGGAGTATCAAATATGGTTCCAGTTGAGGGTCAACTAGAGTTATTCAAAAAAATATTGCCGAATCTAAAGAGTCTTGGAATGTTATACAGCCCTGCTGAAGCAAATTCTCTTGAGTTAATCAGAATAATAAGACGTAGTGTGTCGAACTTTGGTATCCAAATCATTTCTGTTCCTGTTTATTCGGGTGGAGATATAATTAGCTCTGCAAAGCAGTTGACTAGAGATGTGGATGCATTGTTCGTTAGCAATGATAATATCACATTATCTTTTCTTCAAGGGATAGTAAAGATTGCAGAAGATGCAAAGAAACCAGTATTTTGCAGTGATATAGACGCTATAAATATGGGAATCGTAGCTGCTATGGGGCCTAATCAATATGAAATAGGTATAGAAACTGGGCGTATAATAGAGCGTGTATTAAATAGACCTCTTGCATAACCATATAAATTGATTAAAATCCTTGATTTTATCAAGGATAACATGAAGTTTGAAAACATCAAAGATGAATACGCAGAAGAGTTTCGCAGGCTTACTGGCATTAAACGAGGAACGTTTGAAGTTATACTAAGTATATTAAAAGAAGCTGAAGCTATTTTAAAGTCTCAAGGTGGAAAACCCAATAAATTGGCTTTAGAAGATCGATTACTCATGACGCTTGAGTACTTGCGTGAATACAGGACATATTTTCATATTTCCCGCAGTTATGGAATAAGTGAAAGTGCCTGTTATCGTAATATACGTTGGATTGAAGATACTCTAATTAAAGATAAACGATTTTCACTACCTGGACGTAAAGCATTACTAAAAAGCGATTCTGAATACGAACTTGTGTTAATTGATGCTACTGAAACACCGATAGAACGACCTAAAAAAAACAGAAGCACTTTTATTCGGGAAAAAAGAGGCGACATACTCTAAAAACTCAGCTTATTGTGGATAAAAGGAAAAAAGAAATCATTTGCACTAATTTTTCTAATGGCAAGCGTCATGATTTCAGGTTATTTAAAGAATCCGGAGTTCACATCCACCCTGAGATTAAAGTTCTTACAGATACTGGTTATCAAGGCATTGATAAGTTGCATTATAATTCAGAGTTACCAAAGAAAAAGACAAAAAAGCGACCACTAAGCAGGAAAGATAAAAAGAAAAATCGTCAATTGTCTAGTGAACGTGTTTTAAATGAAAACGTCATAGGCATGATCAAACGATTTAAAATTATCGCTGATCGTTATAGGAACAGAAGAAAACGATTCGGTTTAAGGTTTAATTTACTTGCTGGTATCTATAACTTTGAGCTTTAAATAGGTTATGCAAGAGGTCTAATGGAGAGAAGGTATCTGAAATACCAGTTGCATTTCCAAAAGAGCAGGAAATATCTATCAATTTGAGAGCTGCTGAAAGAGTAGGGCTGAGTATACCTGATTCTGTGCTTAGAAATGCTAATAATGTTATACAGTAGTTTGTATAGAATTTTGACTCTATAGTATAAACTAATTATTAATATGTAGTCGTTGCGTCATAATTCTCAAAACACGGAATTGATGTCGGCATGCAAGCAATTATAGTGCACCAAAAAATCCAGCAGAAAAAGTGGCAAAACTTGTATATATACCTATTTGTATAGCAGAAAAAATTTGTCATACACTTTTAGTTATTAATCGATAATTCATGTAGTATATGGTCAATACATGTTGCAACGGTTTTCTTTAGTGTATCAAGTGGTATATAAATAAATTTAGCTGCATAATTTTGAGAGTAGAGCATGTATTCTACTTGCTTTTTATGCCAACTACCTTATAGGTTGTAATTGTGAGCATTTACTACATGTATTAATCATAATCTGAGTAGCTTAAGTCTTTGTTCCAAATATTATGGTTATGATTGTTATTTGTTAATTATTTTGTGGATGATATTTGTATTTATATGCGGTATATATGCGCCATTAGAGATTGTAAAGATTTATTGTGTAGTGTGCTGTAATGAAAAATTGTGATTTATTAGTCATTATATGATAAATATTTCTAAAAAAAGACGGATATATAAAGTATATAAGAATATTGAGATGTTGTTTGAAGTCAGATGGTGTTATTTATGAAATTATATATATAATTGTGCAAATTATATATTGCATACTTAAAGCATTTGTATATAACACTATACTAAGCAAAATTTTTTCAATTTTAGTTGTTTATTCCTGATATGTCGCAGTTACTCGATGAAAAAACGCCAAGTTTAGTTAATATGCCCCAAGATGAAAAAATGCTCATTGAAAGCTTGCTAGAATATTATAATGTTGATCATGTTGCGGATGCTAAAGTCCGAGAGAGAGCAAAGCAATATGTTATGGCAATAAAGAAGAGCAAAGCGAGTATTGTAGAAAGTTTTATGCAAGAATATGAGCTTTCTACTGAAGAAGGTGTTGCTATGATGTGTATAGCAGAGAGTTTGCTTAGAATTCCTGATGAATACACTGCGCAGCAGTTGATAGTGGATAAAATCTTAAACAAAGATTGGTTGAAGCATTCAGGGAAAAGTGAGTCTTTATTTGTGAATGCTTCTACTTGGGGGCTTTTTATCACTGGTAAAATGCTCAAATTTAATGAATTAGATTTTGATGTTGCAAAGCTAGTAGGAAAATTTGGGAAGAATGTTGTCTCAAAAATTTTAAAAAAAGCTATCCATTCTATAGCCAATACTTTCATTATAGGGGATTCTATAAAGTCTGGTGTTGAAAATGCTAAACGATACGAAAAAAGCGGACAAAGAGTTTCATATGACATACTTGGTGAGTCATCTAGAAACATAGAGCAGGTTGAAAATTATTACTCAAGTTATCTCATGGCAATAGATGTGGTAGCAGGAGATAAAAAGCGAGAAGATTGTTATAGTGCTCCTAGTATATCTGTCAAACTTTCTGCTCTTCATCCAAGATTTGAATTGCTTCAAAGAGAGAGGGTGTTTAGCGAATTATTTTCAAGAGTTGAGAATATAGTTAAGAAGTGTGCGGAGAAGAATATAGCTGTAACGTTTGATGCAGAAGAGGCAAGTAGGTTAGATATTTACCTAGCGCTGTTAACAAAGCTTATCTCAAAAGATGAATTTGCAGCCTATAATGGCATAGGCTTTGTTGTGCAGGCGTATCAGAAACGTGCGTTTGCAGTAATAGACTATATTATAGAGCTTGCGAAGAGATATAATAAAAGAATTCCTGTGCGACTTGTTAAAGGTGCTTATTGGGATTTTGAAATTAAAAATGCTCAAGAATTGGGTTTACTAGACTACCCTGTTTTTACATGTAAAGAATTCACAGATATATCGTATCTTGCATGTGCTAAGAAGATTATTGCTAATAAGCAATGGATATATCCACAATTTGCTACGCATAATGCATATACGATCGCAGCAATCCAAGATATGTGTGATAAGGATGAATTCGAGTTTCAAAAATTGCATGGAATGGGTGACGCTTTGCATAATGTTATGTTGAAGCAAGGATATATTTCTAGAATTTATGCGCCTGTAGGTGTATATCATGATTTGTTGGCGTATCTTATGAGAAGATTGCTTGAAAATGGAGCAAATACCTCATTTCTACATATAGTGCATAGGAAGAACGATTCTTCGCAAAGTGCTGATATGGAAACGCATGTGAAGGCAGCAATTAAGAAACTAAACGTTGCTCCTAAAATTCTTAGGCCGCAAAACATATTTTCAAGCGGTAGATTGAATTCTATAGGATATGATCTGGGTTTTGCACAAGATTTGGAGATTATTAGAAAGTCTGTAGAAGGCGTTAGTATTTCAACTCTTGTTTCAGTGCTGCAAAAATCATGGCAAAGTTATTTTGTAGAAGATGAAAAGAATATTATAGAAAATAGTGATAGCAAATGTATAACTGTGATGAATCCTGCTAATTCGAAGGAAGTTTTAGCGAGATTGATAGGAGCTAGTATCAAAGATGTGGAACATGCGCTTGAATCTGCAAAGAAATATTTTGATGAGTGGTCTTCTTCTCACGTTGAAAAAAGAGCGGAAATTCTGGAAAAAGTTGCTGATTTGATGCACCATAATCGCCATACTTTATATGCTCTGCTTATAAGAGAGGCTGGAAAGAATATAAAGGATTGTATAAATGAGGTGAGGGAGGCTATAGATTTTGCAAGATATTATGCAAATAGAGCTAGAGCTCTTATGTCTGAGCCGAGTGTATTAGATGGATATACAGGTGAGTTGAACACACTTGCTTTATATCCCAAAGGTGTATTTGTCTGTATTAGTCCTTGGAACTTTCCATTAGCAATATTTTGTGGGCAGATCTTTGCAGCATTAGTGTGTGGTAATACTGTGCTTGCTAAACCTTCAGAAGTGACATCTTTGATAGCACTTTATACTGTCGATTTAATACGTGCTGCTGGAGTACCAAGTGGAGCTTTGCATCTGTTGCTTGGTGCTGGAGGGCAGATAGGTAGACAGCTGACAAGTGATAACAGGGTATCTGGAGTTTGTTTTACCGGTTCGACTAAAGTTGCTCGTGCTATAAATGTTGCGTTGGCTTCTAGAAATGCACCTATCGCATCTTTCATTGCAGAAACTGGTGGACAAAATGCCATGATAGTTGATAGTTCAGCTTTACTGGAACAGTCTGTGGATGCAATATTGTTCTCTGCGTTTGGTAGCATAGGGCAGAGATGTTCTGCATTGCGTGTTCTTTATGTGCAAGATGAGATATATGAGCCGCTACTTAAAATGCTTTCTGGTGCGTTGCAGGAGATTAAGATTGGTAATACATTGGATTTCTCAAATGATCTTGGCCCTGTCATTAGCGCTGCTGCTAAAAGTTCTCTAGAAGCTCATGTAGCGTATATGAAGAAAAATGGCTTTAAAGTTACTACGTGGAGTGGTGATCTTGAAAACATAGAATATAAAGACGGCTATTTTATAGCGCCTTGCATAATAGAGATAAAAAGCATTCATGACATAAAAGAAGAGAATTTTGGTCCGATATTGCATGTTATCTCTTATAAAGCAAAAGATATTGATAATGTGATTGCAGAAATAAATAGTACAGGATTTGGATTAACGTTTGGAATGCAATCTCGTATTGAGAGAAATTTTAAGTATGTAGCAAGTAAAATAAAAGCTGGAAATATCTATATAAACAGATCTGTCACAGGAGCGCAGGTTGAATCACACCCATTTGGTGGAGAAGGAAATTCTGGTACTGGTTTTAAAGCTGGGGGGCAAAATTATCTTCTTAAATTTATCACAGAGAGGACATTGACAATAAATACCACTGCTGTTGGTGGTAACTTCAAGCTTTTGAGTGAAAGCTTTGACAATGCTTAAAGAATTCACTGTTGCTGTTTTGAATGAATAAACTTCTTCTTCAAACGCTTGTTACGGTGGCAAATTGCTTTGTCGCTCGGCTTCCTTAAGGATGCTTATGTACTTCCTTTTACGTTGCGCTTCTTAAGTACGTGCGCCAAAAGTCTCGAAAGTACTCATAGAATGATGCCTCAAGTATCAAAATAGCGCTTTAAATCCGTAAGAAAATATTATAGTAAGCGCAAAAACTTACGGATTTTGTGAAAGTAGTGTTTGCAGGGCGCAGGAGTAATGAATATATCCAAAAATTAGCGCAGGGCAGATATCTAATAGCTAATTTTTGTACATTTAATTTCTACACAAAAATTCATTTGTGCAGCAAATCAATTTTTGACGGACAGATTTTGAAGAAAAATCACATAAAGCATAGAAAGAGACAAGCGGTGCTACATGTGACTTTAATGGATTTTCTTCAAAGTTCTGGTTCTGAAATGAAAGGAGATGTTGATTGTACGCTCGATTCCTCATTTATATCAAATTCAGCAAATTGTTCTGGTATATATTTGTAGTGAGTTTCAAAAGTTGCTTCGCTAGTGGTTTGCTGCTCTTGTAGTAATAAATCAGAAATCGCATTTGTTATTTGATGTGCGATTATGCCATACTGTAATGTTTTGATAGCATGAATTGTAAATGCGGTTATATGAACGTCAGATAGTTTATATGAGTGCGTGTAATTATAAGCAAGAGCTGTAGTTCCGCCTGCTATATAAGATATGAACTTTGTAAATATCGATTGTTCAACTGGCTTTCCATCATTTTGTTGACTAGCTTCCATTCTATTGTATAGGTTGTAACAAGTAATGCCGCTCAAGGCAGAGCTTATTAAGACTTCTGTGAAAAGTTTGAGTGGTGAAAATAAACTTAGTGCATTATATGCAGCATATGTTAATGCATTCATTCCAATTTCAAAGCCGCACTTATTAATAAAGTCACTAACTGAATCTATCTTAAAATCGCTTTGCGGGTCTTTCTCATTGATTGTGTAAATTTTTTAGAGCCATTAAAATCTCCCATCAAATTTGATTATAAAATGAGCCATAGCTTCATTCCAGTTAGAGATAGGCATGGTCCATTTTTTGGTAATATAATCAATCGTTAGGTATAAAACCTTGAATACCGAATCATCATTTGGGAAAACACGCTTATTTCTTGTAACTTTTCTCAACTGACTATTCAGCGATTCTATAGCATTTGTAGTGTAAATTATCTTACGGATACTCTCTGGATATTGCAGAAATATTACAAGATTCTCCCAATTATTATACCAGGATTTTGCTATATGTGGATATCGTTTACTCCATTTCTTATCAAAAGATTCTAGGGCAAGATGCGCTTCATCTTCAGTAGCAGAGCTATAAATAAGCTTTAAATCTGATGCCAATAATTTTCTGTCTTTATATGATACATACTTCAGGCTATTTCTAATTTGATGTACTATACAAAGCTGATGCTCAGTTTTGGGATAACTTGCGCATATAGCTTCAGACATACCAGTCAGGTTATCACTACAGGCAATTAATAGACCTCTTGCATAACCTATTTAAAGCTCAAAGTTATAGATACCAGCAAGTAAATTAAACCTTAAACCGAATCGTTTTCTTCTGTTCCTATAACGATCAGCGATAATTTTAAATCGTTTGATCATGCCTATGACGTTTTCATTTAAAACACGTTCACTAGACAATTGACGATTTTTCTTTTTATCTTTCCTGCTTAGTGGTCGCTTTTTTGTCTTTTTCTTTGGTAACTCTGAATTATAATGCAACTTATCAATGCCTTGATAACCAGTATCTGTAAGAACTTTAATCTCAGGGTGGATGTGAACTCCGGATTCTTTAAATAACCTGAAATCATGACGCTTGCCATTAGAAAAATTAGTGCAAATGATTTCTTTTTTCCTTTTATCCACAATAAGCTGAGTTTTTAGAGTATGTCGCCTCTTTTTTCCCGAATAAAAGTGCTTCTGTTTTTTTTAGGTCGTTCTATCGGTGTTTCAGTAGCATCAATTAACACAAGTTCGTATTCAGAATCGCTTTTTAGTAATGCTTTACGTCCAGGTAGTGAAAATCGTTTATCTTTAATTAGAGTATCTTCAATCCAACGTATATTACGATAACAGGCACTTTCACTTATTCCATAACTGCGGGAAATATGAAAATATGTCCTGTATTCACGCAAGTACTCAAGCGTCATGAGTAATCGATCTTCTAAAGCCAATTTATTGGGTTTTCCACCTTGAGACTTTAAAATAGCTTCAGCTTCTTTTAATATACTTAGTATAACTTCAAACGTTCCTCGTTTAATGCCAGTAAGCCTGCGAAACTCTTCTGCGTATTCATCTTTGATGTTTTCAAACTTCATGTTATCCTTGATAAAATCAAGGATTTTAATCAATTTATATGGTTATGCAAGAGGTCTAATATATCTTTTAATCCTCGATTCTTCAATTCAGTAAAATTACTAAGCCAGAATTTAGATCCTTCATTCTCACTTATCCATAATCCTAAAATATCTTTCCGGCCCTGTAAATCTATACCCAGCGCAACATATACTGATTTATTAATTATCTGTTTATCTTGCCTTACCTTAACTATTAAACAATCAAAATATACTATAGGATATAATGGTTCAAGAGGTCTACTCTGCCAAATTCTAACCTCATCAATTATATCATCTGTAACCCTACTAATTAAACTCTCACTAACTTCTGCACCATATAATTCATGTAATTGAATCTTGATATCAGACAAACTCATCCCCTTGGCATACAGAGATATTATCTTTTGATCTAAACCATCTATTCTTGTTTGATTCTTGGATACAATTACAGGTGCAAATTTACCTTCTCTATCTCGCGGAATATTTAACTCGATACTACCATTCTCAGTAATCAAATGCTTATTATAATTGCCATGAGTCTTTATCAAAGATTGTGTAAATTATAGTAGAGCCTATATTTGGAATTAATAAAGAATATAGGTAATTAGAATGAAGACAGAAAAGAATAAGAAAATAAATGAAGCGATAGATTTACTGATAGAAGGAGGAGCGGATTTAAAGACAGTACTGAAGCAGGATGGATTGATTAAGGAATTAACGAAGAGTATTTTGGAGAGAGCCTTGCAGGCAGAAATGTCTGAACACTTAGGTTATAACAAATATGATAGGTCTGAAACTGAGAATTGCAGGAATGGTCATTATAATAAGAATTTGATTACTGAGAATGGCAGTATCGAGTTAAATATTCCGCGAGATAGAGAAGGTAAATTTGCACCTGTAATTGTCTCCAAGAATCAAACAAGAATAGATGGTTTAGATCAAAAGATAATATCTCTGTATGCCAAGGGGATGAGTTTGTCTGATATCAAGATCCAATTACAAGAATTATATGGAGCAGAAGTTAGTGAGAGTTTAATTAGTAGGGTTACAGATGATGTAATTGATGAGGTTAGAGAGTCTTTATCAAAGATTGTGTAAATTATAGTAGAGCCTATATTTGGAATTAATAAAGAATATAGGTAATTAGAATGAAGACAGAAAAGAATAAGAAAATAAATGAAGCGATAGACTTACTGATAGAAGGAGGAGCGGATTTAAAGACAGTACTGAAGCAGGATGGATTGATTAAGGAATTAACGAAGAGTATTTTGGAGAGAGCCTTGCAGGCAGAGATGTGATTCTGAATACGAACTTGTGTTAATTGATGCTACTGAAACACCGATAGAACGACCTAAAAAAAACAGAAGCACTTTTATTCGGGAAAAAAGAGGCGACATACTCTAAAAACTCAGCTTATTGTGGATAAAAGGAAAAAAGAAATCATTTGCACTAATTTTTCTAATGGCAAGCGTCATGATTTCAGGTTATTTAAAGAATCCGGAGTTCACATCCACCCTGAGATTAAAGTTCTTACAGATACTGGTTATCAAGGCATTGATAAGTTGCATTATAATTCAGAGTTACCAAAGAAAAAGACAAAAAAGCGACCACTAAGCAGGAAAGATAAAAAGAAAAATCGTCAATTGTCTAGTGAACGTGTTTTAAATGAAAACGTCATAGGCATGATCAAACGATTTAAAATTATCGCTGATCGTTATAGGAACAGAAGAAAACGATTCGGTTTAAGGTTTAATTTACTTGCTGGTATCTATAACTTTGAGCTTTAAATAGGTTATGCAAGAGGTCTAATGTCTCCAGGACAAGTTGTTATGGATCTTAAAAAGATGAGTGGATACTACAACGATGCAGTTAAGTTTGTTGAAAGACACAAAATTGATATTGGCCCTGCAGACGACATGAAAAATCAGAACAAGGATGATTTAGGAGTTCGTGATTCAGAGGATGCACCTACCAGCACTTCAGGTAATGCTGAAGCTGATGGTACTTGCCCTGTAGACGACATGAAAAATCAGAACAAGGATGATCTAGGAGTTCGTGATTCAGAGGATGCACATTATAATCCATATCATGCTACATCTAATGAGTCAGGTAGTGAAGCAAAAAGATTTATGTGTTCGACATCTTCATGTGCTTCAATAGTATATGACTCAGCATATGACGATATACTAGCTATAGGCATTGCTGCAAAAAATATTTGTCATGAAGATATTAGAAAGAATGTCTCAAGCAGTGATGCTGCTTCAAATAGCACAGTAACTAATAGTACCACATCTTATATTTTTGATATTAATTTTTCTTCTAATATGAGTTATCATGAGATGATTAATATTATTTCTGACTCTCTAGGAGCTCATAATGACATGTTAGGTTATTAATTTGAAGATACGGCTAATCATCCTTTATTGCTTTGATTTTTGCATTCGATGATGCTTTGAGTTGCTGCAGGGCTTACTTGAGTTTGCTACTGCAGTCGCTCTTTTATATTAAGTTTGGTGGTAATATTGTAGCGCGATAAATAATACCTCGCCTTTGCCTTTGATATATAGCTAACTAACTAACCATAAAATACGCATGTTAAACATTTGTCTTGTTGATAAATTTAGTATCCGCTTTTCGTCTGTAATATAGCGACATTACTGCATTGCAAACAAATAAAATTTATCCAAAAAATATAGCGTTTTTCATACTCATTTTATGGTTAGTTAGCTATAGGTCTTGATCAGTATACCAAAGGCAGCAGAACTCTTTACCATACCAGTTCAATATATGAAATAACATTTTTGCTTAGCTCAAGTGAATAATAGCAGCCCATATAACTCAATAACATACTCTTATTTATTTCACAGATAATATAGTACGTCCGCCAAAAATTGATTTGCTTGCGCAAATAAATTTTTGTGGAGAAGTTAAATGTGCAAAAACTAGCCTAGGATTTGGCTCTGCGCTAATTTTTGGATATATGGCAAATTAAGTTGAGGTTTGCGTATTAAAGAATTGAACCAAAGCATACATATGTTATTGCTTTTTTCGGAAAATCTTTGCTGTATGAGGATGGCATTTTTCCTTTGAGTGTAACACACATCTATATATGCGCAAACTTCAACTTAACTTACTATATAATTTGTCTGATACTTAAAAATACTACTTTCACAAAATCCGTAAGTTTTTTGTGTTTATTATAACATTTTCTTACGGATTTAAAGCGCTATTTTTGCGCTCCAAGCGCCATTTTATGCGCACTTTCGAGATTTTTGGTGCGCGTTTGCAATCTAGACTACAATGTTAACTTATAATAACTACCTGTTTTTACTACAATACTACGTCAAAGTGGCATCTTCAGAATTTCCTGATATGCATTTATAAAACGATCCCGCAGTCCTATCATTTTTAATAGTACAATTTCAGATTCATTAACAGCACCCATAACTTCTGCTATCGAAGTGTTTTCTTCTATAGCGCTAACGGTTTTTCTTTCTGCTTTTTTTAACTTGCTAATATAATCCTTTCTTGCAAGACTGAGCAACTCAGGAAAACTTGCTGGACCTACAGATTTTGATATAGAAAGCCCTGATTTATCTATTTGCAGAGCGGCACTAGCATTTTGTATAGCAGCTACTGTATTAGAATTCAGCTTTCCTGGTTTGTTGCCAAAATTCCCAGCAGCGCTTTTAATACTTGCTCCAAGAGCCTTTTTATAGGCATTTGCAGCTTGCAGGTGTGACGTTACACTTGATATTGTACTCATAAAAACTCACATCATTTAATCAATTCAATCAGCTTATGTTGATTTGATTTAGTAATCTCAAAAGCACTAAGATTAGCTTCAAAACTTCTTTGAGCTTCTTTTGCATCAACAGTTTCAATAGCAAGGTGAACATTTGGATATTTGACATACCCACGCTCGTCTGCAGCAGGATGAGATGGCTGATATTTTAGCATGAAGTCACTACTATCATGACTTATCCTTTCTACGCTCACAATTTCAGTTTTTGCGTCTTCATTGAACTCGTTCTTAAAAAATATTATCTTCCTTCTATATGGATCTTGATCCTGTGTAATGCCAGTGACTTCCATATTTGCAAGATTCTGAGCAATAATCTTTAGCCTTTCGCTTTGCGCGTGCATACCAGATGCAGATATTCTGGAAGCAGCAGTTAAAGTATCAACCTCTCCAAACGCAATACAATGCAGCGCAATCGATACAATATAAGTATATAAGAATACAGTAACTTTCATAATGCTACTTTACTCCTCCAGTTATTGCTATTTTCATCAATGTTCGTGCCTTGCTATATAAATTTGCAGCTTCCTGCATAGCAGAAGCATTCTCATTCTTTTGCATCATTTCATGTTCAAGGTGCACAGCATTGCTATTAGGTTTAAGTTCAATAATCTTACCATCTTCCAAATCATATCTCGTCCCAGTTTCATAAGCAATATGCATAGGATCTGTAACACTTAACTCAAAACTTGAGATATCGGATCTATTGCGCGATAAATCCTTAGGCTTAAAATTTGGAGTATCAGCATTCGCTATATTTTTTGAGAGGACCATATCTCGATCACTCAAGAACTGCATATACTGCTGTATATATTCCAGATCTTCTCCATAGCACTTGCCATAAGCAAATAATAGAGAAGCAATAAAAGAGTATTTGACAAGCCTCAGAAATTTTGCACAAAAAGTACATTGGAACATAACACTTTGCTCAACTTTATGGTGTATACAACTAGTATATTGGCAACATTTGATTCTTACAATCACTTTGTGAAGTGATACATTCACAAATGCTGTATGACGTTAATTCTTTACTTTTTAAAACAAGTTACAAATTAGTTTTATAATTGCCAACTTATATTTATTTAGTATGGCACGGTTAACAGTACTATTGTTCCCTTTATTTCATATTAAACCATATTAAACGGATACATCTCAGGTAAATGAAGAGTTGGTATGAGACTTCAAAAAGAGCTAAAAAGAATGAGAACACATGCTGTATACAAAATACATAAGGAGCTTTTTTATGATGCCAATTTTGAAAAGTATGACAAGTATACTTGCAAAAACTACAAAATATAGTCTATTGCATGTTTAGAAATTCACTAGTTGGCTACTTGTATCTTCAAAAAAATACACTATATGAATTTGAAAAGTGATTTTCTCAAGAGAGGTATAAAGTATAATGGGTACAGTAATAGGTATAGATCTTGGCACAACAAATTCATGCGTTGCCATAATGGACGGGAAATCCGCCAAAGTTATAGAGAATTCAGAAGGTGCACGCACAACACCTTCAGTAGTAGCATTTACAAAAAATGGTGAAAAGTTAGTAGGACAGCCTGCAAAGAGACAAGCTGTTACTAATCCAGAGAATACTGTATTTGCTGCAAAAAGATTAATAGGCAGGCAGTTTGATGATCAAAAATCTAAGGAATTAAATTCTAAAGTTGCCTTCAAGATAGTAAAGGCAAAAAATGGAGACGCTTGGGTTGAAGCTAAAGGTGAAGCTATGTCTCCTAGTCAAATAAGCGCTATGGTTCTCCAAAAGATGAAAGAAACTGCGGAAAGTTACCTAGGACAAAAAGTTACAGATGCTGTAATCACAGTTCCTGCGTATTTTAACGACTCACAAAGACAAGCAACAAAAGACGCTGGTCAAATTGCTGGCTTGAATGTTCTCAGAATAATCAATGAGCCTACTGCTGCTGCGCTTGCATATGGCCTTGATAAGGCTGGCTCTAAAACTGTTGTAATTTATGATTTGGGTGGTGGTACATTTGACGTATCTATCCTAGAGATTGGCGATGGCGTATTTGAAGTAAAATCTACTAACGGTGATACTTTTTTAGGCGGTGAAGATTTTGACTTGCGAATACTACAATATCTTTGTGATGAATTCAAAAATGATACTGGTGTAGATTTGATGAAAGATCAGATGGCACTACAAAGGTTAAAAGAAGCAGCTGAGAAGGCTAAAATAGAACTATCTAGTGCGATGGAAACTGAGATAAATCTACCTTATATTACTGCTGACGCAAGCGGACCTAAGCACATGCATATTAAGTTGACACGTGCTAAATTTGAAAACCTTGTTGATGAGTTTATTAATAGAACTATAGCTCCTTGTAAAGCTGCATTAAAAGATGCTGGCATTAATGCAAGCGATATTGATGAAGTTGTATTAGTAGGTGGCATGACACGCATGCCAAAGGTGATAGAAAAGGTTCGAGAGTTTTTTGGAAAAGAGCCTCATAAAGGTGTAAATCCTGATGAAGTAGTAGCAATTGGTGCTGCAATTCAAGGTGCAGTCCTAAGTGGCGATGTGAAAGACGTAGTACTTCTGGATGTAACACCGCTTTCTATTGGTATTGAGACATTAGGCGGTATATTTACTCCATTAATAGAGCGTAATACTACAATTCCTACAAAAAAGAGCCAAGTATTTTCAACAGCAGAAGATAATCAACATGCTGTTACCATACGTGTATTTCAAGGTGAGAGCAAAATAGCTACAAGTAACAAACTACTTGGACAGTTCAATTTAGAAGGCATTCCTCCTGCGCAACGCGGCATGCCACAAATTGAGGTAACATTTGATGTTGATGCAAACGGTATATTACATGTGTCTGCAAAAGATAAAACAACAGGCAAAGAACAAAAAATTACGATTCAATCATCTGGTGGTCTTTCCAAAGAAGAAATTGAAAAAATGATCAAAGAAGCAGAAGCAAATGCAGGTATTGAAGAGACTAAGAAAGCCTTGATAGAAGCTAGAAACAATGCAGATAGTACAATCTATTCAACTGAGAAAACCTTAAAAGAATATGGAGATAAGATTTCTCAAGATGATAAAACATCTATAGAAAATGATATATCTGCTTTGAAAGCTGCTATAGCAACTGAAGATTTGACAGATATTCAAAACAAAACAGAAGCGTTAATACAATCATCCATGAAAATTGGTCAAGGAGTATATGGGCAGTCTGGTTCTGTTCAAGATTCTGAGAGTACAACTGATGGAGAAGAGTCAGGTAACGCTACAGATGAAAAAGTTGTAGATGCTGAGTTTGAAGAAGTAAAAAATGATAAGAAAGATTAATCAATTGATATTTACTTCTGATAAATGAAGAGTTGTATTCACAACGCTATTAACAAAATGCATGGCTTTGTTGCATAATGCGCAGGGCATATCCTTGAGTTTATCTGCTAAATAAACTAACAAAGCTGGTATTTCAATGGCAGATAAACTTCTTGAAGTGAGGAGAGTTTTCACAATTAGATAGAGATATGATATGATCACTGTTTTAAGAACTAAATGGTGGTTTTATGGTTTGTTGTAAGGGATGTGGTTCCGATAGCTTTATAAAAAACGGCATTGTGAGGGGTGTACAGCGTTATAAGTGCAGATCATGCCTTCTAAATTTTGTTGAGGGCGATCTGCGCAAAAAGCCTCAAACAGCCGTTAAGAAAGCACTATGTGTTATGCTATATAGCCTTGGCAAGGCCTCTTTTTCTATGTTAGGCAGGATATTAGGACACTCACCGTCCATAATTTATCGCTGGTTAGTAGAGGCGATGAACAAGACTCAGGAGCCAATCATCTCTTCGGATATTATGGAGATGGAATTTGACGAGATGTGGCATTTTATTGGTTCAAAAAAAACAAGCTTTGGATCATCAAGGCGGTTGATCGTAGCACAAGGAGAACTGTTGCATGGGTTACAGGCAATCGTGATACTGCAACATTCCAAAAGCTCTACGACAAAGTGAGTCATCTGAAAGAATGTCATTTTTATACGGATGATTGGAATGCTTTTTCTAAAGTTTTACCAAAAAAGCGTCATACGATTGGCAAGTCTGGCACAGTATCTATCGAGAGAGATAATAGTAACACGCGACATCATTTAGGCAGAATGACACGGCGTACTAAGATCGTTTCAAAGAAGGAGTCAATGGTCTACGGATCCATCAAGCTTTGGTGCGCTCTTACAACACCACAAATATTTACACAATATCAAGAACAAACCTTATCTATCTTTATGTGAAAACTCTCGAAGTGAGAAGCTTTAGGATTTTATATGTACTGATAATGAAATAGTCTCATTATGCAATAATGCCAAAATGCATGCGCGAGGATTTTGATGGTGTATTTTTAGAGTACTAGTTCCTCAATCCCACCTTTATTCTAAAGCGAAGTGCAGCAATCCAAGCAATGATATAAGAATCATTTTATAAATAAAAAATAAAATGATTGTTGCAAAAGCAAATGTATACCACTCTTAAGTAAGAAAGACCAGCAAACCTTCCTTTTATTAAAGCTATATTGCCTTACATGTAAGCAATATAGCTTTGCGTTTGAAGCGCTCACGCTCTATAATTTATCGTGAGCTGCGCATACTTGTAGTACAAAAACGATGACACAGTTGTAATAGAAAGATCAATTCTGTTACATTTCTTCAAGCTCTGGATTTTAAAGGCTAGCACTAACTTATATTTTAGCTTTCAATTTACTACGTGCCTAAAGTTTCAATGCTATTATTTTTTGATGTTCTTTTTTGTGCCAATAAAATTATAGCAGAGCCTAGAAATGCTGACAACGTTGACCCTATAATTACTCCGACTCGCATTGCATAGTGTGGTTGTAAATCTTCAAAAGTGAGATCGCCTATAAAAAGACTTAGTGTGAATCCAATCCCTCCTAGAATAGAAATTCCATAGAATGTACTCCAATTCACACCTTGTGGTAGTGAACAAAGTTTCATTTTGATAGCAAAATAGGAAAAACTTAATAAACCAAGCTGTTTCCCAATAAATAAACCTACAATAATACCAATTGTGATGTTAGAAGTGAGTACTTCATATGACAAGCTATCAAAACTTATTCCTGAATTAATAAAAACAAATAAAGGCAAGATAAAAAAATGAACAAATGGTCTCAAAACATTTTCTAATTTATGAAACGAATCGTTAATTTGGCCTTCTATTTGTACAGGAATAGTTAAGGCAAAAATTGCGCCACATAAGGTGCCATGTATTCCAGCTTCAACCATTGATATCCAAAGAAAAATCCCGACTACTATATAACAATAGAGATTTCTAACATTTTGCCTATTAAGCACAAAGAGTATAGCAAGTAATATAACAGAAATTACCATTGCTATAGCATTGAGCGATTTCGTATAAAAGATTGCAAGAATTAGAAGGGCAATCGCATCATCTATTAGGGAAAATCCTATGATAAACGCACGTAATTTTGCTGGGATATTCCTACTAAAGAGTGATAACACTCCTAGCATAAAAGCTGTATCAGTTGCGATAGGTATCGCCCAGCCTTTTGCAGTTGATGTACCGAAATTAAAGTATAAATAAAACAAAGCAGGGACAACGATGCCTCCTACAGCCGCTGCAGTAGGCAAAGCTAACGTTTTTGTATCTTTATATTCTCCACATACTAAATGAAATTTTAATTCCAGTCCAATTAATAGAAAAAATAGAGTCATCAGCCCATCATTTACTAAATTGATTAGTGAGCTTTGATAAGTAAATTTGCAGTAACCAAAAGATATTGGTAGGGATACAAAATTTTTATATAATTGAGCTAGCAGATCTATGTTTGCAACGCAGATTGCCATTGCAAAAGCAACAGATATTAGTATGCCGGAGAGAATCTCAGAACTAACTAGTGTAGACACATTAACCTTAGATGACACACAACCTCCCAGTATAATTACATAATTGTTAAGAACAGCAATCAGTTTATATACTATAAGACTATATATATATGTAAAGTTCTAACTGATCTTTAATAGATTTGTAATATTTTATAAAGCTAGTCTAAAATTGTATATGTATGACAATGCACTATGAGATAAAACATAATTTATACTATTTATATCATTTTTAAGGCAGGATATGTATATCTATCATCTCATTTGCTTGTAATGCTTGCATTTTTTGCTCGTTATAATTGTGTCATAATGTAACTAAAAAATTTTTATATATTAAGTAGTACACGCACCAAAAGTCTCAGAAGCGGCATAAAATGATATTTAGAGTGTCAAAATAGCGCTTTAAATCCGTAAGGAAAGTATTATAATAAACACAAAAGCCTTACGGATTTTGCAAACTTAGTATTTGCTAGGCATAGGAGAATTAATATATTCGAAAATTAGCGCATGGCAGTTCTAAAGGCTAATTTTTGTACATTTAACTTCTCCGCAAAAAAAAATTGATTTGCGTGCGCAAATCAATTTTTGGCTGATAGACTGAGTATTATAAGGAAACGTCAACTATATATTACTTCATTCATTTCTTCGCAAATATATATAATATTTAATTCAGAAATTAAAAAAGTCATGCCGTTAAAATATTCTCGCGTGCATTTACTTGAGCGCAGTGCCTAATCATACCGTCAAGTTAAAGTCAGAATATGGTGACAATTACAGCAAATTAAGTATAGATCAAAAATATGAATTAAAGCACATTTAGAAAGTAATAACTAAGTTTATGCTAAGATTTACGACAGTGAGTCTGAAGAAGTAGATTTAGAAACTGTTAGATAAGAAGGATCATTCATAATTTGAAGGATAGTACGTTGCCTTGCTAGAAATGTTAACATCTGCTTCTTATCAAGTGACACAGAATCGCGCACAACACTCACCTTAGAAGGGTTCACTTGCTTACCATCAACATGTACTTCATAATGCAAATGCGGACCAGTTGCAAGGCCAGTTGCGCCAACGTATCCTATAATATCTCCTTGTTTGACTTTGCTACCAACCTTTGCAGTATTTGAAAACTTATGCAAATGAGCATATAAAGTAGCATACTTGCTGCTATGCTTAATCTTTATATATTTACCATATGTATTATGGCTCTTGACAGATTCAATAATACCATCACCTGCGGCAAAAACAGGAGTTCCAGTCGGTGCAGCGTAGTCAAGGCCTCTATGTACTTTGGAATAGCCAAGTATAGGATGTTTCCTCATGCCGTAGCCAGAACTAATAACAGCACTCTTCACAGGCGTCTTCAATAGAGCTTTTCTTATGCTGGATCCATCTTTATAAAAGTATTCAGCTTTTCCGTCTACTAAATCGTATCTATAAATTTCGATCAATCTTCCTTTAATATTAAGAGCCGCATACTGTATTGCTCCATCTTTGACTTTATTGCCTTTATCGTTTACGTGTACATCATATAGTATTTTAAACTTTGTTCCGTTCTCAAGGTCGCGCTGAAAATCCACATCATAACTAAACATCCTGGTGAATTCAGCTGCTAATGTCCCAGAAAGACCACCTTTTCTAGCAGCTCCAAGAAATGTGCTATTCACAACGCCAGATACCAAACGTTTTTGTAGAGTTGTTGGAATAGAAAGAACTTCTGCTATATAAGACTGAAGTGCTGTATTATATTTCACTCTAATCTTTTTGTCTTGGAATGAGATAAAAATAGAATTTGGTGAGCCATTAGTAGTAACAGCTTCATCTTTCTCATTATAAGCAACTAATTCTACCTTTTCTCCAGCTTTGATAGAAGACAACTTAAACACTTTATTTATAGCACTTGTGATAAGAAAAGCACTGTTCTGGGTCACTCCTATATCCTTCAGAATCTGAGACATCGTATCACCAGGAGAGAGTGTTACAGTAGTTTTAAACCCATCAACTACAAACTTACTACTCTTTGCTGCGTCTTTCGCATCAATTTCAAGTTCTTCCATTTCTTGTTCACCGGCGCCATAACTCATCTCACTTAAGACAAGTGAAAGTAGAGAAAGATCTTCGCGAGCACTCCTTGGCAATATGTTATACAGCAAAGAAATAGCGGCTATCACTATTAAAACAAAATGGTACTTATCTATTCTAAACGCAGTTTGCATTGTTTAACTGTTTAACCAGAAACTAAATAATATCACATAATAGCAACATATAAACTTTTAACATTAAAATCAAGTATTTAATAATAATATGATATACAAATTGTTGAATTTTCTATCGTGACATTTTACTATTCGCCTGATGTTTTAAATCACTCCTTTTATGGAAAAAATCATATGAATATAGTGTTTATGGGGACTCCGCTGTTTGCTGAGCCTGCATTACTAAGCTTGATAGAGTCTAAGCATAACATTACTGCTGTATATACAAAACCACCATCTCAATCTGGTAGGAGCATGAATGAATCAAAGTCTTTGATTCACAGAGTGGCAGAGTCTTATAACATTCCAGTATTAACTCCAAAAACTTTGCGTAATGATTTAGAGATTGAAAGGTTAAGGTCTTTGTCTCCTGATATAGGTGTAGTTGCAGCATATGGCTTGATACTACCAGAAGATATATTAAGAATTCCAAAATTTGGTTTTGTCAATATACATCCATCAGATCTTCCAAGATGGCGGGGAGCGTCTCCAATTCAGCGTACTTTGCTTGCTGGAGATACTAAAACAGCAATGTGTATAATGCAGATGGACTCAGGGCTTGATACTGGAGACATAATATTAAGACATGGGATACATTTGAGTGATGATATTACTGGTAAAGAATTGCATGACAAAATGGCTCAGCTTGGTGCTGATATGTTAATTGAAGCGATAGGATTGTTTGAGAATGATAGAGCAGTTTTACAAAAACAATCAGAAGTTGGTGTTACATATGCTGAGAAAATCGACTATAAAGAGGAAAAAATTGATTGGAATCAAGATGTGAAAATGATTTGCAATAAAATTAGAGCATTAAGTCCGAAACCAGGAGCGCATTTTGTATACAATGGAGAGATAATAAAAATTATAGCAGCAGATTATACTAAAATTGAGCATGGAGAGCAATTTGGGAAAGTGTTAGATAGTAATTTAAAGATAGCATGCAATGGTGGAATTCTGATACCAAAATTACTACAGCGACAAGGACGGAAAATGATATATACAGATGCGTTTTTGAGGGGTTATAAAATAGTAGCTGGTGTAGTTTTGCAATAACAAATCTAAGCGAGAAAGGTACAAACTGTAGTTTCACGTGAAAAGTTTTATGCGCTAAAAATCTTTATTAGCCTATCCGTAAAGAGTAAAAAAATTTTTTTAATTGAGGCGGAATATTAGCATGTAGAAAGATCTTTTGTTGAAGCTAAAGGCTTCAACATGGACAAGTGTACTTTTTGCGAATTTTATTAATGAAAATTCGCATCTAAGGCCTCAAAGAGCATATTTTGCAGAGGTAAATTGTCCAACCTTATGGATTTTGTTAGGCTCTGCGCTCAAGTAAGTGCACACGCGTGAATTTTAAGGGTATGATTTTTTATAGTATGAGTTAATTTCTGAGTTGTATGTTATAATATTTGCGAAGAAATTAACTAGGTAATAAATGCTTATCTGATGGCTTATAACTTTGCAAAACTACTTAAAGCCATTAAAGGCAATACTCCTTGGCAATTTATATTAAAAAATCCTAACCATTACTTCAAGGGATAAAACAACTAGCTATATAATCTTCTTCTATTCAATATACTAATTAAAAGCTCTACAAAAGCATTGCAAAATGCGCCATTTATTGGCGCATTTTTAGGTTCTCTACGCACAGTTTTGCAATTTGCTATTAGATCTGCCATATAAAAAGTATAAAAGTAGTACAAACACCATCCAGCAAGCAGCTTCTATATAAGTTTCTATAGGTAATCCAGCAATAATCTGAATAAGAAGAATGATTCCAAGGAGTGGAATCCAAGGCATCATAGGGCACTTAAAGGCTCTTTCAATATTTGGCTGCGTATAACGAAGATATAAAGCAGCAAAACATGTAATAGCAAATGAGCAAAGCACTCCAAAGTTTGAGAGTTTTACTAATGTATCGAGTGGTACTGTTGCTCCAATTACAGAGATTACAGAGCCTGCAATCATTGTACTTATGTAAGGCGTTTTATACTTTTTATGGCATATGGTTAGTACATCTGGCAATAAACCGTCTTTTGCGATAGTAAAAAGGATTCTAGCAAGGCCATAAAGCATTACTAGTATCACCGAAGTAAGACCTGAGATTGCGCAAACTTTTACAGCAAAAGAGAACCAAGGCATATTCATTCTATCGACTGCGAGTGCTATTGGTTGAGCACCTTTAAATTCGTTATATGGAACAATGCCGGTCAAAACAGCAGACACTAGAACATATGCAATTGTGCACACTAACAGAGAGCCTAGTATCCCAATTGGGAGATCACGCTGTGGATTTTTTGTCTCCTGTGCAGCAGTTGCAACAGAATCGAATCCATTATATGCAAGAAATACAATCGAAGCACCAGCTATCACGCCTGAAAATCCGAATTTTCCAAACTCGCCTGTATTTTCAGGGATGAATGGCACCCAATTGCTTGGATCAACACTAAATGCGCCGAGTATAACGAAAGCAATTAAAACAGACATTTTGATAAAGACTATCACAGAGTTTACCCAAGCTGAAGTTTGTGCACCAAAACACAATAATGTACTTAGTGACAAGACTATAAAAAGTGCTGGTAGATCAAATAGAGCAGGAGCCTCAGTTCCATCTGCTAGAGTTACCATTTGCCCTGTAACTGCTGTGAGTCTTGCGGGTATTATAATGCCAAAATCAGCAAGGAAACTTAGTGTATAACCAGACCATCCACCAGCAACTGATGCTATTATTGGAAAGCTGCCAAGCAGCATAAGTCCTGACATAATGCATGCAGGAAGCTCTCCAAGCGTTGCGTATATATAGGTGTAAGCACTCCCTGAAACTGGTATTGTGGAGGCAAGTTCAGCATAACAGAGACCGGCGCATACACAGGCAGCACCGCTTATTGCAAAAGAAAGAATGATAGCAGGTCCAGCGTGCTGGCTAGCAGCTTCTCCGGTTAATACAAATATTCCTGCTCCGATGATTGCGCCTATTCCAAGAAGGATAAGCTGCCAACCGTTTAAAGAACGCTCAAGATCTTTCGAACTTTCAGCTTGAGATAATAAATCTTTGATAGATTTACGTTTAAAGTATTGTTTCACTTATGCAATCATATTTTTATATTGAACTAAAGCAATTTAATTACACCCGTAATATTTCATAGTCAATCATTATACTGATTTCAACTTTTCCTGTGCCTAGTTTATATGAGCAAATGATCGGCGAATGTTAAAAAAACATTGCATGATTTTTAATGATTTATTTTGCGCTTAAATATTGGTTTTTATAAATTGTAATGACAGTATTTTTTTTGCATATTTTTACGATTAATATGATAAATATTGAATTATATGGCAAGGTGTGTGATATATCATCATACTTATGATGATATGCATATTTAAAGTGATGTTTATGTTGATGTTATTTTGTTTTAGTCTTTTATTTAAGTTTGATGTGCAGTCTTAGCGTTGTGTGATTTAGCTTCGTTGTTGAGCGTTATCTTTTCTTTTGCTTATAGTTTGCTTTTCTGTATCATTTAGTTTAAGTTGTATAAAGAGTTATGGTGAATGCGTTAAAATGCATTTATAAAAGATACATGAATCTTTTGCGATGTGGCGTTTTATGAGCTTTATGTGACATACTCTTGTTTTGATTATGAAAGTTAATTTATGATTGCAGTGCCAAAGGGCTTTACAAATCATAAAAACTCATTTAATAATCGACTTGGTCCATTTTGGAATTTGTAGTGAATTTAGATTAGTTGCTATATGGCTGTAAAGATAAGATTAGCTAGAGCTGGCGCAAAGAAGAGGCCGTTCTATCATGTGGTTGTTACGGATGTTCGTTCTCCGAGAGATAGCAATTTCTTAGAGAAAGTAGGTTATTATAACCCATTGCTTCCTAGTGATCATAGTGAACGCGTTGTTCTCAAAAGTGATAGAGTAAAACATTGGCTTTCTGTTGGTGCTAAGCCGACTGAGGTTGTTCAGAAGTTTTGTAAAAAATTAGCTGTGATATAGTTGTTTTCTGGTTTTGTGCTAACCATTGTTTGCTGAAAGTGGTATTTCAATTTTTATAAATCAGTGTTTCGTTGTTGATCTGGCGTATTATAGAAGATCTGTGCTGTTTTTGTACTTGTGTTGAAAGCTCTTCTTTTTAGGCAATTTCTTAACTAGTCATGAGAAAGATGTGGAGAGCTGGAGGTTACTTCCTTGTTTTATTGCTTGGGAAGTTCTTTTTGCTTATGTGCTTTAATTGAGTTGAAATGAACAATTTTGATATTTGTATCGGCATTATTACTGCCGTCTATGGTGTAAAGGGTTACGTTAGGATATGCTCGTTTGCTGAGAATCCTGAGGATTTTATGAGCTTTAGTCGGGTGTTCGATAGAGATATGATGGAGTACAAGCTGCAAATAATTTCTTCCAGAAACAACAAGATTATTGCAGCAATAGAGGGTGTTAACTCTAGAGCTCAGGCTGAAAAGCTTTGCAATAAGCAGCTCTTTATTAAACGTTCGGAGCTTCCTGTGACTGAGCAGGATCAATTCTATCATGCAGATCTTTGTGGTATGACTGCTAAGCTCACTAGTGGTGAGTCTATTGGTATAGTGAAGAATGTGTTTAACTTTGGTGCTGGCGATCTTCTTGAGATATGTGATATCACTTCTGAGAGAACATTATATCACCCATTCACCAGAGTTTTTGTGCCAGAGGTGAATTTAGAAGGGCGGTACCTTGTGCTTGAGTCTGTGGATGAGGTAATTGAGTAAAAATGTTTTGCGCTTTTTGTATGTCTGTGATATACAGTATTTTTTGCGCGTCCAGTAAACAGGGGCTGTTGTAAGCTTTGCAGTTTTATGCTGGCGTTTGTTTTTTTATGGAGAATGGTGCTTAACTTTTCGTTGCGTCATAATTCTTGAAATGCAGAATTTATGTTGGTTGTAAGCAAATGTACCACATAGGAATCCAGTAGAGAAAACGGCAACATTGCCAAAAACCTTATGGATTTTGTTAAGTAGTATTAGTATTTGTTAGGTGCATGATAAATTATATATCTGAAAATTAGCGCAGGGTTGTGCCTAGAGCTAATTTTTGTATATTTAATTTTCTGCAAAAATTTATTTGCGCAGCAGATCAATTTTTGACGGAGGAGCCAACTTTCGTGGTGTATGCTGCAGCCTTTGTTTTTCTGCTAGCTTACCTGGAATTCTATAGTTTAAGCTAAGGGGTTCCTTATTTTGTTGTTTACTCATGGCCTTCGATAGCCAAGCTTTTTATTTGTGATCCCGTAGCTCAGCCGGTAGAGCAACTGACTTTTAATCAGTAGGTCACGCGTTCGAATCGCGTCGGGATCACCACCTTTTTTAGTATGCTGCAAATATTTCTCAATCAGGTTAGAAAATCCTTATAGTAAGTATTAATGAAATTTATCAGCAAAAGATAATAAAAGTACTAATACTATTTTCTATATTTTCTATGTATTGCTTACAATATCGTTCTCATAGTTATCAGTGCTTATGATCACAAGATGTAGGGAAGTTATTTGCTTTATACAACAAGTATTCAATACATCAGATTATATGTAGAGAGAGTATATACTAGCGTTGTGCATGCATCATCACTTCCTAAGAAGCGGAGGATTTATGTTGGCCTGCCAAAATTATGCTGTACCGAAAGTCCAGTAGAAGGAGTGGCAAAATTGCCAAAAACCTTATGGATTTTGTTAAGTAGTATTTACAAGTGTCGAACAGACTATATACTCGTCATACTTTTCAAAATTGGCATCGTCAGTCAAAAAATGCTATTTGTGTGTTATGTATACACATGCGCCTCTATTATTCCTAGTGCGTGCACCAAAAGTTTCAGAAGTGGCATGAAATGGTGCCACAAGTGTCAAAATAGCGCTTTAAATCCGTAAGAAAATGTTATAATAAATGCAAAAACCTTACGGATTTTGTGAAAGTAGTGTTTGCATATATCAATTTTTGGCGGATGGACTAGCTATATTTCAAAAATTTGCGCCTAAAGATCGCTTGTTATGTGTGATTATACATATGCTCTTTGCGTTCTTTTTGGTTCTTTTTAAAATATAGCTTCGTATCAAGATATGAAATGCCAACTCTTTATTTACCTGCGGTATACAAGGAATTGGCAAGGTTTTTTTATGTATTTATCATCCTGTATCTTGCCAAATTTATTATAAATAAATCATGATATTTAATTTTAAGCGCCTATCCTTCGAAATTAAACATTATTTTATAAAACTCATCTAAGAAATGAACCGCAGGTGTATTATTGAACTCAGGATAGAAGTCAGCTTGCGATTGTGGATGCGAAACGCATTCTTCTAATTTATGGTTTAGCATTTGGTATGCTTGTTGAAAATTGACTTGTGCTTTTTCAACAGGCAAGCCATGTTTTTGAGCATAAGACATCAATTTTGCATATTCATTGATTCGTTCAAAGAAGTTGTTTATTAGCAATGTGCTTCTATAATTGTCATTATAAAAATTCTCTGGATGAAATTGAATGCCAAGCTGCCCCGTTACAGAAGCTGTTGATTGTACAACGCCCTCCTCGGAAACGGCGCCAAGTTTAACGCCTGCTAACTGATCTTTGACTCCTGCATATCGATGCGCAGTATCAATCTTCAAGGAAATTTTAGCAAATTCGCAGTTTTTAAGCGTATTTTCTTGTTCAATTTGAGATAACGCAGAAAAATGAGAAAATGTTCCTTCTATAAAGGTTGCTTTGTGATTGCCACCTTTGTAGCCTTGAACTTCCTTTAGTTTTCCGCCTTTATTTAATATTAGATGTTGCGACCCCGAACATATTCCTAGATATGGTGCTCCAGTTTTGTTAGATACTTCTAGAGCAGTTTGGTACATCTTTTCTGTATCATTCATACTAAATTGCTCTATGCCAAACTCTATATCTCGTGGGAAGCTATCTCCAGCGCCAGGGTTAATGAGCCCGTCAAACCGTTGCAGGAAGTTAATATCACTTCTTTGTTCATTAGATATTGGTAGTACATACATTTCATCATTTAGGCTTGCTATATGAAGTGCTGCTTGTAAAATGTTTGAAGACCATTCGCCTAATATATGGGTGATTCCAACTAGAGTGCCTGGAATTGCTACGCCTTGTTGAAATAAGTCTTGCACCTGCTGTGATTTTCTAAGACTTAGAGCGCATTTCATTCTTGCGTTATCATCAAAATCTTCTGCATTATATTTGAAATTTATATTTAAAAGTGTGTTTTTTTGCTGCTCATTTCCTTCATGTAATAGACACGCAGCTGCTGCTTTGTTTTTGTTAACAAGTAATTGAAGCATTTGAGGATTTTGTAAGCCAATAGCATTTTTAATAGATGTTATTCCAATTTTAGCTCCTTTTTCAAGCAATAGCTCTACCATTTCGGTGTGGTTATTATCAATCGCTTTATTTAAAGCGCACTCACTAACTTGCCCTTCGTATTCAAGCAAAAGTTTAAGTATTGGGATGTCATTTTTTTTAGCAGCAGTACACACTGCATTTTTAGTAGCTTTTCCAAGATGTTTGAGTGATAGCTCGATTAATTTTGTGCTTTTATGAGAGATAGACTTTTCTAATACAAATTCATTTTCGGGGTCTTTCTCATTGATTGTGTAAATTTTTTAGAGCCATTAAAATCTCCCATCAAATTTGATTATAAAATGAGCCATAGCTTCATTCCAGTTAGAGATAGGCATGGTCCATTTTTTGGTAATATAATCAATCGTTAGGTATAAAACCTTGAATACCGAATCATCATTTGGGAAAACACGCTTATTTCTTGTAACTTTTCTCAACTGACTATTCAGCGATTCTATAGCATTTGTAGTGTAAATTATCTTACGGATACTCTCTGGATATTGCAGAAATATTACAAGATTCTCCCAATTATTATACCAGGATTTTGCTATATGTGGATATCGTTTACTCCATTTCTTATCAAAAGATTCTAGGGCAAGATGCGCTTCATCTTCAGTAGCAGAGCTATAAATAAGCTTTAAATCTGATGCCAATAATTTTCTGTCTTTATATGATACATACTTCAGGCTATTTCTAATTTGATGTACTATACAAAGCTGATGCTCAGTTTTGGGATAACTTGCGCATATAGCTTCAGACATACCAGTCAGGTTATCACTACAGGCAATTAATATATCTTTTAATCCTCGATTCTTCAATTCAGTAAAATTACTAAGCCAGAATTTAGATCCTTCATTCTCACTTATCCATAATCCTAAAATATCTTTCCGGCCCTGTAAATCTATACCCAGCGCAACATATACTGATTTATTAATTATCTGTTTATCTTGCCTTACCTTAACTATTAAACAATCAAAATATACTATAGGATATAATGGTTCAAGAGGTCTACTCTGCCAAATTCTAACCTCATCAATTACATCATCTGTAACCCTACTAATTAAACTCTCACTAACTTCTGCTCCATATAATTCTTGTAATTGGATCTTGATATCAGACAAACTCATCCCCTTGGCATACAGAGATATTATCTTTTGATCTAAACCATCTATTCTTGTTTGATTCTTGGAGACAATTACAGGTGCAAATTTACCTTCTCTATCTCGCGGAATATTTAACTCGATACTGCCATTCTCAGTAATCAAATTCTTATTATAATGACCATTCCTGCAATTCTCAGTTTCAGACCTATCATATTTGTTATAACCTAAGTGTTCAGACATTTCTGCCTGCAAGGCTCTCTCCAAAATACTCTTCGTTAATTCCTTAATCAATCCATCCTGCTTCAGTACTGTCTTTAAATCCGCTCCTCCTTCTATCAGTAAATCTATCGCTTCATTTATTTTCTTATTCTTTTCTGTCTTCATTCTAATTACCTATATTCTTTATTAATTCCAAATATAGGCTCTACTATAATTTACACAATCTTTGATAAAGACTCGATTTTCGAGTGCTTTCTCACTTATCTTAGCACCATATTGTATTAATAGCTCAACTATCTCTTGATTATTTATATTGATTGCATTTTCGAGTGCTTTCTCACTTATCTTAGCGCCATGTTGTATTAATAGCTCAACTATCCCCTTATTATTGTTGTAAACTGCATTTTCGAGTGCTTTCTCACTTATCTTAGCGCCGTTTTGTATTAATAGCTCAACTATCTTTATATTGCCTCTATCAGTTGCATTTTCGAGTGCTTTCTCACTTATCTTAGCGCCATATTGTATTAATAGCTCAACTATCCGCTTATTATTGTTGTCAACTGCATTTTCTAGTACACGCTCACTTATCTTGGCGTCATCATGTTGTATTAATAGCTTCACTATCTCCCTCTTTTTGTTATACACTGCATTTTCGAGTGCTTTTTTACTTATCTTCGCGCCATGTTGTATTAATAGCTCAACTATCTCTATACTATCTCTATAAACCGCATTTTCGAGTGCTTTCTCAGTTATCTTAGCGCCGTGTTTTAATAACAGCTCAGCAACTTCTTTTCTGCAGTACTGAGAAGCTACGTTTTCGAGTGCGCGCTCACTTATCTTGGTGCTATGCTCTATTAATAGCTCAACTATTGTCTTAGTGGTGTCATAAGTTGCATATTCTAGTGTCAGTTCATTTATCTTAGCGCCATGTTGTATTAATAGCTTTGCAACTTCTTTTCTGTTGTAATGAGCTGTGTATTCCAGTGCTTTCGCAGTTATCTTAGCGCCGTTTTGTATTAATAGCTCAATTGTATCTTCATGATTGTAATTACACACTGCATTTTCGAATGCTTTCGCAGTTATCTTAGCGCCGTTTTGTATTAATAGCTCAATTATCTCTTTATTATTTCTACGAGTTGCATTTTCGAGTGCTTTTTCACTTATCTTAGCGCCATGTTGTATTAATAGCTCAATTATCTCTTTTTTACTGTGCTTAGAAATTGCATTTTCGAGTGCTAGTTCAGTTATCTTAGCGCCGTTTTGTATTAATAGCTCAACTACTTCTTTACTGGTGAAAACGCTTATATATTTTAGTGCTTCTTCACTTATCTTAGCGTCATATTGCATTAATAGCTCAACTTTCTTCTTATTATTGTGATAAACTGCATCTTCCAGTGCGTCCTTCCTTATTTTTGCGCCATGTTTTATTAATAGCTTAGCGCTTTCTATATTATCGCGCGAAATGACGGTTTGTAATGCATATTCTCCTGCTTTAGCATCAAATTTTATTAATAGCTCAAGTAACTCTTCGTTCTTCATATTAGCTGCGGCTATGATGTCATACTCATCTATCTGATATTTTTTTTGCAGCAAAAGTTTAGCTATATAATTATTATTTACGCGTATAGCATGTGGTAGAGCGCTATCATAAAGCTTTCTTCCACTTTCTATATAAAATTCTACAACCTCGTTATCAAAGTCTCTAATACAGCTTGCCATTCCATCTATATTAAATCTTATATCGCCGGTTAATAGTTTGAATGCTACTCCAAATCTGCCAGAGGTTAGCGCTTCTAAAATCGCTTTAACATTTTCCATATTGATTGTTTTTATTATGTTAAATTTTATCTTATGTATGAATTATATAGAATAGCAAGATTTCATGAGAATCATGAGATATTACTATGATTTTGTTAACTCATTATTTTTAAGGATGCGTATTGTGATCTTATTTATGTTTATAGTCAAGTGATAAATATATATATTGTATGGATATCTCTTTAATACGCTTATTTTGCGGAATAGATATAGTGGTGCTCGAGATTTATGACAGACTAGCTTAATAAATCGCATATAAAGATAGATATACTCGTTATACTTGTCAAAATTCGCTCCTTAAAGATTACTTGTTATGTATTGATTGTACATTAGACTTTCAGGATATTCATGTATTTCATATATTTCATGTACAACTTATACTCTATATGCTTCTTCTCCATATATTCTGTTATTTGCAGGAGTTGGTATTATAATCACTTTGCAAATAGCGGCAAATATTGTACAATATTGAATGGATACCTTGAATGGAAAAAGTCACTTATACATATGCAAGACAGAACCTAAGTTCTATACTTGATACCATTGTGAATGATGCAGAAGTTGTATACATTAAGCGTCAGAATGGTAAAGAAATAGTTATGATCGATGCTAAAGAATATGAAAGTTTACTGGAGACTGCCTATATTTTTAGCACAAATGCGAATACGAAAGCTTTTTTAGAAGGACTAGATCAAGCTGAGAATAAGGAGGGGAAAGAAATTGAGCTACAAGATTATATGGACTCCTGAAGCTCAAAAAGATTTAGCTTATTGGAAGCAAAATAACAAATTGATATTAAAAAGGATTTTTTCTCTAGTAGAGATCGTAAAAATAAATCCAAGTTTTGGTATAGGAAAGCCAGAGCGATTAAAATATAAGGAAAAAAATATATGGTCTCGCAGAATCGATACAAAACATAGAATTGTATATTTGATCGCAGGCGATATGACAGTATTTGTCATTCAATGCAGATTTCATTGCCAGGCTTATTAAGCTGCGAGAATACCCACGCAAATAATAGAACACTCCATCCGCCAAAAACTGATTTGCTGCGCAAATCAATTTTTGATGGATAGACTAAATTTTCTAAAAAATACTTGCCCATATATGCTGTTATTTGTGGGAGCTGGTATAAAACCTTTGTATAGTTGCCGCTCAATCTGCTGAGAACAGGGATATTTTAATTTAGTACGTCAATCAAAATAGCATTTGGCTTTTGTATTTTGATTGATATCTTCAGGAAGAAGTTTTAGAAAATCTCTTTCTTTCATTCGGGTCAAGCCACCTCTTTCTCAGTCTAACACTGAGAGGTGTGACTTCTACAAGCTCATCATCATTTATATATGTAATTGTCTCCTCTAGCGTAAACTGCTTTGGTGGCGTGAGCTTAATGTTTTCATCTGACCCAGAAGCACGCATGTTAGTTAGCTGTTTTCCGCGAATTACATTCACTTCGAGGTCATTTTCTCTATTATGTTCTCCAACTATCATACCTTGATACACTTTAGTTCTTGCAGAAACAAATAAAGAACCTCTATCTTCGAGGCTAGATAAAGAATATGCAGTAGTTTCTCCAAGGGCATTTGAAATCAACGCACCGTTTCTTCTCGATACGACTTCACCTTTCCATGGCTGGTAGCTATGGAACAAACGACTCAGCACACCAGAACCGCGTGTATCATTTCTAAACTCGCTCTGATAACCCAATAGACTTCTAGAAGGTACCAAGAAAATCAGTCTCACTTTATCACCACTTGAAGGTTTCATTTCAAGCATTTCACCTTTGCGACTTAATATTTTTTCTGTCACAACACCAGTAAACTCAGAATCTATATCAAGAACTACTTCTTCTATAGGTTCTAAAAGTTGACCATTCTCATCCTTCTTGAATAGTATTTTTGGCTTTGATACAGAAAGCTCAAATCCCTCTCTTCTCATCGTTTCTATTAAAACACCAAGTTGCAATTCACCTCTTCCACCCACTTCAAAGCTTTCACCGCCCGATGTAATACTCAGTGTAATGGCAACATTGCTCTCAGCTTCTTTTTGTAGCCTCTCCAAAATCATTCGAGATGTTACTTTGCTTCCTTCAAGTCCAGCTAGAGGAGAATCATTCACAGATATTGTAATTGACATAGTAGGCGGGTCTATCGGAATCGATGGAATTGGAGAGGCTACACTTGGCATGCATATAGTATCTGCAACTGATGTTTTTTCTATGCCTGCAATTGCAACTATGTCACCAGCTTCAACTTCTTCCATCACTACTCGTTCTATACCCTTAAAGCCAAATAGTTTTGTCAGCTTACCAGTTTCGACTAGTTCTCCCTTTAGATTGAGGCTCTTAATAGGTGTGCCAATTTTTGCTGAGCCACTATACACCTTGCCTATAAGTATGCGTCCCACATAATTGTCAAACGATAGAATGCTGGCAAGCATAGAAAATGGAGCATCTTTGTCTACTTTGGGTTCAGAAACCTTATCCTTAATCATTTGAAAAAGCGGTTTCAAATCAACACCTGTGGTTTCTGGCTCTGTGGTTGCCCAACCACTTCTGCCTGATGCGTATAATACTGGAAAATCTAGCTGCTCCTCAGTTGCATCAAGGTTGACAAACAAGTCAAAAACTTCATTCAATACCTCTACAACCCTTCTGTCTGGTCTATCAACCTTATTGACAATCACAATTGGTTTAAGCCCAAGCGCTAGGGCTTTTGAGAGTACAAATTTTGTCTGTGCCATTGGTCCTTCTGAAGAATCAACAAGCAAAAGTACACCATCTACCATAGAAAGTACGCGCTCTACTTCTCCACCAAAATCAGCATGCCCAGGTGTGTCGACAATATTGTACTTTACATCTTCATAAAAAAGTGCTGTACATTTGGCTAGGATTGTAATTCCTCTTTCCTGCTCAAGTTCGTTTGAGTCCATAACTCGGTCTTGAACTACTTGATTGGCCCTGAATGTTCCGCTTTGCTTTAGCATGTTGTCTATCAAAGTGGTCTTTCCGTGATCAACGTGTGCAATCACTGCTATATTTCTAAATTGCATATTCTTCCATCTTTTAGATTGGGCCAAAAATTGAGTAAGCTACAATATCATATAATCTGTTATAATTTTCAAGTATAGATTTGAATGAAATGTTTAAATTAGATGTAACACTAAAGTTTATAGCTGCGTTTACTATAATGTTAAGCGCTGCACAATTAATTCTCTCGTTCAAAGAATTGTATATGTTTTTTAGTTCAGAAGTAAAAGTAATAGACATTATAAAAAACGAGCATGGCAAAATGTGGATTTATGATACCTCAAAAGAGAGGTGTCTATCATTTAAAGATCCGAGGCTTGGTAGATTATCTAGACAGAGCTGTATAATGCTTGCTGATGTAGACAAAATAGTATTCGATTATCAAAAATCAATTTTATCTGCTCTTTATATAAACACAGGACCAAAAAAGGTATTGATGATAGGTCTTGGCGGTGGAACACTAGCAAAAGCAATTCTTGCTTTGCTACCTGATGTCACGCTTGACATAGTTGAGATAAATCGTGACATGCCATACGTAGCGAAACAATACTTTTTCTTCAATGCTACTGAGAAAACTAACATAGTCATTATGGACGGAGCGGAATTTATCAGATACAAAGCGCAGCAGTATAACAAACAGGGTTACGATTTTATAATAATGGATGCATTTGATCAAGATTATATACCTGATCATTTTTTAAAAAAAGAGTTTGTAATGCAGCTAAAGGAAATTATGAGAGATGGTGGCATACTTGCAGTTAACACATTTACAAGTAGCAAACACTATGAAAGAGAAACAGAGCTATATCATGCGATTTTCGGTAAATTCTGGAGCTTAAGTACTCAAAATCGTGTGATACTTGCAACAAAAGAGCCATTACTTAATATGGACATTATTTCGATGAATGCCAAACTTTGGAGAGAAAAGTTTAGTAGTTTAGATATTGACTCAGACTTGTTATTGAAAAAATTCACTATAGAATAGCTATTTCAGCTAAAGTATTTGCAATTATATCTATTTTAGATGGAAATTATGGATCAATTTTCTTATAAGAAAGATTATAAAATGAAATGGCAAAGCTATATATAAATTTATTTCTTCTTAGTGTTGGTATAAGTTAAAGTGCTGTATAAGTCAGACATTGGAGCTTGAAATATGAGAGATATCAAAGAAATGACATCACAACCTCAATTAAACAAAGAAAAGTTTTTTAGAAAATTTCCAATTATCAGATTTGGAGATTTTATTTTGCGTGAGCTTATGCTTGCTGATAACATTAGGTATTATCAGCTTCTTTCGGATCCAAATGTGAGTCAATATTTATCTGATGAAGATATCCCTCGCTCTCCTGAAGCTGCAATAGAAGAAATAAAATTTTGGAGTTCGTTATTTTACATGAAACATTCTATTTATTGGTGTATAGCAGAAGCAAAGACAAACAACTTAATAGGTACTATAGGTTTTAACAGCTGGAGCTTCTACAACAATAGAGCTGAAATAAGCTATGAGCTTATGAGTCAATATTGGAGAAGAGGAATTATGAGTGCTACTATGTCACAAGTGCTTGATTTTGCCTTCACAAATATGCAAATCCACAGAATGGAAGCAAAAACCATGACGCATAACATTGCATCGCAAAAATTTCTAGAAAAGCATGGCTTTACTCGCGAAGCACTCATGAAAGCATACAGGAAAGTCAGAGGAGAGTTTGTCGATATAGAAACTTATGTATTGTTTAAGAACGATTGGTTAAGGCAATGATTGTTTTTGACAACTCCTTTGTTGCATGAAAGTTGCTGTAAAGACGAACAACCTCAATGAATGCATGATACTTTTGAGGAATTCTTGCTATGTCTTTTGCTGTTGTGATGATCTTAACGTCACACTTTGTCGCTACTAAACAAACACTTTCAAGCTCTTGTTCGGTATACTGATGATGATCTGAGAATATGAAATGTTCTACCACAGTAATATTAAGAGAATGCAGAGTTCTTAAAAAATTCGCTGGATTTGCTATTCCACATATCGCAACAAAAGAGCGACCTTTGATTTGTTCAGCATTTAATATTTCTGTATTTAAATACATTATTGGTTTATTGCTTGTAAACAATGCCTGCAGTTCTTTTCTTGACTGATCTAAAACACCATCACAATAGGTAAATATAAAGTAATCTGATCTTGCGATGCTACCAATAATTGGTTCGCGCAGTGGGCCAACGGGAAGCAATAGCTGATTCCCAAAAAGATAATCACTGTTAATTACGCTAAATACTAAGTCCTTTTTTAACTTATTATTCTGCATACCATCGTCAAATATCAATATATCTGCCTCTTTAGCTGCAGCTCTGGCAGCTAAAACTCTGTTTTTAGATATATAAGTAGGTGCAAGCTGCGCAAGTAAAATAGCTTCATCACCAACATCTGCGCTGGTATGTAACTTGCTATTCACCACTATAAATTCCTTATCTCCTCGAATCGCGCTATTATATCCATGTGCTATAAATACAGGTCTCAATCTAAGTTTTAGACAGAGACGTCCAAGAGCAAGCGCCACTTCTGTTTTGCCTGCTCCACCAACAGTAATGTTGCCAACGCAGATTACTGGTTTTTCTATTTTTTTTGGAAATGAAAGAACATGATAGCGAATTAGATAAGCTAGGTAGTAAAGCCATGAAAGAGGCATGAGTACTGTATGCCAAACACTTCTAATACGCCAGAACTTCCCATATATTGAAGCTTTAAATAAGTGAAAATACATGTATAACAATTAAAAGTCTATTACATCTAATCTTTGTTAATAAGTTGATTTGACACTTAAAGCCAGAACTGGTAATAAAATGGCAAACCGAGAGTCTTTTTGCTAAAAATTGATACGCGCAGCGCAAAAATCCAGCCTTTTATCTGCGAATTTGATGAGATTGCTCTATTTATGAGCGGTCTGAATTCATATCAACTCAACAACTGCATCGAGAGCAAATACTACACGCCACTTCCATAAGATGCATTTACTCTAAACTGGCTTGTAGTATATTATTTTTCAGTATATTCTTGCAATACAATAATGTTGTAATCGTTACTAGAAATGCAATAAATCGCTCTAAATATTACAGAAATAATACTGAGCAAATCATAGAATATAGAGTTATGAAGAAAAAAGTAGGAATAATAGGCGTGTCAGGCAGATTTGGTGCGGCAATTTTTGAAATATTAGAAAAACATCAAGATTATCTACTTGGGTTGTGTTTCAGCCGCAGCGAATCAGATTCTTTAACACTAGAAAATTTACTAACACAAAACGATTATATCATAGACTGTTCGCATTATTCTTTAACAGCGCAAGTCATTGCAGAAGCATTACGAACTCCGAAACCTTTGATAATTTGTACCACTGGTCTTGAAATGATAAAAATTAAGTCTCAGCTTGATATTTTATCTAAAAAGACGCAGATTGTAATTGTGCCAAACACCAGTTTTGGGGCATATATGCAGCGCTTTCTCGCAACACAACTTGCAAAAGCATTAGATTCTACATACGACATAGATATACTTGAGAAACATCACAGAAATAAACTTGACTGCCCTTCTGGCACTGCAAACTCTATAATATCTGATGTAATTTCTACTAAAAAGAGAGAACATAATTTACAATATGGGATATACAGAGCAGATGATGGCAAAAGAGGAGAGAATCTAATAGGAGTTGCGGCACAAAGAAGTGGTAACATCTTTGGAGAACATGAGATCACATTCACAAGCGCTGATGAATCCATCTCTATAAAGCATACAGCATTTAGTAAAGCACTGTTTGCAAAAGGGGCAATAAAAATATTAGACTGGCTGTCAAAGAGCGAGCCTTTACCAGGAATTTATGGAATAGAAGATATAATCATAGCTTAAAATGCAAAAACATATAGAACATCTAAGATCGCTTTACTCAAAATATGCAATTGATGCATATGTCATCCCTTCCTCTGATGAGTTTCAAAATGAATATCCGCCGCAAAAACTCAATAGACTACTTTGGATTACTGGATTCTCATATTCAAATGGGGTTCTCATAATTTCCAAAGATACCAACATCTTTTTTACGGATGGAAGGTATTTATTGCAGGCAAAGGAAGAAATAGGCCAGTACTGTGAAATACTTGATATGTATAAACCAGGTGCTTGCAAGATTATAGGAGATGTATTAAATGGTGGCTCTCTTGGGTATGACCCTATGCTTCACACAGTCGATAATCTCAAATATTATGAAACACTTGCGAGTCGCTATAATTTCTCAATGAAAAGGATTGATACTAATCTAGTAGATATTATAAGATGTGCAGGAAGTAACGAAAATATTCAAGAAAATAGCGATATCACTGTATTTGGCATAGAATATGCAGGAGAAAGCCATTTAGATAAACTAAATAAGCTAACGGCAAAGGTTGAAACGAGTTTAGACTATATATTCGTCACAAGGCTTGATTCAATTTGTTGGCTTCTAAATATAAGGGGGAATGCAGTGCCGTATACTCCATTTCCACTTGCTTACCTACTTCTTGGGACCAAAGAGAATACACTTACACTCTTCGTGGATGACATTACGAAGGCTAAATTAGCGCTTCTGCCAATTTTTGTGGATAATCTGACAATATTACATATAAGTCAGATTAAGTCTGAGTTTAGCAAGCTACTTGAATCTGGAGCAAAGATTCAGCTGGATCCTAGCGATGCAGCATCGTGGTTTTTACAAAATACAAACAAATGCATCATTAAAGAAGATCCTATACAGTTGATGAAAGCTGTAAAAAATGAAGTAGAAATAGATGGCTTTAAAAAAGCTCATTTGTATGAAGGAATCGCAGTTACAGAATTTCTTGCTTGGATTAGCTCCAATCCTGGCATTAGCGAATTTGAAGCTTCGCAAAAATTATTGGAATTCAGAGCCCAGAATAAGGAGTTTTTATATCCAAGCTTTGAAACAATATCTGCATATGGGAAAAATGCTGCTATCGTACACTATAAACCAAGTCTTGAGAATTCCAGCATCATAGAGGAAAGTGGATTGTATTTAGTGGATTCTGGTGGACAATACTATTTTGGAACAACAGATGTTACGCGTACAATATGCATAGGAAAGCCGCAGGATGAACATAAAGTAATGTTTACACTTGTGCTAAAAGGACATATCAGGCTTGCAAGAGCAGTATTTCCAGAAAATACCAGGGGTAGTCAGCTGGATAGTCTAGCGCGCTTTGATCTTTGGCAGCACGGGTGCAATTATAGACATGGCACTGGGCATGGAGTAGGGCACTTTCTATCTGTACATGAGGGGCCGCAATCCATAAGTTCTGGAAAAAAGATTGATGTAGCACTTCAAGCTGGTATGGTTTTATCTAACGAACCAGGGTTTTATAAGGATGGAGAATATGGTATAAGGATAGAGAACATGTTGCTTGTTATTCCATCAAAACACACTGGATATCTTGAATTCCAAAATTTAACAGCAGTACCTATTGCATACGATTTGGTTGATTTTAGTATGCTTGAGCAATATGAGAAGGAATGGCTGCAGAACTATAACAAGACTGTTTACAATTTGATTGGACCATTCATTAGCGACCAAGCAAAAAAATATTTTAGTGGATTGCTTATAGATCTATGAGATAGAGATACAAAAATCATGCAAATAAACAGACTTTTGCTCTGCTTTTTGCAATATAATAACGCTAGTTGCCGATTAACAGTATGCCTATAGGCTAAGCGCTGCCAGCATCATAAAATTGTATTTTAACAATTAGAGACGGGCCGCTTCCAAAGCTAATTTTTGTATATTTTGCCTTGAGTTATAAATTATAAATAATTTTTAACTCACATTATAATGCCATAAGAATAATTAATATGAGATGTTTATGTCTGTTTTTGATACCAGCGATAAAAATGATAAATTTTCAAAACATACACAGAAAACAGTAGAAATAACTAAAAGTGTAGCGCAAGACCAGAAGTCATGCGAAAGCTTCTTGCAATCCGATTCTCCAAAAAGTGGCGGGCTTAGAATGCTGCCACAAAACATTGCATTTAGCAAAGATCAATCATACGAACCCAGCGTCATTGAAGAAAAGTGGCGATCCTACTGGCAGAAGAATGAGATATTTTATGCATCAATAGATAAAACAAAGCAGAAGTATTATGTGCTGGAAATGTTACCATACCCATCCGGGCGTATACATATGGGACACCTGCGCAATTATACGATAGGGGATGCCATTGCTAGATTCAAAAGAGCTGAAGGCTTTAATGTGCTTTATACTATGGGGTGGGATGCGTTTGGTCTTCCAGCTGAGAATGCTGCTATACAAAATAACATTCCTCCAAAAAAGTGGACCCTTGAAAATATAGCATTCATGAAAAGCCAACTGAAGAAGTTGGGTTTCTCGTATGATTGGAGCAGAGAGATCGCAACCTGCCAGCCAGAGTATTACCTGCATGAGCAGGAACTATTCTTAGATTTTTATAAAAGCGGACTAGTATACCAGAAAGAATCTGTAGTAAACTGGGATCCTGTTGATCAAACAGTCCTTGCAAATGAGCAAGTGATAGACGGAAAAGGCTGGAGATCCGGCGCAGCAGTCGAACAAAGGTCCTTAAAACAATGGTTTTTAAAAATCACTGAATTTGCTGATGATTTACTTGATGGGCTAAAAAATTTAGAAGGATGGCCAGAAAAAGTACGTACAATGCAAGAACGCTGGATAGAGAAATCAGAGGGTGCGAAAATTCACTTCAGCATTCTTGGAAAAAACGACTCTACAATAGAGGTGTTTACTACAAGACCAGATACTATCTTTGGCGCGTCATTTTTAGCAGTTGCATATAACCATCCAATCATTGAATCTTTAAATCAATCCTCTGCTCTGGAAGATTTTATCGAGGAATGCAAAAAGTCTGCTGTAAATGAAGCAACAATTGAAACAGCTGAAAAGATAGGTTTTGACACTGGACTTCGGGTTTTGCATCCACTTGATAGTACAATAGAGCTGCCAGTTTATGCTGCAAATTTTGTTGTAATGCACTATGGAGCTGGCGCAGTTTTCGGCTGTCCAGCGCATGACATGAGAGATTTTCTTTTTGCCAAAAAGTATAATCTTCCTGTTAGGCCAGTTATATTGCCAGATATAGATAGCCCAGCAGGACAGAGTTGGAATTTTGAAAAAGAACCTTATACAGGCCCTGGAACTCTTACAAATTCAACTTTTTTAAACGGTCTTAAATCACATGATGCGAAGATACTTGTTACCTCTAGATTAGAAGAGGAAAAAACTGGTAAAAAATGCACAAACTATAGGCTAAGAGATTGGGGAATTTCTAGGCAAAGATATTGGGGCTGTCCGATTCCGGTAATTTATTGTAAGTCATGCGGAGTGCTGCCTTTGCCTAAAGAAGCACTTCCTGTTTTGCTGCCTGATGATGCAGTGCTTGGCATGCAAGGCAATCCGCTTGCAAGTCACAAAACATGGAGATTTACAAAGTGTCATATGTGTTCTGGGCCTGCAGAGCGCGAAACAGATACCTTTGACACTTTTGTAGATTCATCATGGTATTTTATGCGCTATTGCTCACCTCATTTCAAAGAACCGATAGATAAAGAAGCTGTGGATTATTGGATGCCTGTTGATCAATATATCGGTGGAATAGAGCATGCTGTGATGCATTTGCTTTACGCAAGGTTCTTTACAAGAGCTCTAAGCAAAATGGGTTATTTTAAGTTTACAGAGCCATTCTCTAGTCTTCTGACTCAAGGGATGATCAACCACGAGACATATAAAGACTCAAATGGTAATTGGCTATACCCTTCAGACATTACTAAAAATGGGAAAGAAGTGTTTTCTAAATCAACGGGAGAGCGTGTGAATGTTGGAAGAATCGAGAAAATGAGCAAATCCAAATGTAATGTGGTAGAGCCAGACTATATAGTTGAAAAATATGGGGCAGATACAGCTAGACTTTTCCTACTTTCCGATTCGCCGCCAGATAGAGACATAGAGTGGAGTGACACTGGCATTGAAGGTGCAAGCAGATTCTTAAATAAGCTTTATAAACAAGTTGTCAGTACTTTGGAGAATGTAGAGAGTGATTCTTCAGATGGAAAACCAGATGATGATAAGCTAATGAGAATAATACATAGAACAATCCATGATGTGACACGTGAATTTTCCAGCCATGGCTTTCATAAAGTAATAGCACTTTGCAGAGAATTATTTAATGCCGCCTTAGAGCATAAGGTCTCAGCTCATTTAAAAACAGAAGCGCTGTTGATTATAATCAGACTTTTAAATCCAATAATTCCTCATATCACAGAAGAGCTTTGGAGCATTAGTGGATTCGTATGCGCGCTTGCTAAATCTGATTGGCCGAAGGCAGATGAAAAGTATCTGGAAGATGATTTTGTCAATATAGCCATACAATTGAATGGAAAAACAAAAGCCATCTTAGAAATTTTTAGGGGTACCCCCCAATCAGAGGTTGAAAAAAAAGTATTTGCTATTGATAATGTAAAGCATACCCTGATTGGCAAGTCTGTACAAAAAGTGATATACGTAGAAAATAAGATATTGAATGTAGTTTATAAAAATTAGTCTATCTTATAAAACGCGTTTTTCTTCCATAGCTATTTTGCTTTTTATATCGGGCTTTTTCTAACCATTGATTTACTAGAAGTACACTAAGATGGAATCTCACAGCACTGTGTTTTTAAGATCATTCTGCGTAAACTTAGCCTCTAAACCTCTCCGTTGGTTGGATTATTTTGTATCTAGATGCTTGATGTTTTCTGCATTGTTTCCTTTATCCGTGTTTATTTATATAGCGTTAAACAGTGATAAGTCTTTAGCGGCACAGAATATACAGGACCCGACTCATATAGGCGCTACTGTTTCTACTGGTAATAATGCGCATATTGCTGCAAGGATTGAGACACTTGAAAAGTCTCTTAACATGTTGCAAAAGTATACTTACAACCTAAGTACAGAGGCAAATACCGTAAAAGGTGGTGAAAGTACGCATTCAGCTGAAGTAGCGAATGTTGATGAAATTAATGAACATCTGAAGAGTATTCACAATGATATGGAGAAGTTGCAGCAAGATATAGCAAGAATAAATGAAAGGATTACGCAAATTTCCTCTGATTTTGAGCAGCGTATTAGCAATATAGAGCAGCCAATCAAAGAGCAAAAAGAAGCTCAGAATATGGTTCGCGATATGGAATCAGAACTCGAAGAAGTATATTCTCCGAAAAATCAAGAAAATCCTACTGTACGATTAGATGATCCAAGTGAGATTCCTGCAAACAGCGTTGAAGATGAATTTAGAATTGCATATGGATATTTAAAGAGTAAAAATTACACAAAAGCCCAAGAAGCTTTTGAAGCATTTATCAAAAAATATCCAAGAAGTACAATTGTTGGTGCTGCCAGGTATTGGCTTGGCGAAATCTATGCTGTTCACAGGTCATATGATCAAGCAGCTGTTGAATACCTGAAAGGATATCAATCTAACCCAACTGGGAATAGAGCTGCTGATAATCTACTGAGACTTGGAGAAATGTTAATCAAATTAGATAAGCGCCAAGAAGCTTGTTCTACATTAACAAAGATGTCAAAAGAATTTCCTAAGCTTCAACCTTCTTTAAAAAGACAAGTAGATAAGGTAATGAACGAAATAAGTTGTGTGAAATAATAACATAGTTGTTTATAGATGAAAGTGAAAACGTGGAAACTTGTGGCGCAAGAGATGTAAGGAAGAGCAGGCTTTCTTGTATTGTCTAGTACGCGTCGAAAGTGCGCATAAAATGGTGCTTGAAGCGTCAAAATAGCGCTTTCAATCCGTAAGAAGATGTTATAAGTCAGTGCAAAAAACTTACGGATTTTGTGAAAGTAGTGTTTTTAGGCGCAGGAGCAATGAATATATCCAAAAATTAGCAGAGGACAGATCTAAGAGCTAATTTTTGCACGTTTAACTTCTCCGCAAAAATTTATTTATGTCGTAAATCAATTTTTAACGCAGACTAGATATTAGCATAATTGAGAATGCAACTGGACTCTCTAGAGAGGATTTGGTTGCACAGCAAAAAAAGCATCAGAACATCAACTTATCAAAGCAATCTCGCATATTGTCGCATCAAACAGAATGTAATAAAGTTTCTTAAGCGCATGGCCACTTATTACCACGGCGCTCTATTCAACTATTTATTCAAGATTGAATAATGAAAAAGTTTTTAATATTCATAGCTGTTTTTTTCTTGTATTTATATGCTAAAGAGCTTTTAGATACTCGACCTATTCAATTCGAGCGCTATAAAGATAGTGATCAATTTGATGCAGATCTACAGAAGAAATTTCCTCTTGGTTCAGATATGAGGGAAATGATGAAATTATTTGAGCAATCTGGCGCAAAGTGTGAAGATAGATCGGGTGAAGAGCAGTTGCAAAAGGAGGTAGAAAAATATGGCCTAGTATATTGGTGCAAATATAACAGTGATTTACTTAGTTTTGATCCTCTTGGAGTATATCAAATATGGTTTATGGGTGATCAAAATTATAAGTTATTGTATATTGGTGGAGTGAAAACTACAGCACTTGTGACATAATATTATGATACTTTTAACAACTTATTAAAGCAATTTTATCTCTTGCTGCATAAAAACAGAATATAATAAAGCTTCTTAAGCGCATGGCCACTTATTACCACGGCGCTCTACTCAACTATTTATTAAAGATTGAATAATGAAGAAATTTTTAATATTCATAGCTGTTTTTTTCTTGTATTTATATGCTAAAGAGCTTCTAGATACTCGGCCTATTCAATTCGAACGCTATAAAGATAGTGATCAATTTGATGCAGATCTACAAAAGAAATTTCCGCTTGGTTCTGATATGAGGGAAATGATGAAATTATTTGAGCAATCTGGCGCAAAGTGTGAAGATAGATCGGGTGAAGAGCAGTTGAAAGAAGAGGTAGAAAAATATGGGTTAGTTTATTGGTGCAAATATAGCAGTGATTGGCTTAGTTTTGATCCTCTTGGAGGATATATAATATGGATTATGGGGGATAAAAATTATAAATTATTGTATATTGGTGGAGCAAAAACTCCAAAACTAGTTACATAATATTATAATATTTTTAACAACTTATTAAAGCAATTTTATCTCTTGCTGCACAAAAACAGAATATAACAAAGTTTCTTAAGCATCCGGCCACTTATTACCACGGCGTTCTTCTCAACTATTTATTAAAGATTGAATAATGAAAAAGTTTTTAATAGCTATAGCTGTTTTTTTCTTGTATTTATATGCTAAAGAGCTTCTAGATACTCGGCCTATTCAATTCGAGCGCTATAAAGATGGTAAAGAATTTGATGCAGATCTACAGAAGAAATTTCCGCTTGGTTCTGATATGAGGGAAATGATGAAATTATTTGAGCAATCTGGCGCAAAGTGTAAGGATAGATCAGGTGAAGAAGATATGCCAAATTCTATGAAGAAATATGATATAATCTACCGCTGCAAATATAGCAGTGATTGGATTAGTTTTGATCCCCTTGGAGGATATGCAATATGGTTTATGGGGGATAAAAATTATAAGTTATTGTATGTTGGCGGAGCGAAGACCCCAAAACTAGTTACATAATATTATGATATTTTTAACAACTTATTAAAGCAATTTTATCTCTTGCTGCACAAAAACAGAATATAACAAAGTTTCTTAAGCATCCGGCCACTTATTACCACGGCGTTCTTCTCAACTATTTATTAAAGATTGAATAATGAAAAAGTTTTTAATAGCCATAGCTGTTTTTTTCCTGTATTTATATGCTAAAGAGCTTCTAGATACTCGGCCTATTCAATTCGAGCGCTATAAAGATAGTGATCAATTTGATGCAGATCTACAGAAGAAATTTCCGCTTGGTTCTGATATGAGGGAAATGATGAAGCTATTTGAGCAATCTGGCGCAAAGTGTGACGATATATCAGGTGAAGAAGGTCTGCCAAGTGATATGAAGGAATATGATATAATCTATTGGTGCAAATATAACAGTGATTGGATTAGTTTTGATCCACTTGGAGTATATATAATATCAGTTATGGGGGATAAAAATTATAAGTTATTACATGTTGGCGGAGCAAAGGCCCAAAAACTAGCTACATAATATTATACATTATAATATTTTTTCACAATATGTTAATTAGAATGAATTATGAAATCATCAACTATTGAATTTTTTGCAAGGCCAGTAGAAAATACCTTTGATTTGGCGCAGCATCTCTATATTTTAAGTACTGATAGTCAAGGTCATGAAAAAATATTAAGAGCAGGACCGGAGACAGGTACCGGAATGCTTACAGGCGATCTCAAAGTCATATAAGAAACAGGGTAAAAGTCTACACAATCACCGGAACAGATGAAGAAATCCAGAGCAAGATGGAGAAGATGTGGGAGATTGGCCGGCAGATTAATTCAGGTAATTATGACTATAAACTTCCGATACCGGGATGTCCTAATTCGATTTGCCATGTTCAAAATAGCAATACGGCTGCAAATTTATTGGCCAAAGCTGCCAATATTGATTTAAAGCCTGAGCTGGAGAAAAAGGATCTATGGGCGCCTGGTATAGATGGGAGTCTAGATCATACAAATGTAGATAAATTTGTTCTTAGTGCTATAGACACCCTTAAAGAAATGCAAAATAAGATTTCTAATAATTCAAGTGGCTTAGGTAATTTTATTAAGCAAAGTAAAGAGAGGCTGGAGCAGTTTAGTTTTAATAAAAGCAAGCACTATTTAGCAGGAGAAAATGTAAAGTTTGATCAATTAATGAAGGATTTAAATCTAGGTCTTGTCTTAAATACAGGTAAATCTTACAAGTATATGATGTATGGGTCTTCTCCTATTGGCGCTAAATATTATTGTAATACTGCCATTGAATGTTTTAATAAGCAATATGATCATTGTAAAGAATTTAATATGAAAACCTTTTGTAAGACTTGTAACTGGGAGATACAAAAGTTAGATACTTATTCAATTGAATATCTGTGGAAGGGTACCAATGCAATGGGGCAACCTGTGCAGGGAATTTCACGTTTCGATATACGAGATAACAATTTTTATGATCCTGATTACTTAACGACCATTGCAAAGCAATGTGATACATTATCTTCATTTAGAGACGACAAATTATCACCTTTTCATGAGCAAATAGATTCGATTTGTAGTTTTGAAGGGTTAAATGAGATCGGCAGAAATTAATACTATATCTAACGTGCAGTATTACTATTAAGTCCCACTGTCATAACTCTAAGGAATACAGAATTTATCTTGGCCTGCAAGCAACTACTTATGCACCGGAAATCCAGTAGCAAGAGTGGCAAAATTGCAAAAACCTTATGGATTTTCTCGGCAGTACCCAAAGTAGCATTTGCTAGGTATAGGACAAGTTATATATTCAAAAATCTTCAAAAATTAGCTAAAAAGATATAGAAAATAGTATTAATCCATGTAACCTTCAAGCCATTTTTCCTCTAGAGCTTTAAGCTTTCCAGATGCTGCAAGCTGTTCAAGAATTGCATTTACTTCAGGAAGTAGGTCAGATTTTTTCTTAAGAGCTATAGCAAAGCCCCTTATATTATCAGGTAATTGTACTATAGGCATACTATCAATTTTTATGTATTCAAGTTCCTTGTTATAGTCTTTGAAAACTTTAGCTTGCATAGTTTCTAGCAATACAGCATCTATTTTGCCATTTTTAAGATGTTCTATCAGTTGATTATTGTCTCTGAGCGGCAAAATCTCAAATTGCATATTTTCTTCGTTTTCATTCAACAACTTTTCACCCAAGCTGCTGGATTGTACTCCTATTATCAGTCCTTCCAAGTTGGAAGAGCTATGTATTGCTTTTTTGTTAGGCTTGAAAAGCAAGCTCATATCACTGCTTCTGTGATATAAATTTGAAAAATCGACACTGTCTGCTCTAGCTTTTGTTGGGGTCATTGCAGATATTATAACTTCTATATTTCCGCCTCTTAGTGCTGCGATTAGATCTTCAAAGGCTATTTCTTTTACTTCAAGCTTCTTATCTAAGCTTTTCGCAATTTCCGAAGCGAGATCTATATCGAATCCTACAATCTCACCATTTTTTATAAATTCAAATGGAGGATAATCTGGTGCAACACCAACAACTAGTTTTTTACTAAACTCCTCGTTGTCACTACATGCAACTAAAATAACAACTATAGGGAATACAATGATATACTTCAATAAATTTTGCAAAGCCATAAATAAATTCCTAAAATATATGAATAGCAATTCTTATACCATATCATAAAAAGATTTTTAAAATATGCAATGATAGCTGCACTTTTATTGCAAAAATATTATGCACTATTGTGTACTACATTTATTTCATTATGTAAGATCTAAATTTTAAGTTATAGCAATCTTTACTTTCACAATAACATAGTAATTAATTATTTAAAGAGTATTATATAAATATTAAGAAATCACGAATATGACAGGAACTTATGTTAAGATACAAAAATATAAGTGAAATATTGTGCACATATATAAACTTTAATACGTTATGTGTGCTAAATAAAAATAGTGATTATTATTTTTTGTGTTATATCACTCAGATTTTAATTCAGTGAATAGGTTCTGTGACTCATTCAAAAAAGTTGATCGCTGAAATATGGTGAAAATAGTTTTGCTATTGCTTGTGGATACCAAATTTTTATGTTTAGCAATTTTATGTGATTATAAAATTTGTTGCTATAGCACTGCCAGCAAGGTGATTATGCAGACTCCTTTTGCCTGATTTTCCATATTATAACCAACTTACTCAAATAACAGAACACTTTAGCTTCGTCTTCTGTTAAAAATTAAGCACGCTCTTTGGTGCTTTAGCTATAGTATAGTGCACTCAAATCTCACCTTAAATTTTCTAAAAAATACGCAGCTACTATATGCTGTTATTTGAGGAGTTATACTTATGAAAGCAGTGCTATATATTTTTGCAATATTTCATATATCAAGGTTCTCTACTTATTAATATTAAATTTGCACACCTCATCAGTTATTTACAAGTAATATTTGTTGATAAACAGCTAAAAAGCGCTATCCACTTTTTAAGTTGTGCTTAATAATACATTTCGCTACCATGTATTGCATGCCCTCAACTGAGGGTTGCTACATGTAGATATCACATGTAGCATATGTTTTATCTTAATTAGTGAAATGAGGTGAAAAATGTCTGATTCTACTACCATTGTCAATCAAGGTGATGATAACAGCTTAGGTGCACTAGTCAAAGAAGGTGTAGATGGACTGCAAGTTGTGCTCTCAACGGTTGGTGGTCCAGAGGGGAAGATAGCAGCTGTTGCTATAGAAGGCGTTGAGATGTTATTTGAGGGTGAGCTTGAAAAACTTTTTGATGAAGGGCTAGATGAAATTCCAGAGCTGGTTGAAAGAGCGTCTGGTGGAAAAATTAGCGCAAAGTCTGTTGGAGAGATGATGAGTAAAGTTTTAAGAAATGAAACTGTTGACAAGCTGATAGAATCAATTACTAAAGGTATATCAGAACTAATAGTAACATATATAATACAACCGATAAAACAAGGTCTAGATTTTACTACTGACAAAGCGATTGAGTTTTTAGGAAAGCTTGGGGCTTTTGCGGCGCCGTTAAAGGCACTTGCAGAACAATGCGATAAAAATATAGATAATATGCTGGATAAAGTTGAAGAAAATGTTAGAAATACATATAAAGATCTAGATGCTTCTATTGACGATTTTAATAGAAAGTATTCTAGAGAAGAGGTAAAAAGCCAACTTGTACAACATGTGAATAAAGTGATAGAACCAATGCAGGAAGCAACACAGCAAGCACAATCTGCTTTTGGTGTATTGCAACCGCAAGCTTTAGAACGTGGTGTTTCTGGTGAGATAAGTGAAGCTGTTGCAAAAGAAGCTGTACAGATTATGACTGCGCATGGTATTCAAGCCAATGGAAGTAATATAGATGTGCCAAATGCACAAGAATCTTCATTAGGAAAAGAACAAAGTGCGCAAAGAGACGTAGGACATTCCAGGTAATAATTCATCTAAGAGATTGGAAAGGCACCAAACATTATTTGTTTGGTGTATTTCATTTGAAGGTTTATTATACTAGTGCTCTAATTTAAATTGGAGGGAGTTCTTTATATAGAGATAAGATAACAATTGGCTGCCTTGCGTCATAACTCATACGCGCACCAAAACTCGAAAGTGCGCATGAAATGCTGCCACGAGTGTCAAAATAGCGCTTTAAATCCGTAAGAAAATGTTATAATAAACGCGAAAACCTTACGGATTTTATGAGAGCAGATGAGTAATAATATATACAAAAATTAGCACAGGACTGAGCCCTGGGCTAATTTTTGTACATTTAACTTCTCCACAAAAATTTATTTGTGTAGCAATTTTTGGCGGATAAACCGACTATTGTATTGACCCGTGACAATGTTTAAACTTCTTTCCAGAATTGCATGGACATTGCTCATTACGCCCTATTTTACCATCTATAACTATATCATCTATTCTATTATAGCGAAGGTTATCTGTTCTTTTTGTGATAGTGCCAGATGTTCCATGTGCTTCACTTTGACCACTATCCAAATCATGTGTGATCACTAGCCTAGAAATGCGTTGAGTAACCAATTCATCTAGATCATGTAACATTTGTTTAAATAATTTAAACGCCTCTATTTTATACTCATTTAGCGGGTCTTTATTTGCATATGCAAGAAGATTAGTGCCAGCTCTCATATGATCAAGGGTATGTAAATGTTCTTTCCAGAGATGGTCTAATGATATGAGGTATATTCGCTTTAAAGCTTCTTGAATTAAATCTTCACCATATATCCGTAATTTTTCAGAGATGTGTTGCAATGCACGTAGATTGATTGCTTTGAGTATTGCAGCTTCACTTGGATTTTCAATGGCAACCATATCACTCAATTGAAAATGCAAGTCATAAATTCTTGTTAATTCCATTTCTAAAGAGTTGATATCCCATTCATCACGTATATTTTTGCCCGTTATATACTTTCTAAATATATGCTTATTTAGCTCACTGCTAATAACCTCAATCTCATCAAAAAGCCTGGTAGAGGTTAGTATATGCATCCTCTGGCCATATATAACTTTTCTTTGTTCATTCATGACGTCATCGAACTTAAGTAAGTTCTTTCTGATATCGTAATTGCGAGTTTCCACTTTTTGTTGAGCTTTTTGAAGCGCTTTGCTAATCCATGGATGAAATATAGCTTCATCCTCTTTTAGTCCGAGTTTTGTGAGCATACTGCCCATTTTATCCGAACCAAAAAGCCTCATTAAATCGTCTTCGAGTGACAAATAAAATTTGGTTCGTCCATTGTCTCCTTGTCTTCCAGATCTTCCGCGTAGCTGATTATCTATTCGTCTTGATTCATGCCTTTCCGTTCCTATCACATATAGTCCACCAGCACTCAGCACTTTCTCTCTATTTTCAGATACTTCAGAGGCAATTTTTTGTTTTAAAGCTTCAGATTCCTCTTGGCTGAGTTCACCTTTTCTATTTTCAATCTCTTGAGAAAATAACATTGAAGGATTGCCACCAAGCATTATGTCAGTTCCTCTGCCAGCCATATTTGTTGCTATAGTGACAGATTTCAAACGTCCAGCTTGTGCTATTATCTCAGCTTCCTTTTGATGATATCTAGCGTTTAAGACAGAGTGAGGAATTTTCGCCTTCTTTAGCATAGAAGACAAATACTCTGACTTTTCTATACTAACCGTTCCAACTAGTACAGGCTGTCCGATTTCATAAGAAGATTTTATCTCTTTTAAAATCGCTTCGTATTTCATTTTAGCAGTTTGATATATTTCATCATCTTCATCTTTTCTAGCAATTGGCATATGAGTCGGAATTTCCACTACATCAAGCTTATAGATATCGGCAAATTCATTGGCTTCTGTTACAGCTGTTCCAGTCATACCAGCAAGCTTTGGATAAAGGCGAAAATAGTTCTGGAAAGTTATTGATGCAAGAGTCTGATTTTCATTTTGTATTTGTACGTTTTCTTTTGCTTCTATTGCTTGATGCAGGCCCTCTGAATATCTCCTACCTTCCATAATACGACCTACAAACTCATCTATTATCATCACCTTGCCTTCCTTTACTATGTAATCTACATCTTTGCGGAATGTGTGATGAGCTTTAAGAGCCTGATTTATGTAATGTACAACAGACATATTATCATAATCATAAAGGCTAGAGCCGCTTTGTATTATACCTTTTTGTTGTAATATGCCCTCTATATGTTCATGCCCATTATCTGTTAAAAATACTGATTTCCCTTTTTCATCTACTTCATAACATTCTTTTGGAAGGAGCTTAACTACATCATTGATTTTATAATACAAACTGGCATTATTCTCGGCAGGACCAGATATTATCAAAGGAGTCCTTGCTTCATCTATCAGTATGCTATCTACTTCATCTATGATTGCATAGTTAAACTTACGTTGTACAATTTGTTCAAGATCATGTTTTAGATTATCGCGCAAGTAATCAAATCCAAATTCATTGTTAGTGCCATATGTTATATCTGCTTTATAAGCATTTTTCTTTTCAAATTCATCCATGTCATTTGTTAGACAACCAACGGTAATACCTAAAAAACTGAACAATTGTCCCATTAGTGTTGCGTCACGTTTTGCAAGATAATCGTTCACTGTGACTATATGAACACCATCTCCTGTAAGTGCATTCAAATATGCAGGTAATGTTGCAACCAATGTTTTTCCTTCACCAGTTCTCATCTCGGCTATTTTGCCATAATGCATCACAATGCCGCCTATTATTTGCACATCGAAATGTCTCATGCTTAGCACTCTTCTTGATGCTTCTCTGATTTGTGCAAATGCTTGTGGTAATATGGAGTCAAGAGAGCAACCTTCTTTTAGCTTTTGCTTTAGGACATTGGTATAGCTCTTAAGTTCAGAATCACTCATAGTAGTGAATGTTTCTTCCAGTACATTAATACTCTTTACTATTTTATTTGTAGATTTAATAATCCTATCATTCGCAGACCCAAAAACTTTCCTTAACAAGTATGAAAACATTAAATCACCTAATTCTTTAAATTAAACCTCTGATAAATAGCGCGCTGACATAAAATAAAAACTTATCTCATATATTTGAGTGGTTGAAAAAAGCAATACTCAAAAACTATCATCTTTGATATATCATCCTAAATGCAGGATATGTGACAAATATGGATTGGTACTTAGTCTGTCTAATCAGTTGATGATCAATTTGAAAAGATTAATACCAGGTAAGTTAATTGCATTATCTTAGAACTTTCAGCATAGCATTCAATACATGTTAAACTATGCATTGAAACTGCAATAAACAGTACTTATATTGCAAAGACTTGAACATTTGCATGCACAATTATACTACTGATTTATTGAAAGTTAAGTTAAAATTCGCGTGAGTGTACCACTTTTATTTTTATAGCTAATAAAAAGCAAGAGTTCCAAACGATGAAAAATGTTAAATGTGATCTAGAAAAAATGAATTTATTAGCAAAAGATATTGCATCACGTTTGAGTATTGGTAATATACTATGTCTTAAAGGTGATCTTGGGGCTGGAAAAACAACATTCGCAAAAATGGTTATAAATGCTCTTGAAAAGGGTGAGATTGAGGTCACGAGCCCAACTTTTAATATAGTTAATGTATATAATTTGAGTAATTCTGTTGCACTTTGGCATTTTGACCTTTATAGGTTAAAGGAAATAGGAGAGGTTGACCAACTTGGAATAGAAGATGCTTTTAGTTCTGGTATTTCCATAATAGAGTGGCCGGAAATTATAGAAAATTCTCTTCCAAAGCATACAATGTTTGTAAGCATTGACTTTGCAGCGGAAGATGGTGATGTGAGGCTAATATCTGTCCGATTTGGTAGTGAAAGTATCAAAAAATAAGGATATTATGAATTCAAAAAGAAATGGAATTTTAAGAGGTGAGGCGGAAGAGGCCATAAGGACTTTGTTGCGTTGGATCGGTGATAATCCAGAGAGGGAAGGGCTTTTTGATACTCCTGCGCGAGTTGTCAGAAGTTTCGATGAATATTTTGTAGGGTATAAGATAGATCCTAAAAAGTTACTTGAAACTACTTTTTCAGAAGTCGATGGTTACTCTGACTTGGTCTTGTTAAAAGATATCACTATAGAATCACATTGTGAGCACCATATGGCTCCTATTGTTGGTGTTGCACATGTTGCTTATATACCAAATGGAAGAGTAGTTGGGATAAGTAAACTGGCAAGAGTTGTTTGTACGTTTTCGAAGAGATTGCAGCTTCAGGAGCGCTTAACATGGCAGATAGCAAATTGTATTAATGAAGCGCTAATGCCAAAGGGTGTTGCAGTTGTAATAGAGGCAAAACACAATTGTATAACTTCAAGAGGTGTTTACCATCCGGCAACTATTATGCATACTCAAGCAATGATTGGTGCTTTTGAAGCAGTAGAAATGCAGAAGCAATTTTTATCGCGTATTAGCATCTAAATAATATTGTCTTTTTGTGCAAAGTGTGATTGAATGCGTATCGTTGTTTGAAATGGAGAGATAGCCAAGTGGTCAAAGGCAGCAGACTGTAAATCTGCCCGCGCGAGCGTTCGCAGGTTCGAATCCTGCTCTCTCCACCATCACAGGTTTGCTTTATGCATACTATTCTGGTGTGATTTTTGTTTTTTGCGGGTGTAGCTCAATGGTAGAGTCCCAGCCTTCCAAGCTGGCTGTGTGGGTTCGATTCCCATCACCCGCTCCAGATTATGATCTTGTATCTGTGTTTTATAGTATGCTTTTTTAGTCTGTGAGCCTTTGTTACTAATTTTATAGTTGCCTGCTTCATAACTTCTAAGGAGCTAGAGGATTTATCTTGGCCTGCAAGCAATTATGAGGCACCAAAAGTCCAGCAGAAAAAGTGGCAAAATTGCCAAAAACTTTATGGATTTTGTTAAATAGTATTTGCAAGTGTCGGAAAATTATACGACACTGCGCTCAAGTAAGTGCAGGCGCATGAATTTGAATGGCATGATTTTTTAGAATACCAGTTAATTGCTGAATCAAATATTACACATATTTGCGAAGAAATTAACGAAGTAATACTTGAAAATTATTACAGAGCCGTGCCTAAAGCATTTTTGTACATTTAACTTTCCGCAAAAATTTATTTGCGTAGCAAATTGATTTTTGACGGACAGACTTTATACTAAGTATATGTGGAAAGCTAATGTGTTGACTACATCTCCTTGGGTGTTTCCTGGGCCGCTCGGTGTCTCCGTAATTGGAAGAGCGCTTGCTGGGTTAAAGTGGGGGCTTGATGTACATAACTTGAGAGATTTTGCTAGTGACAAAAACGGTTCTGTGGATGATGCGCCATATGGTGGTGGCGGAGGAATGGTGCTTAGGGCTGATGTTGTTGGAGATGCAGTGGATGCTGTATTTTTAGGGAATGGTCTTCCGATCATCTATATGTCGCCAAAAGGTACGCTGCTGAACCAGAAGGTAGTTGTAGAACTAGCATCTGGTTCAGGAGTGAATTTGATCTGCGGTTGCTTTGAGGGGTTGGATGAGAGGGTATTGGAAGAATATTCTATAATAGAGGTAAGTATAGGAGACTTCGTTCTTTCATCTGGAGATGTTGCTGCGATGGTATTGATAGATGCTTGTGTTCGGATGATACCTGATGTGCTTGGGAATCCTGAATCTCTTAGTGAAGAATCTTTTAGTGCTGGTTTAGGCGGCGGAATGTTGCTAGAATATCCTCACTATACAAGACCGAAGAGCTGGAGAGGACGCAGTGTTCCAGATGTTTTGATGTCAGGACATCATGGTGCTGTGCACGATTGGAGGCTGAAAATGGCTGAAGCTAAAACTAGGGATGTACGTCCTGATTTGTGGAATTTGTACTTACAAGGAGAAAAAAGATGAATTTGCTAGAGCAATATAACAAGAATCGTATGGAGATGTTGGTTGGTGACAAGAAGATTCCGGATTTTAAAGCGGGAGATACGCTCAAGGTTTTTACCAAAATAAAAGAGGGTGCTAACGAAAGGATACAGATATTCGAGGGTGTGTGTCTTGGAAAGCGTAATAAGGGCGTTGCTTCTAATTTCATAGTTAAGAAGATGAGTTCTGGGTATGGTGTTGAAAGAATGTTTCCGTTATATTCACCTCATGTGGAAAAAATTGAGGTGTTGCGTAGAGGAAGAGTACGTAGAGCGAAAATTTACTATATGAGAAGTATCCAAGGTAAGGCTGCGCGTATTAAAGAGATAGTTACTTTTGCTCCTAAAGATAAGACTGCAAAGTAATAAAGCTTTTTATAGCGCATGGTTGTGAGTTAGTTTATCTTTATATTTCGATATATGTGGCAGACTCACTATTGTTTCTTTTGAAATTTGAGACAGCTTGCGGTAAAAGTTGATTGCTTGCTTTATAAATTTTATGCCTCTGTGGCGGAATGGTAGACGCGACAGACTCAAAATCTGTTACTCCTTGCGAGTGTGCTGGTTCAAGTCCTGCCAGAGGCACCATCTAAAAAATTCTTGTATATAATGCTATTTAGTTTGTATATTAATGTAATGTACGGATTGAGGCTTGTTGCGTTCAAAAGTTGCTCTTTCTTCATATATTCTTATGCTATTCTTGTGGAGATAGTTTGTTCATATATTGCATTGCCGGTAGTACATAAGTAGTATTTGCCTCATCACTTCTTAAGTGAGTGCTGGATTGATATAGGTTGCCAAGCAATTATGGTGCACATGAATCCAGCAGAAAAAGTGGCAAAATTGCCCAAAACCTTATGGATTTTGTTAAGTAGTATTTGCTAGGTAGTACGGGCTTTGTTGCATAATGAGACTATTTCATTATCATTACATATAAAATCCTAAAGCTTCTCACTTCAAGAAGTTTATCTGCCATTGAAATATCAGCTTTGTTAGTTTATTTAGCAGATAAACTCAAGGATATGCTCTGCGCATTATGCAACAAAGCCGGTAGTACGCCGCGCCAAAAGTCTCGAAAGTGGGCATAAAATGGTGTTTGAAGCGCAAAATAGCGCTTTAAATCTGTAAGAAAATGTTATAATAAACGCAAAAACCTTACGAATTGTTGCAGCAAGCATTACATTCACATTTTTGAATATGCCATTGCAATTTGAAAAGCGCTTGAGTACTTTTTCAAGAGTAGACAAGCCGTATAATGTCTATTTTACACAAGTCATTCAAAAATTTAGCTAGACCAAAAATTCCATCCATGAGTGATGAGTATACGAGTAATGCCGCTGATTGAGACTTTTGGCGGATAGACTAAGTAGTATTTGCTAGATACAGGACAATTATATATTCGAAAATTAGTACAGAGCAGTTCTAAAAGCTAATTTTTGCATATTTTAACTCTCTGCAAAAATAGATTTGCGCAGCAAATCTATTTTTGACTGATAGACTCATTATAATTTCTCTGATATCCGTTGGTTCATTCCGATAATAACAGCTTTAGACATTAGATCTTCTGAGATTTTGATATTAAACTTGCTTGCAACATTATAATTAATGAAAAGAACAGTTTCATTTGGAAATGCGATCGGAATTTGCTCAATCTGAACTCCATCTAGAATTTTTGATATAATTTCTGCGGTTTGTAAACCAAGCTTATATTAGACCTCTTGCATAACCTATTTAAAGCTCAAAGTTATAGATACCAGCAAGTAAATTAAACCTTAAACCGAATCGTTTTCTTCTGTTCCTATAACGATCAGCGATAATTTTAAATCGTTTGATCATGCCTATGACGTTTTCATTTAAAACACGTTCACTAGACAATTGACGATTTTTCTTTTTATCTTTCCTGCTTAGTGGTCGCTTTTTTGTCTTTTTCTTTGGTAACTCTGAATTATAATGCAACTTATCAATGCCTTGATAACCAGTATCTGTAAGAACTTTAATCTCAGGGTGGATGTGAACTCCGGATTCTTTAAATAACCTGAAATCATGACGCTTGCCATTAGAAAAATTAGTGCAAATGATTTCTTTTTTCCTTTTATCCACAATAAGCTGAGTTTTTAGAGTATGTCGCCTCTTTTTTCCCGAATAAAAGTGCTTCTGTTTTTTTTAGGTCGTTCTATCGGTGTTTCAGTAGCATCAATTAACACAAGTTCGTATTCAGAATCGCTTTTTAGTAATGCTTTACGTCCAGGTAGTGAAAATCGTTTATCTTTAATTAGAGTATCTTCAATCCAACGTATATTACGATAACAGGCACTTTCACTTATTCCATAACTGCGGGAAATATGAAAATATGTCCTGTATTCACGCAAGTACTCAAGCGTCATGAGTAATCGATCTTCTAAAGCCAATTTATTGGGTTTTCCACCTTGAGACTTTAAAATAGCTTCAGCTTCTTTTAATATACTTAGTATAACTTCAAACGTTCCTCGTTTAATGCCAGTAAGCCTGCGAAACTCTTCTGCGTATTCATCTTTGATGTTTTCAAACTTCATGTTATCCTTGATAAAATCAAGGATTTTAATCAATTTATATGGTTATGCAAGAGGTCTATTGATTTGCTCCAAGCGCTGCAAGAGCCCCAAACTCTACACAATCTGTGTCACTCACGTATACAGGAACATTTTGCTTTGCAGCAATAGAGATGATGATTTTGATTGAGTTTAGTGCTGTGTTATCGTTGTTTATAAAAATTGCATCTACATTGCTTGCAAGTTTTGCTGTTGCTTGAGCTATTTCAGATGTTCTACTTGCTGTCTGTGTGACAATCTCAATTCCGAAAGTACGACATACTTCTATAAGTTGCCCTAAGATTGTTACTGAATTTGCTTCACCTGGGTTATATAAGATACCTAGTCTTTTTAAATTTGGTTGCAGCTTTGTAAAGAGTTCTATTTGTGATTTTAAATCTATAAAATTTGATACGCCGGAGATATTTTGTGTTGATTTTCCTTGTACGTTTGTGAGTCTAGCAGCCTTTGGGTCGCTCACAGAACTAAAGACAAGCTGCAGCTTTTTATTTTGAGCGATATGCTTTAAAAAACTTTGCGCTGATATAGTGCCAACAGCAACTAATACATCAGGGTTTTGACTGACAAACTTAGATGCAATTTGAGCTGCTAAACTTTGACTGCCTTGAGATGATTCAACGTGAAGTTCTAAGTTTTGACCTTGGCTTATAACCGTTTTGTGCAAGTCCTTCTATAATACCTCTTATTGTTTCATCCAGTGCTTTGTGATCAATAACTTTGCTTATTAAAATTTTTTTCGTAAATTGCTTTTTTTGAGGATGTTCTGAAGCCTGCTGAGAATTTATACTGTATGATGCTTGTGCTTGTATTCCATATAT